>CALLDL010000110.1 GCA_937998305.1 uncultured Desulfobacterales bacterium | reverse complement strand
CTTTTTCTCTGCCTCTATGTCCTAAAACACCGTCGGCAGTATCTCCCAGTCCGTCCAGGTGAAGTGCGGCCGTAATAACAACAAGTAAAACAACGTCGAGAACTGCGGTTATCGGTGTCGGCCAGAAATTTAGGGCGATATGATCAAAAATAGACAACAATCCACCGATAATGATACCCACAACAGGAAAAAACGGGATCATACCTTTGGGGTCATAAATTGCCGATTTTCCCAAAGGTATGATGGTTAAAAATTGTAATGCAGCGATTAAACGTTTCATTTTATTTTCACAGGAATACCTGCCACCATCCATATGACCTGGTCTACGCAGGCTGCTACTTTCTGATTGGCAAATCCAGTAATATCTCTAAACAGCCTGGCCAGTTTGTTCTCAGGGACAATACCGGTTCCCACCTCGTTTGATACCAAAATCACCGGGCATTCGGCCTTTTCAATGGATTGGGTCAGCTTTTGAATATGGTTGTCAATGTTTTTCGGCTTATCGTCGTCCAAGATAAGATTGTTGATCCACAGCGTCAGGCAGTCCACAAGGATCACATGTCCTTCTATACTGTTTTTATGGATGGCTTCAGGTATAAAAACCGGCACTTCAAGGGTTTCCCAGGCACTGCTTCGTTGTTGTTGGTGGCGTAACACCCGCTGCTCCATTTCTTTGTCCTTGGGCATGCAGGTTGCGAGAAAGATCTTTTGTCCGGGAATCTGCTCCGCCAAATGAAGCGCATGGCTGCTTTTGCCGCTCCTGCATCCACCGATAACAAGAATTGTTTTTTTCACAAATTACTCCCTAATTGAATATTTCCGGGGAACCAATGTCACCCGTGGACTTTTGCCGAGAGGGCTTTCGTCCACCAGAAGTGTGCATCCATAAGCTGCTTCCAAAGTCTTGTAGGTGATCACTTTATCCGGAAGCCCCTGACACAGAACCTGGCCATTATGCAGCAGAAGCAAATGATCGGCATACATGGCTGCAAGATTGACATCGTGGGATACCATCACAACGGTAATGCCTTTTTCTGTTTTAAGTTGTTCCATCAAGTCCATTATTCGAACCTGGTAGGCGAGGTCTAAAGATGCTGTGGGCTCATCCAGAAGTATAATATCGGGCTCTTGGCAAATGGCCCTTGCAATAAAGACCCGTTGTTGCTCTCCGCCACTTAGCTGGTCCAGTTTTCGATGCGCCAGATTTTCCAAACCGGTAAAAGCGATGGCTTGATTTGCAATTTCCAGATCATTTTCTTCCTCGAGTCCAAGCATGCCAAGATAGGGTGAACGCCCCATGAGCACAATCTCGGTTACAGTAAAGGGAAAATCTGCAAAAGTCATCTGAGGAACAAATGCAATAGTCCGTGCTAAAGCTTTGCGATGATACTGATCGATGGAGCGATTCAGGATCTTTAACTCACCGTTTCGAGGTTTTAGAAGTCCGGATATTATTTTCATCAATGTGGTTTTACCTGAGCCGTTGGGACCGATGATAATAAAAAAATCTCCCTTTGGAACCTGAAAGGAAACATTTTTAAGAACCAGGTCTTCTCCAAATGAATGACTCAGATTTTTTGCAGTAATTGCCCTATTCATCTGCTGGATCTTTTCAATAAATAGATAAACAGCGGTGCACCGATTATGGCAGTTATAACACCTGCAGGCATCTCTCCCTGTTCTGGAAGCGTTCGTGCCAGTAAATCACAAAAAACCATATAGGTGCCTCCGCCAAATACACATGCCGGGACCAGCACCCGATGATCCGGACCAAAAACAAGCCGAAGCAGGTGCGGCATGACAAGACCGACAAATCCCACAAGGCCACAGTATGACACTGTTGCGCTTACCATAAATGAGGTCACTACCAGAAGCGTAAACGTTACCACTTTTATGTTTACGCCCAGTGTTTGTGCCATTTCCTTGCCCATGAGAAGCAGATTCATTGGGTTGGAAAGCCAGAAAACAAGAAAAAAACAGGGTAAGAGTGTTGCAGCAAGAATCCCGACATGTTTCATATCTACCATGGAAAGATCCCCCATCAGCCAGAAAATGATGTTGTGGAGTCTGGAATCCTGGGTCATGGAAACTAAAAACATAATCACTGCCGCGCAAAATGCATTCACCATTACTCCTGAAAGCAAAAGTGCATCTTTTTTCAGGATCGTTTGTCCGGAAGACATGGCCAGTATTAAAAGAAGTGTAGCGATACTTCCGGTAAAAGCTGTAAGACTTACACCCGGGAACCGGGAAAAGCCCATAAGGATGCCGATAATTGCGCCGATAGCCGAACCTCCTGAAATACCGAGAATATACGGTTCTGCCAGCGGGTTGCGAAGCAAGGCCTGAAAAACAAGACCTCCCAGAGAAAGTGCAGCGCCCACCAGAGCAGCCAGAAGCACCCTTGGAAAGCGGATTTGCCAGATAATCGTATACAGCATGGATCCCGGTTCTTTTGTACCCAGCAAGTTTTGAAAAACATCCTTGATTCCACTATCTGTAGATCCCATGGAAATTCCCAGAACCATGGCAAAACCAAGTAATAGTATCAGCAAAGATGAAGCTGTTACGACTCGTTTGATGAGAATAGGGGTTTTGGTATTCACTGGATTTTGTCAATAAGCTCCGGGTGGATAAGCCTTATTAATAGTTCGAGACCGTCCACCAGCCGGGGCGTGGGACGGTCGAAAAAATTGGAATCTTCAACATAAATGCGCTGGTTTCGAACTGCGGGCATATTGGGCCATTTTTCCCATTCTGCCTTGACCTTTTCAAATACCGCACTTCGTGCCATGGAAGTGATGATAATGATTTCCGGTGAGAGTGCCAGAACCTTTTCACGACTAAACCGGGGATACGGTATGGGGCCCGCCGCAAGGTTGGTCCCTCCGGCTATAACAATGAGTTCGTGGATAAAGGTGTGGGTCCCCGCGGACACGATGGGCGAAACACCGATTTGAAGAAAGATCCTGGGACGATGTGTGGTCTTTGCAACCAGAAACTTTACCTTTTGAATCCTCAAATCCATGTTCTGCACCAGTTGATTGGCTCGATCTTTGGCATTTAGAAGTGTGCCGATTTCCAGAACTGTTTTCATGATGGTTTCTAAATTATTGGGGTCCACTGCATATACGGGTATTTTCAAAGACTCGAGCCGCTGTGCGATCACTCTTGGATTGCCGTCCTTGATTGCAATGCAAAGATCCGGCTTCAAGGCCACTATTTTCTCCAGATCGAGATGAACATAAGAACCGACCTTGGGTAGTTTTACGGCTTCAGGGGGAAAATCACTGTACGTTGTCACGCCTTGTAAACGGTGACCTTGATCCAAAGCAAAAACAATCTCCGTGATACTCGGGGCAAGCGATACTACTCGCTGAGGTTTATCCGGAACCGTGACGTGCCGTCCCAACTGATCTGTTACGGTTTTGGCAACAGATGGTGCTCTCGCTGAAATTAACAGCAATCCCGTCAACATGAAAACGATCGTTATGTATCTAAATTTTATCATTTCGTAGCATTTAGCCTTTTTAAAAACATTACCGCTTCAGGTATAATTAAATTTTTGCTGAAAGAACTCGTAATGAAAGAACCCATCTGGGCTCTTAATAAAAGTCTCTGCTTTAACAGAGGGTTTCATCAACAAAGGTAAATCGTCTATGGTTCTTTCAAAACGATCCCCAATCCACTCAGACAGCTTCCAGTCAAAAATTTAATCATACCTGAAGCCTCTATGAAATCGATTTGTTTCAAAGGACTAAACTATTACATCATTCCTTTACTCAAAAAAAAACCGGACCGAAATACATCGATCCGGGAATGTCCCTTTTTATCCTCAAGATCATTTGACACCTCATATCCTCGAAGGCTTCAGCCTCTGTCCAGGCAGGTCTTCTGACTTTCCTGCCCTATTAGCGACCTTCCCGTTCCTACAAGAACAGTGGTACGCCATGGCCAAAAGGGTTCCTTTTTCCAATAAAATTTGGAAAAAGGTGGGATTACAGCGGCGGGCCCGTCCCCGAATTTCACGGGGTTCCCTATTAAACTCAAACGAGCACCTGAACAGATCTATTCAAGTAATTAAAAAACAGCATTAAAGTCAAGGTATTTGTTCAAAGTCATTTTTCTTTTGCCTTTAACAGAGCGAAATTAAAAACAAACGATGTGTTATCGAAACGAAAATCTCTTTATATTTAAAAATCCTTATAGTATGATCTCAACCGAGGTATACATCCAATGAACGGTCTTAATATCTTTACGAGCAACTGCATGAAAACCCTTGCCGAACAATTGGCACTCATCGTGAGAGCGCCGCTTTCTTCGACTTTTTCTCCAGAGATTATTGTCGTTCAGAGCAGAGGAATGGAGCGTTGGGTGGCCATGGAACTTGCCGGGCATAACGGCATCTGCGCAAACTGTTTTTTTCCCTTTCCCAACACATTTTTACAGGAAATGTTTAAAAAAACGATCCCGGATCTACCCGAGGAATCCTCCTTTGATCCTTTGACAATGACATTCAAGATCATGAATATTCTTCCTGAATGTATCTACTTGCCGGGTTTTGAAAGTTTAAAACGTTATCTTGTAGATGAGAACACCGAGATGAAACTGTTTCAGATTTCGAAAAGAATCGCTGATCTGTTTGACCAGTATCTTGTTTTCAGACCCGAGATGATATTCAATTGGGAAAAAGGAAGGGACCATCACTGGCAGGCATATCTATGGCGCAAGCTTTCGTTCGGAAAGGAAAACTTGCATCGCGCCGGGCTCTGGAAGGCTTTTTTGGAAGAGATTAGAAAATCACCACGTCAGACAGACCATTTCCCCAGCCGTGTTTCCATATTCGGGATATCTTATTTGCCACTTTTTCATCTTAAGGCCTTTGTTGAAATATCACGCCATTCTCAGGTGAACCTTTTTCTAATGAACCCGTGTAAAGAGTACTGGGGAGATATCGTTTCCGGTCGGGAGACTATAAAGATAAGGAAAAAACATACTCGATCGAATGACATCTCAGAAGATCTTTATCTTGAAGAAGGACATCGGCTGCTGGCTTCCATGGGGACTTTGGGTAGAAATTTTATTTCACTGATTAGTGATTTCGACAGTCAGGTTTTCGAACTGTTCAAAGAGAATCAAGACCATACAATACTTGAGAAAATCCAGTCGGATATTTTAAATTTAAAAAGCAGACGGTTTTCTTTCCCTTCACCCAACACCCATGACCCACCCCCTACGATTGATTCCTCTATTCAGATTCAATCCTGCCACAGTCCAATGCGGGAAATTGAGGTTCTTCACGATAATCTTCTTGCCATGTTTGAAGAAGATCCGGATCTGTTGCCCAAAGACATCATTGTCATGACACCCGATATCCATTTATATGCGCCATTTGTTCAGGCCGTGTTCGGAGCAGAGATAGATGAAAAAAAGCGGATTCCATTCACAATTGCGGACCAGAGCATCATGAAAGAAAGTCGCATTATTGAAGGATTCATGTCGATACTCGATTTTGAAAACAGCCGGTTGAGTGCAAACCGTGTCATGGCATTGCTTGAGCTGCCGGAAATTAAAGAAAAATTCGCCATATCCGAATCGGAAATCGAAATCTTGGAACGCTGGATCAAAGAAACCAATATCCGGTGGGGAATCGATGCAGAACACCGCCGCAAGCTTGGTCTCCCGGTTTTTTCGGAAAACACCTGGAAGGCCGGAATTGAAAGACTACTTTTAGGATATGCAATGCCGGGTTTCGGATGTAAAATGTTCTCCGGAATTCTTCCTTACGATCATATCGAGGGCGGTGAGGTAAAGATTCTGGGTAAATTTATAGGGTTTTTAGACCGGCTGATTAACAGTGTGGATTATCTAAATCAGGCCAGAACATTAAGTGGCTGGAGTATTGTTTTTTCAGATATTATCGAACAGTTTTTTACCCCAGAGCAAGACTCAGAACCAGAGATCCGGATTCTCAGAAGTATTTTGGAGGATATGTCTAAAAAAGAAACATTGTCCGGCTTTGACAAATCCATAAAAATCGATGTCGCAAAATCTTTTATAGGGAGTCTTCTTGAGGATAAACAGCTTCGCAGGGGATTTATTTCCGGCGGTGTGACGTTTTGCGCGATGCTCCCCATGAGAAGTATCCCGTTTAAAGTCGTCTGTCTTGTGGGGATGAACACCGGTGCCTTCCCACGCGAGACAAAAACACTTGAATTCGATCTTATGGCAAAACATTTTAGGGTTGGCGATCGAAACAGAAGAAATGACGACAAGTATCTTTTTCTGGAAGCCCTTCTATCCGCAAGAAATAAATTCTATATCACTTATGTAGGCCAGAGCATCCAGGATAACGCCAGGATTCCACCCTCTGTCCTTGTGAGTGAACTCATAGATTGTATCAACGAGGGATTTGGATTTTCAGAAGAAGAGGTGGCCATTTTTCACCGGCTTCAAGCATTTTCAACGGAATATTTTAAAAACAACAGCAAGCTGTTCAGCTACTCTTACGAGAATTTTATCGCAAGCTCAAAAATGTTTGACCGTAAAGAAGCGCTTCCTTTGATTTCAACAAAGCTGCCCGAACCCGACAAAGAATGGAAAGACCTTTCCATTAAGGCGTTAAGCATCTTTTTCAATAATCCTGCAAAATATCTACTTGAAAAACGTCTGGGAATATATCTGCATGATAGCGCAGATGTCCTTGATGAAAGAGAAAATTTCCGTTTAGATCATCTTGGAAAATATATGCTGGATCAGGAACTTGTGACAACAAGACTCTCAGGATCAAGTCTGAAAGATATTTATCCTCTAATAAAGGCCTCCGGAGAACTCCCTCATGGGAAAGTGGGAGAATATATTTACAATGAATTGAGTTTGGATGCCGAAGATTTTGTTCGAAAAATTAAAGACCACACCAAAGGCCACCGCCTTGAAGACCTTGATGTTGAACTTGACATTGCAGGCTTTAGGATATTCGATCCTGTTACGGATGTTTACGAAAACGGTCTGATCAAAACCATATATGCAAATACAAAACCCAAATACTTATTAAATACATGGATATATCATGTTATTATTTGTGCTTTACTTGAAGATAAACGCTCTATGCAGAGCTTTTTGCTATGCAAAGATGCCGCCTGGGAATTTACACATGTTTCAAGTGCTTTAGATATTCTAAAATACCTGCTCAATATTTACTGGAAAGGAATGTCAGAGCCGCTGCACTTTTTCCCTGTATCGTCCTTTGAATATGTTTGTAAGATATTGCTGAAGAATCGGACACAGCAGTCAGCCTTGAAGGCTGCAAATAGAAAATGGAGTGGGAGCGATTTTTCACGAGGAGAGTCAAAAGATCCGTATTTTGAGCGTTGCTTTGGCAAAAATGATCCTTTGGATAAAGATTTTGAAAAAATCTCAATGAATATTTATTCACCCTTGCTGGATCATTGTAATGAAATAATTTTATAAACAATCACTTAGTTCATATATTCTTAAATACAGTAACGTATTTATATCTTGGTTTATTCATTCTATGCATGCAAAAGTTTAAAGTGTCTAAAGTGAACTAAAGTGCCTAACGTTAAGGTGATGATACCCATGAAATTCGGAGAAAAGAGGCTGTCAAAAACCTTAATTTAAAGAGGTAATGAATTTATACATATAAACATTGTCAAACCGAAATTGTGCTTTATTATATTAATGGTTTCATAAAGGTTAGGGGCTTCGTCCCAATTGGAATGATGGAATGCTGGAACAATGGAATAATGGGTTCTGGGATAATGTAATGTTGGATTAATGGTAGAATTTGTGTTGACGATAAAACTAAAAATGGATAATATCTTTTTAAAAACCGACCTTCCAGCATTCCACTATTCCATTATTCCATATTCGAGACAAGCGTTCAAGCTTCAATAAATGTACTATATTTTCGTTAAATTGCAGAAATTCCAAGATGTTACATTAGAGTTATAGGAGAAAGAATGGCTGAAACCGACAAAGATGATCTTATCAGCATTATTGATGAAGATGAAAAAGATGCAGTGATTCCCGATACGCTTCCTTTGATTTCCGTTCGGGATATTGTGATTTTTACCGACATGCTCCTCCCCCTCTTTATCGGCCGTGAAAAATCGGTACGTGCTGTCGAGGAGGCCATGGAAAAAGACGGATTTTTGTTTTTAACCGCGCAAAAAGATCCAAATATCGAAAACCCGAACCCTGAACAAATATTTACGGTTGGAACTGTAAGCAAGATCCTGCGGATGCTAAAACTACCTGATGGACGCGTCAAAGCCCTTGTGCAGGGTATCGAAAAGGCCAGGATTATTAAATATGTTTCAAAGAAATCCATATATCGTGTAAAAATTGAAAGGATTCCCGATCAGGCGGTTGATGAGATCAATATCGAGATGGAAGCATTGATGCGTAATGTTATCGAACATTCCGAAAAGATATTGGCGCTGCGTGGTGAGATGAACAACGATGTCGGTGTTATTCTAGAGAGTGTGAATGATCCGGGGAAACTAGCAGATCTTGTGGCTTCAAACCTGAAGTTAAAAATTGATGAATCCCAGATTTTGCTCGAACTGATCAATCCTGTTGAGCGTCTTAAAAAAGTTAATGAGCTACTTTCGCGAGAAGTGGAATTGTCCTCCATGCAGGCTAAAATCCAGTCTGATGTAAAAGATGAAATTTCGAAAAGTCAAAGAGACTATTTTTTACGGGAACAGGTTCGGGTCATCCACAAGGAACTCGGAGATGACGACGGAAAATTAAAGGAAATAGATGATTATAGAAGGAAGATAAAAAGGGCCAAGATGTCAAAAGGTGCAGACAAAGAAGCCTTAAAGCAGCTGAAACGTCTGGACCAAATGCATTCTGACTCTGCAGAAGCTTCTGTTGTTCGCACATATCTGGATTGGCTGGTTGAGATGCCATGGAGTAAAACCACTAAAGACGTCATTGATATCAAGAATGCAAAAACGGTTCTGGATAAAGACCATTTTGGTCTAAAACATGTGAAAGATCGTATTCTTGAATACCTTAGTGTGCGTAAACTTAACCCTAAAATGAAGGGTCCGATTTTATGTTTTGTTGGCCCACCAGGTGTTGGGAAGACATCCCTTGGTCAGGCCATAGCTCGCGCAGTGAAACGAAAATTTATCCGGATTTCCCTCGGTGGCATACGGGATGAAGCTGAAATCAGAGGTCACCGACGTACCTATATAGGTGCTATGCCGGGACGAATCCTTCAGGGTCTTAAACAGAGCGGTGCAAACAATCCTGTTTTCATGATGGATGAGATTGACAAGCTTGGTTCTGACTTCAGAGGTGATCCTTCCTCAGCGCTTTTAGAGGCTTTGGATCCTGAACAGAACTCGTCGTTTAGCGACCTCTACCTTAATATACCCTTTGATCTTTCCAAGGTTATGTTTATCCTCACTGCCAACTTTACAGATACGATTCCATCAGCGCTCCTTGACAGGATGGAGGTGATTACGCTTTCCGGATATGCGGAGGATGAAAAAAAGACCATTGCCCAAAGACACCTCATACCGCGTCAGATAAAGGAAAATGGTTTAAAGTCGAAAACCCTGTCCATCAGTAAAGGCTCATTATCTAAAATCGTATCTGAATACACTTCCGAGGCTGGGTTGAGGAACCTTGAACGCGAAATCGGCAACCTTTGTCGCAAGGTAGCACGGAAAATCGCCGAAGGTGATAAAGGTCCGTTTCGAATCACAAAAAATAATCTGCAAAGCTACCTGGGGGTTCCAAAATATTTTCCTGAAATGGATCAGGAAAATAGCCAGGTGGGGTTATCCACCGGTCTGGCCTGGACACAGGCCGGTGGCGAGGTGCTTTATGTAGAGGCATCATTAATCGATGGAAAGGGGGAACTCATCGTCACTGGCCAAATCGGGGAAGTTATGCAGGAGTCTGCCCGGGCGGCCCTGAGTTATGCCCGTGCCAACCTTGTTTCTTTCGGGGTCAAAAAAAATATTCTTGAAAATAAGGACATTCACATTCATGTTCCGGCCGGCGCAATCCCCAAAGATGGGCCGTCTGCCGGAATCGCAATGGCGACAGCACTTATATCTGTTTTGGTAAACAAACCGGTCAATAAAGATGTTGCCATGACCGGAGAAATTACATTGAGGGGAAGAGTGCTTCCTATAGGCGGTTTGAAAGAAAAAGCATTGGGTGCATTGAGGGCCGGGATTCGTACAATAATTATTCCTGAAAAAAACAAAAAGGATCTGGCTGAAATTCCGATGAATGTAAAGCGAAAAATTAATTTTGTTCCTGTAAAAAACATGGAAAAAGTTCTTTCCCTTGCAATTGATGAAGGTTGATGGCTGATAAATAATATGAGGGTACTTGCTGTTGATACGGCGACAACCAGCTGCAGTGTCGCAATCGTGGATAAAACGTCTTTGCTCTCGGAGTTCACACTATACAGAGAACAAACACATTCTAAACATTTAATGGATATGATAAAGGCGGCCCTTAGAATGTCAGGCCTTAATTTTTCTGATCTGGATGGATTTGCAGTAACCAGAGGTCCTGGATCCTTTACAGGCTTGAGAATTGGTATCAGTACCATCAAGGGGCTTGCCGTGGTATTAGAAAAACCAGTTGTCGGTGTTTCAAGCCTGGAAGCGCTTGCACTTCAGGTGTCTTATTCTCGCGATCTTATATGTCCGATTTTAGATGCGCGTAAAGGAGAGGTTTATTTTTCCCGTTACAGGTTCCTAAACGGTCATTTAAAAAACCAAACAAAAGAACGCGTGGCACCTCCTGATAAAGCTGTTGATGATTTTAGCGAATCTTGCTTGTTTGTGGGCAATGGCGCTTTGCTATATAAAGAAATAATATTGGAAAAAATGGGTAAATTTGCGTCTTTTGCCCCGTTGATTCAAAATACGATTAGAGCTTCAACCTTGGCCTACCTTAGCATGGCAAAATTCGAAAAGAACGATACGGATGATATTGAAAAAATATCGCCGTATTATATCCGAAAATCTGATGCAGAATTGAACTTAATGAAATCATAACCTGTTTTAAGGTGTCTGCCGCTTTGCCATAAATTCAATTGATCAGAAAAACGCCTTAATTTGAAACAAAAAGAACAATCATTACGGTTATTATTGACAATAGGGAATCAATTTTGATAAATAAAATAGTTTAGTCTTTTGTTGTATTAAGTAAGAACAATCAGGGCATACAAAATGAGCAACTTTTTTTGGTCTGACGTACCCAGCAACTCTGCCTTTCCGTTGGCAAGTGCTGGGTATCCTTTTATATTTGCTTCTGTTTTTACAACTGCTGTATTCGCGCTTTTGGGGCTCGTCACGTTGTCTCTGATGGGTATTACTGTGACCTTTTTCATTTGTTATTTTTTCAGGGATCCGGACCGCATTATCCCCAATTATATCGGATGTGTTGTTTCACCGGCTGATGGAAAGGTTATTTCGGCGGGTTTGGTCGATAACAGTCGATTTTATGAAGGTTCGTGCATGAAAGTCAGCATCTTTATGTCGATTTTTAATGTTCATGTCAATCGTATTCCCCATGAAGGACAGGTAACAAAGATTCACTATTTTCCTGGCCAATTTTTTTCCGCCAATTTGGATAAGGCATCAAATCATAATGAACACAATGCAATTTTCATAGAAACCGAAGGAGGGAAAAATATCTGTACGGTCCAGATAGCAGGACTGATTGCAAGGCGCATCATCTGTAAATTACAGAAGGGTGATATTATCACCCGGGGACAGCGTTTTGGCTTAATATGTTTTGGATCACGTTTAGATGTATATCTTCCTCCCGAGATAAATTTGAAAGTGGCGGTGGGAGACAAGTTAAAAGCCGGGACATCTGTTTTGGGAGATTTGATATGATAAGAACAAAAAGAAATAATAAAGAAAAATCGCATCGAGGAATTTATATCCTTCCCAATATATTTACATCGCTCAATCTTTTTTTCGGATTTTATGCTGTTATCGCCGCAATAAACGGAAAATTTGTCGCTGCGGCGGTAGCCATTATTATCAGTGTATTATTTGATATCATGGATGGTAAAATCGCCAGAGCTACGAATACCACCAGCAAATTCGGCCTTGAATACGATTCCCTGGCCGACCTTATATCTTTTGGTCTTGCACCGGGATTAATGATATATTTGTGGTCTCTAAAGCCATTAGGAAGAATCGGATGGCTGGCAGCATTTCTATTTATGGCTTGTGGAGCCCTTCGATTGGCTCGTTTTAATTCGCAGGTGGACGTAATAAGCAGCAATCACTTTGTGGGGCTTCCAATTCCTGCCGGAGCTAGTATGGCAGCAACGGCCGTTTTATTTTGTCATAAACTTGGTATCGAAGGAAAAATTAATCCCATCCTCATTCTTGTGATGCTGTATGTACTTTCTTTTTTAATGGTAAGCACAATAAAATATAATAGTTTCAAAAAACCTGAGCTGTTTAAAAAAATGAATTTCAATGTTCTGGTGGCAATCATCTTGATATTGATCTTCATCGCCGCCCAGCCATCCGTTGCTCTATTTTTTTTGGCACTGACTTATGTTGTTTCAGGCCCTTTAATTAATATTAAACACCATAAAAAAGCGAGCCAAACAGTATCGGAAACCAGCGATGCAAATGAGCACGGATCTTAATCACTTTTAAGCGGAATCTATTAAAAATCATTTTTACAATGACAACCAGAAACATTAAGACTACTTGATTGGATTTATTCATATGACAAAAGAATATCATATTTCTGTAATTCCAGGTGACGGTACCGGACCCGAAGTTGTTGAAGAAGGCATCAAGGTCCTTCAAACTTTGGCAGACAAATTCGACTTCAAACTTAACTTTACCCATTATGATTTGGGCGGGGAACATTATAAGGCGACTGGAGAGATTTTACCTGATAATATTCTGGACTCGATCGCCGAATCAAATGCAATATATTTAGGGGCTATCGGGCATCCGGATGTAAAACCGGGCATTCTTGAAAAAGGTATCCTTTTAAAGCTTCGGTTTTATTTTGACCAGTATATCAACTTGAGGCCTGTTAAACTCTATGAAGGTGTAGAAACACCGTTAAAAGACAAGGGGCCGCCTGATATCGACTTTGTTGTGGTTCGAGAAAATACCGAAGGACTGTACGCCGGTGCCGGTGGTTGTTTAAAACACGGCACTGCAGATGAAGTGGCCATACAGGAATCGATAAACACCCGAAAAGGGGTAGAACGGTGTATCAGATATGCTTTTGAGTATTGCAGAAAAAGAAACCAAAGAAAAAAACTGACACTGTGTGGAAAAACCAATGTGCTGACCTTTGCATTTGAATTGTGGGAACGTACGTTCAATGAGGTTGCAAAAGAATACCCTGATATTGAAACAGATTATGCACACGTTGATGCTATCTGTATGTGGATGGTTAAAAATCCGGAATGGTTCGATGTTATTGTTACCGATAACATGTTTGGTGATATTATCACTGATCTGGGCGCAATGATTCAGGGAGGGATGGGTATTGCCGCGGGAGCAAATATTAATCCTGAAGGAATTTCAATGTTCGAACCTATCGGCGGATCCGCCCCTAAGTATACCGGTAAAAATATCATAAACCCAATTGCTGCCATTTCAGCGGCGCAGATCATGCTTGAAACTATAGGGGAACCCATGGCCGCCTCTTTGATAGAAGAGAGCGTTATTCGAGTTTTGCGTGATGATTTAAAAGATGTCGCCGCAGGTAAAATGGGATACTCAACACAAGAAGTTGGAGATCTTGTGATAAGTTATATTAACGGGAACAGCAGACAATGACGGATAAAAAATTTAACATTGCCGTAGCAGGGGCAACAGGAGCCGTGGGAAATCAAATGATTTTCTGCCTTGAAGAGAGAAACTTTCCAATCAAGTCGATAAAATTCTTGGCATCCAGGCGTTCTGTCGGGCGCAAGCTCAAATACAAAGGACATGACATTGCCGTTGAAGAGTTGACCGAGACTTCTTTTAAAGGAATCGATATCGCCCTTTTTTCAGCCGGTGGTGGAACAAGTGAAAAATTTGCACCTTTTGCCGCAAATGATGGATGTGTGGTTGTTGATAATTCAAGTGCATGGCGGATGGATCCCAAGGTTCCACTGGTGGTTCCCGAAGTCAATCCGCATGCCATCGCACAGTTTAGAAACAAAGGAATTATCGCGAATCCTAACTGTTCTACAATTCAAATGGTCGTTCCATTACATCCATTGCACCAAGAATACGGTATCAAACGGATTGTGGTGTCAACGTATCAGGCAGTTTCAGGGACCGGCAAAAAGGCAATTGACGAACTTGATTCCCAGACCCGGGCGATTCTTAACTTTAAAAAACATGAAAATAAAGTATATCCTCACACCATTGCATTTAACTGCCTCCCGCATATCGATGTATTTTTGGAAAACGGATATACAAAAGAAGAGATGAAGATGATCCATGAAACGCGAAAAATCCTGGAAGACGATACCATAGGGGTTACGGCAACCACCGTTCGTGTACCGGTCTTTTTCGGACATTCGGAATCGATTAATATCGAGACAAAAAGGAATGTTTCTGCCATAGAGGTGAGGGCGCTTCTTGAAAAAACACCCGGCGTAAAGGTCGTTGATGATCCGGAGAACAATCGTTATCCACTCGCTATTGATGCCGCCGGACAGGATTTGACACTTGTAGGTCGTATTCGTGACGATGAATCAATAGAAAATGGTATCAATATGTGGGTTGTCGCCGACAACATCAGAAAGGGCGCAGCGACTAATGCGATACAAATCGCCGAAATTCTGACAAAAGAATATCTATCAGGGGAGTAGATTTGGAACGAGTACCAATTACGCGAGAAGGGTATGAGGCCCTTAAAAAAGAACTGGAATATATTAAAAAGGTCGAACGACCCAGAAATATAAAAGCCATTGAGGAAGCCCGTGCTCACGGGGATATTACTGAAAATGCCGAGTTTGAAGCTGCCAAAGACCGGCAGGCATTTATAGAGGGAAAATTGAATGAATTGGGATATAAAATATCCATGGCGGATATTATTGATCCTCAAAAGCTTCCCAAAGATCGGGCAGTATTTGCCAGTTCTGTATTACTTGAAAATATTGATACTTCAAAAAAGGTTGAATATCAACTTGTTGGACCCGATGAAGCGAATATCGAAGAAGGTCGAATTTCTGTGTCTTCGCCACTCGGGAAAGCGATTTTAGGGAAAAAATCCGGAGACGAGATTGTCTTGGAAGCTCCGGGTGGAAAAAGATTTTATGAATTAATAGAAATATTGTAAACGGAGGTTTTTTGTGGCACGTATAACCATAGAAGATTGTTTAAAGCGGGTAAAAAACCGATTTTTACTGGTAAACATGGCGGCCAAACGTGTAAGACAGATCCGTGAAGGGTCTGAATATCTGGTCAGTTCGCCCAAAAATGAAGACATTGTGGTTTCTCTACGTGAAATCGCCGCAGGCAAGATCACCATTAGAGAAGATAAAGAAGAAGAAATAAAAGAAGAAATAGAGGAAAAAGAGGAAAAAGAGGAAAATCCATAGGAGGCCGATACTTTTTTTGCCAAAGTACAGCTATGCCTACAAGGCGATAAAAAGGAATGTCGGGAAAGCCTTGCATCAATATGATATGATCTCCCATGGAGATCGAATTTTGGTCGGGCTTTCAGGAGGTAAAGATAGTTTTATCCTGAAGTGGATATTAAGTGAGCGCCTAAAACGCATTCCCATAAATTATGAGCTGTATTCAGTGCATGTTGATTTGGGATTTGACGGAGGGTTCAGTAAATCTTTGGCAGAATATTGCAGTCAAATAGGCTTTGAACTCAGAGTTGAACATACAGATTATGGGGTTTTGGCCCACAGTTCCGAAAATCGGGAAAATCCTTGCTTTTTATGTTCGAGGTTGCGCAGGAAACGACTTTTTGAAATTGCCGATGAACTCGGATGCAACAAAGTCGCCCTAGGACACAATAAAGACGATATCATTGAAACTTTATTTATGAATATTTTCTATGCTGGTGAGATTAGCAGCATGCTGCCTTCCCAGTCTTTTTTTCAGGGAAAATTTTCAGTGATAAGGCCGCTTGCCCTTGTTGACGAAGATGTTATAGGGCGTTTTGCCAAGGAAAAGGGTTTCCCGATTTTTAATAATCCTTGCCCCAGCACAAAAACCTCCAAGCGATATGAAATAAAAAAGATTCTAAAACAGCTTTATAGGAATAACAAGAAAGTCAAAGGGAATATTTTCAGAGCCATGCATCATGTGAATATGGATTATTTGCCAAAATGAAAGATATCCAAAATCAATTCGATTATCGCAACATTCCAATTGATAAGGTGGGGATAAAGGATCTTAAATATCCCATAACCGTCCTTGATCGAAGGAACAACATTCAACATACGGTTGCTTCCATAAACATGTATGTTGATTTGCCCCACAATTACAAAGGGACTCACATGAGCCGTTTTGTGGAAATGTTGCATCTGTTCCGACCGGAAGTTTCCTTAAAAAAGATTTCCGTTATTCTTGAGGAGATGAAAGAGTATCTTAATGCAGCTTCAGCCAATATTGAAGTAACCTTTCCCTATTTCATTGAAAAAACATCTCCGGTCAGCAAATCTCCCGGTTTAATGGATTATATCTGCAGTTTTTTAGGATCAAGCGACCCGGAAGGTAAGGTTGACCTCGTATCCGTAGTCGTTGTTCCCATCTCTTCCGTTTGTCCCTGTTCAAAAGAAATCAGTGAATCAGGCGCCCACAATCAGCGCGGTCAAGTTCGTCTTAGCACACGCTTTAACAAATTTATCTGGATTGAAGATATGATTGAGCTGGTGGAAGATGCCGCATCATGTGAAGTATATTCGGTACTGAAACGGGTAGATGAAAAACATGTTACAGAAAAAGGTTTTTCGAATCCCAAATTTGTTGAAGATATTGTGAGAGATGTTGCTGATAAACTGAAAAAAGACAGCAATATAACTTGGTTTTCCGTGAGTGCTGAAAATTTCGAATCTATCCATAACCATAGTGCCTATGCTTCTATAACAAGCGGGCATGACCCCTATCTATAGTTTAGTGTCCATCCCTAAATGGTCTTTTTGCCCAATCTCTGCGTTATGCTCAAAAAATAATCCTCGGAATATCAACTATATGCACCCCAAGGGCATTTCCTGCGGGGCACCTGTGGTTATTTTTTGGGCATGCCTTGATCTTGAACAAATATCATAATTTATGGATGGACACTAGTGCAATTCACGCTGAATTATATCCATCATCGGTTCCGGAGACTTGCCTGGGGTATTTATCATCAAAACAAAAGGATACAACTCTCCATTTTTCTTTTTGATATAGCCGGATCTGGTATGGATTCCCTTAAGGGTTCCGGTCTTATAGTACATTCTATCCGTTTGCCGCATAAGAAAATAATGCGGTTTAAATGCATTGAGTATTTTATAGAAGTCCCTTGCTGAAATCTGATTTTTTCTCGATATTCCGGAACCTTCTTCAATTTGAACATGATCAATTTCAAGGATGTTTTTTGCGTACATCAAAGCGGCACGAACCCCTTTTTCTAAATTCCCGGGAGGGCCATATACTTTTGCCCCAACGGTAATGAGCAGCTGATTGGCAAGAAAGTTGTTTGAATATTCGAGAAGTTTCGATAGGGTCTGAATTAATGAATAACTGGAAACATATCTATAGATGAGTTTATCTGCTTCTTTTTGAACCTTTCCCAACCTTATACTCTCGTTTAACCGAATCCCTTCTTTTTTTAAGAAGTATAAAAAAAGATGTCCGGCATAAAGCGTAATCTCATTTCTTTGGCTGGAAAGCACAATTCTTCCGTGATCCATTTGAGAAGCCTTAACCCTGGATAGTATAAACGGCAACAGCGGCGTTTGCGATTCAGCACTGACATAAACGCCGTTTTTGTTGCGTTTGAAATTAACCGTGTTGAAATTTACACACAAAGCGCCGTTAGGAGCATCATAAGGTTCGTATGATACATTTACCCCGGGGATCACGGTTGGCACGCCAAAATATGAATCATCAAGGATAAGATCGTTAATAATGCTGTATTTGGCACAAAGTTTCATGGAAAGGTGATGGATCATTTCCACAACAGTTTCTGAGATGAGAAGCGGATCGCCATAGCCTTTTATTTTGATATTTGAATGACGGTCCATGTAAAATTCTGTGAAAAACTTATAATCAAGGCCAAGATAATGAATGGCCACAAGCGCGGTGAATATCTTCAGTGCCGATGCAGGAATGAGCTGAATATCCACATTTTTTGAAAAAACAATATGACCTTTTGGATCGGCGACCAGGACGGCGTCCCGGTCGCCGATAAGATGCTCTAAATCATCCAATCTCCCGCAATAAAGATTCGTTGTTTTAACAAAAGGTAGAAGAAAAAGAAGAAGGCAGGAGGTGAATTTAAAGGCTAATTTTAGCATTCATAAAACCTAATATAGACAAGCCTGAACCAAAAATATTTGGCAGAATGGAAAAAGTTTTGCCAAAATAAACACAAAATTTAAAACAAAGTGCATAGTTCGTTCCGAATCGTCGGAATCCGAGTTTATTGACTATTTGCTTTCCACGATAAGCGTTACCGGTCCATCGTTGATCAAAGATACTTCCATCCTGGCCTGAAAACGACCGGTTTTTACAGTAACGCCTTTCTGACGTACGCGTTCAATAAATTGCTGGTACAGTTCATTGGCCAGTTCAAAAGGTGCAGCTTTCACAAATGAGGGGCGTCGCCCTTTTTTACAATCTCCCAGCAAAGTGAACTGTGAAACGACCAGCATTTCACCACCCATGTCAAATAAAGAACGGTTCAATTTATGGTTTTCATCTTCAAAAATTCTTAAGTTAACAATCTTGTCTGCTAGGTATTTGGCATCATCGATTTTATCCGATGTTGCAACCCCTAAAAGCACTAAAAGTCCTTTACCGATTTTACCAACCAATTCATCCCCTACGGTTACAGAACTTGACGTTACTCTTTGTATCACTGCACGCATAATTTAACGTTTCGTAAAATATATATTCAATATTTGTTTTCATCCTATTATTCAAAAATGTATTATTCAAGCATTTTCCTAAAAAGGAGATGTCAACCCTGCCCATAGAATTTCCAAAGTTTTTATCAAATGATTGTAAAATTATTGTCATTTATATCAAAAAATTAATATCATTATTTGAGTCTTGATTTAGTAGACAATATTATTTTATAGTTACCAAAGATATAGTTACTCAAGTTAAAGATATTGTAAATATAGAAAGATAAATCCGTTTAGAGGGTATGCGTGACATGAGAGAAAAAATTAAGGAATTTTTGGCGGATAAAAAACTAATTGATTTTATATTAGAAAAGATTTCGGAAGGAATTTTAATCGTCGATTTTCAAGGAAGAATCATTTATGCCAATTCGGCAGCACTTTCCTTTTGCGATGTTTCTATGAAAAACTTGATAGGATCAGATTTCACCCGGATGTTTTCGATAGATGACCGTTCAAGGGTAATTAAAACTATGAAAACAGCAAAGGATAAGCTGGAAGCCATAGATGAAGAATACCCTCTGGGATTGAATGAACATATTGTTAGCGCAAGATTTTTATTTTCCGGCAAGAAAGACGATAATAGCATCGTCATCATAAATGATGTAACAGCCCAGCTCAGCGCCAAAGAGGCATTAAAGTTTCGGGATAGTGAGTTGAGCTTGCACCATAAGGCGACTCAGATGTTTAATTCCAGCCTCAAGTTAGATCAGGTGTTTGTTACTGTTTTAGAAGAAGTCCGGCGTTTGATGGATGTGATGGGATGCTCTATATGGCTTATAGAGGAAGGAACCGAGGAACTCGTTTGCAAACAAGCCGCCGGAACGTATGGAGAAACGTTGATTGGTTGGCGCTTGGCATCTGGAGAAGGTCTTGCCGGATGGGTGGCAAGACACGGTGAAAGCTTAATAGCCCCGGAAACCTCAGATGATGAGAGACACTATAAAGAGGTTGACCTATTGATAGGACGGGATATGCGATCCATCCTTTCTGTCCCATTGCGGGTTAAGGGAGATGTGATCGGTGTTCTCCAGGTTGTGGATAGTCAAACCGAACGCTTCAACAAAAAAGACTTGGCGCTACTGGAGCCACTGGCCGGATCTGCTGCAATAGCAATCGATAATGCCCGGTTGTACGAAAAAGCACAGAAAGAGATTTCAATCCGCAAACAGGCTGAAGAAGCCCTTCGAGAGAGTGAGAATAAATATCGTACAGTGTTAGAAGCAAACCCTGATTCGGTTATCGTTTATGATAAGGCGGGGAAGGTGACCTATCTGAACCCCACATTTACCAATGTTTTTGGGTGGACTATAGAGGAGTGTTTGGGTAAAAGAATGGATATGTTCATCCCCAAGAAAGATCATCCCGAAACTCATGAAATGATAAAGAAACTTCTTGCCGGAGAGAATCTATTGGCCATACAAACACACCAAAACACGAAGTCAGGTGATGTTGTTCCAGTTAGTATTAGTAGCGCCATATTCTATGATAGAGAAGACCAACCCGCAGGTAGTGTCGTTAATTTACGAGATATTCGTGAGCAGAAAAAGCTGGAAGCACAAATCCATCAGGCCCAGAAAATGGAAGCCATCGGCACACTGGCTGGAGGTATCGCCCATGATTACAACAACTTGCTCATGGGAATATTAGGGAACACATCGCTTATGGCTTTTGATTTGAGTTCCGACCATCCGCACCATGAAAGATTAAAAAACATTGAAAAGTATGTTCAAAGTGGAGCAGATCTCACAAAGCAGCTTTTAGGGCTAGCAAAAGGCGGTAAATATGAAGTCAAACCCATCGTTATTAATGATGTGATGAGAAAAAGTTCGGAGATGTTTAATAGAACCAAAAAAGAGATCAGAATTTATAGTAACTATCAAAAAGATCTTTGGAGAGTGGAAGCCGATACAAGCCAAATTGAGCAGGTGCTGTTAAATCTTTATGTGAACGCCAGCCAGGCAATGCCTGGAGGAGGGGAGTTATATCTTCAAACAGAAAACGTAACACTTGATAATAATTATACCCGATATTTTTCTCTAAAAGGTGGCAATTATGTAAAGATATCCGTTACAGACACCGGAACAGGAATGGATGATAATATTAAGAAAAGGATATTCGATCCGTTTTTTACGACTAAGGATATCGGTAGAGGTACAGG
Source organism: uncultured Desulfobacterales bacterium (assembly GCA_937998305.1). Taxonomy (GTDB): domain Bacteria; phylum Desulfobacterota; class Desulfobacteria; order Desulfobacterales; family UBA11574; genus UBA11574. The sequence continues at coordinate 21,766 of CALLDL010000110.1, read as the reverse complement.
TTTAGGTCTAGCCTCTGCATACGGCATCGTAAAGAATCATGGCGGTATTATTAACGTCTACAGTAAGATCGATAAGGGAAGCGCCTTTAATATTTTTCTGCCGGCGTCTACAAAGGAAGTTAAGCAAGACATGCTGATGAATCAAAAAACATTGAAGGGCACTGGCACAATCCTTCTAGTTGATGACGAAGACATGATTATCGATGTTTGCAGCCAGATCTTGGCAAGTCTGGGTTACATGCCCCTTTTGGCAAGGAGCGGCAAAGAGGCGATTGACGTCTATCAGAAAAACAGAAACCGAATTGTTATGGTTATTTTAGACATGATAATGCCTGGCATGGGAGGGGGCGAGACGTATGACAGGCTCAAAAAGATAGATCCTGAAATCAGAGTTCTTCTTTCCAGTGGTTACAGCATAGATGGACTAGCGGCTGAAATAATAGATCGAGGCTGTAATGGTTTTATACAGAAACCGTTTAATGTGATACAGCTATCTCGTAAAATCAGAGAGATATTAGGTAAGGAACCATAGTCGCGCTGGCTTAAATAGTATCCATCCATAAATGGTCTTTTTGCCCAATTTCTGTGTTATGCTCAAAAAATAATCCTCGGAATATCAATTATATGCACCCCAAGGGCATTTCCTGCGGGGCACCTGCGGTTATATTTCTCGCATGCCTTGATCTTGAACAAAAATCCTCATTTCTGGATGGACACTTAATAATTTTTTAGTACAAAATTAAGTGACGAGTACAATCCTCAAATCCATGACATTGGTATTGGTTGGACCGGTTATGAATAGGTCTCCAAGTTTTTGAAAAAAATGATATGAGTCATTGTTTGCCAGAAAACGATACGGATCCAATCCCATTTCTTCGGCACGTTTAAGCGTAAAGGTGTCCGAAAAAGCCCCGGCTGCATCTGTAGGACCATCTGTACCATCAGTACCGCCGCTCAGCATAACGATATTTTTTTTGCCGGAAATATCTATTGATGCAGATAGCGCAAACTCCTGATTCCGTCCTCCCAGACCATTGCCTGTAATGGTTACCGTGGTTTCACCGCCGGAAAGTATGCAGGCCGGTAAAGGGAGGGGATTGCCGGTTTTAATGATCTCTCTGGCGATGGCTCCATGGACTTGAGCGATAAATCGGGTTTCTCCCTCGATCATTGAAGATAGTAGAAGAACATTATACCCTAAGTTTTCGGCTTTTTCTTTGGCGGACATTAAGGATTCAACGTTATTTCCGATAATCAAATTATAAGTTCTATCAAAAACAGGATCATGCGGTTTTGGCGTTTCATCAATATCACCTGAAATACCAGATTCAATATGATTCAGTATATTTTTGGGTATTTTGTCGATAATGTTGTACCTGTCGAAAATATTCCCGCAGTCGTAAAAAGAGCTTGAATCCGGTACTGTGGGGCCCGATGCGATAACGTCGAGATCATCCCCCACAACATCCGAAAGTATTAGGGTAACAAGTGTGGCAGGATATACCGCCTGCGCAAGTCGCCCCCCCTTTATTTTAGAAATGTGCTTTCTTATCGTATTGATTTCATGAATGGTAGCACCGCAGGAAAGGAGTATTTTGATGGTATCCTGTTTGTCCTTAAGGGTAAGGCCGTCATAGGGGAACGGCATCAATGCGGATCCTCCTCCTGAAATGAGGCATAATATAAGATCATCTTTTTCTACATTTTTCGCAAAATTTAGGATGGCAGATGCGCCTCGTATTCCATTTTCGTCAGGTATCGGATGGCCCGCTTCTATGAGATTGATATACTTTAAATCAGCCACATGACCGAATTTTACAGTAATAATGCCGTCTGTAATTTTTTCATCAATCATATCTTCTATGGCTGCAGCCATTGGTGCTGTGGCTTTTCCTGCGCCCAATACATATAGATTTTTATATCGAGCAAGATGATATGAACGATGACCAATCAAAAGAGTTTTACCGTCAAACTTGCAGTGTCGCTTGATGGCGATACCGGGTTGCACAGCTTTTAGAGCCTTATAAAAGATTTCGACAGCATCTTTTCTCATCGATGAAATTGTTTTTGATTCCGAATTCATAAGAGACCTGTATAAAACAAATTGAATCTTGCACAGATAATTTTGAAGGATTCTATATAATAAATTTATATGAAATTATTATGTTGAACGGTTTCAGCTGTCAAATATAAAATGTTTGGTCCAGCGTTCTTGACAAGAATCGAAGATAAACGTATCCTTTAAAAAGTTTTCACTCATTCAAGGCTCGGATAATTTATCGCTGAGAAAAAAGCGGAGTAGAAAATGGAAAATAATTCCATAGATTCTCTTAAAGGGCAGTTGCTAATGGCCATGCCCTTATTGGTTGATCATAATTTTTATCAAACTGTTACATGTATTTGCGAGTATACTCCAGCAGGAACTGTGGGCATTGTTATCAACAGAGTCCATCCTACTCTGATGGTAAAAGACATTTTTAATGAGCTCAATATGGAGTTTATCCCAGATGTTGAATCCACTCCAATCCACATCGGAGGGCCGGTCCATGTGGGTGAAATCTTTATCCTTCATGGCCCTCCATTCGGCTGGAAAGGGTCTCTTATGGTTACACCTACGCTTGCCTTAAGCAATACCGGAGACATTTTAGAATATGTTGCTATGGGCAGGGGGCCGAAGTTATATTTAATTGCTCTTGGATGTGCTGGCTGGGGACCGGGACAAATAGAATCAGAGATCAAAGCAAATGCATGGCTGACCTCTCCTATTGATGAAGATATTATTTTTGATATGCCGATTGAAGAAAGATGGGAAGCATCGTTAAAAAAGATAGGCGTAGATCCGGCTTTAATTATGAATATCTCCGGGCATGCATAAATTGTTTGCCATTTTCCTTATATAGCGCCTTACTTGTAATTTTTGTAAATTTATTGAAAAAGCTTTTCTCAACCCCCGCTCATTGCCACTAAGATTTTAAGATACCAAGGAAAATACTTTCATAGATGAAACCTTTGAAAAATATTCATTTATTTTCAAATTCAAGACTCCGGCCCGTAAGGCCTACGCTCCGGAGGGGAAGGCGAAAATTTTAACCACTCCAGATCTTAAAATTCCGAATTGTCGCAACATCACGCCATTAGAGAATACAGCGTTGTATTGCGTCGTGAAACGGCTTTATTTCGATTTCGCTTTGGATTTTGGCTTCTTTTTTTTGAGACAAACTTTATCTTTTTTTACAAATGCGCAGAGCTTGGGATTGTAATATTCTTTGCAATTTAATGGATTATACAGTGGACATTCAGGATGTTTTTCCGACATGGATCTAATTTTCCTTCATTGTTTAGTAGTCTATCTAAAAAATCATTCCGATGTTTATAACATAAAACCTTATATGTTACAAGGTATTATAAAGATGAACACTAAAAACAAATAAACTTATGACATTATTAAGCAATTAATAACATCAGCTCAGCTACATGTTTCTGAATTTGAACACAGAAGGAAGTCGCCAAAACAATAAGATTGAGCAAAGGAAATCGCTTTGACAATTCACTTGATACGTTGTAATAAACAGCTTGAATATCCGTTGATTTTTGTTCTTATTTATGTATTTTGACACTCATCAAAGCTTGTTTGCCCCTTTGTCTAAGTACATGTATTCGTAAATACGGTCACGTATTTATAACTTGGTTTATTCATTCTATGTATGCAAAAGTGTAAAGTGCCTAAAGTGAACTAAAGTGCTTAAAGTTAAGGTATTCTATCAATTTTAATTATAATTGTTCGCACTGAAAGCGCGTTCCTCAACTTTAGCTCACTTTAGGCACTTCAAACTTTAAACTTTTGGACTTCCGCTTATACGGGATAATGTCCAGATAAAAATACGTCATCGTATTTATGAATTAGAGCACTAAGGTGGGTCAGGGTTTTGTTACGATTGATTTATATCATTGCTTATTTTTAAGTGATGTAGATTGTTTTGGTTGTTTTTGTTGTCATGGACGTTTTCTGTGTTAACTAACTTGAATTTTGGGTTGAAATGAATACTTATAACTCGATTAAAAGGGACCTACTTAAAATCAGTGAGGATATTTCAAGCTTTTTTTCCAATGCCAAGTCGATACCCGGTATATCAGACAATTCCTTTGCTGTTTGGGAGAAAACAAATGCGAGTATTAACAAACAATTGTCGGAAGAGATTATTCGTGTCGCCGTTGTGGGACCTATCAAATCCGGCAAGAGCACATTCATCAACTCACTTTTCAAGGGCGAGTATTTAAAACGGGGGGCCGGAGTTGTTACTTCTATCGTTACTCGAGTTCGTAGTGGAGAAAAACTTAGGGCAAAACTGTTGTTTAAATCCTGGGATGAAATTAACGCGGATATGGATCAGGCACTGGCTCTCTTTCCGTCATTGGACTGGCGGACTGAAGATGACAAGTTTGATATACGGGATAAAAAAGAGAGAATGGATCTTCAAAAAGCACTGACTTCTCTGGGGCCTGAACATCTTATCGCCAACGGCACCCGCAATGTTAACAGTGTCCTTTTATCGTCATACCTTAAAGGATTTGAGAAAGTAAAGGATCTGATTTCCTTCGAAGTTAATGTAAGGCAGTTTGAAGACAATTTGTTTGGGGATCATTGGAACTTTGTGAGTGACGGGACCATGGCAGTCTATTTGAAGGATGTTCATCTGGAAATCGATTCCGGCGGCATTGAAAGTAATATCGAAATTGCAGATTGCCAAGGGAGTGATTCCCCAAATCCCCTCCACCTGGTTATGATTCAAGATTATCTTTTGTTAACGAATCTCATCATCTATGTGATCAGCAGTAGAACTGGACTTCGAGAAGCGGATATAAAATTTTTATCATTGATAAAAAAAATGGGGATTTTGGATAACATTCTCTTTATTATCAACTGTGATTTTAGTGAACATGACTCGCTACATGACCTTGACGCCTTGATAGAAAAAGTAAAAGAAGAGCTTATGATGATAACGCCTTCTCCTGAAATTTATTCTCTGTCAGCACTTTTCAATCTGTTCAAAGCCCAGAATTTAACGCTGTTACTAAAAGATCGGCTGAGATTGGAGCAATGGGAAGGAGAGAAAGAGCTTTCTGCCTTTTCAGACTCCGAAACAGCTCGTTTTGAAACATCTTTTTACAATAAGCTGACCCGTGGAAGTTATGAGCTCTTGTTAAAAAATCATATAGAACGCCTTCATATTATTTCATCAGGCTTAGAGCATTGGATCTCTTTCAATCAGAATATTCTTACAAGGAATACAGAGAGTGCAAATGAAATCGTTGAAAATGTAAAAAAGCATCAGATTAGGGTAAATCAGATTAAATCTGTGGTAAAAAACACCCTCGATGGCTCGACTCAACAGATCAAACGTGAACTAAAACTAGAAATCGATCGTTATTTTGATATCCGATCAGGAAATGTAATACATGATATCGCGGAGTTTATTAAAAGCTATTCCATTCCGTATCAACAATATGAAGATGATCTTAAGACTTCGGGTTTTTCAAACACACTTTATCAGATATTTCAGGATTTCAAACAGGCCTTCGACACGTTTATGGCTGAAACCATAAACCCTGAAGTTATTCGTTTTGTCACAAAACAGGAAACACGTATTCATGAACATCTCGAGTCGATTACAGGCCCATTCGATGTCATGGTGCAAGATGCTATTGCTACATATAACGGTATGATGGATAAGTTGGGAATAAACCGCTCCAACGAGAACATAAAAAAGATCGATCTGCCTGATATCAGTACGATAAAATCTATAACAGGATTAACACTTCCTCCTGTGGCTGCTTACATGCGGTATACAGCGAAGATGAAGACGGAAGCAACAATGCGTCTTGGTCTTTATAAAGTGGTTAAAATCTTTAAACGGTTATTAAAAAAACCGATTCAAGGAAAAAACGAAGGGGAGATACTTGCATTGAGAGATGGTGTTTTACGCGTGAAGCATGAAATGGAGAAGTCGGTGATCTCTCATCTTAAGGATTATCAGGAAAACATAAAATTTCAATATATATACAAGCTTGTTGAGGCCGAATCAAACAGTCTGTATGAAACTCTTCTTGATCGCTTTCAGGTTTATAGGGCAGATCTTTCAAGTATTGTCGACCTGATAAACAACAAGATTATTGACAGAGAGCAGGCGTCTGAGATGATGAAAACCATGGCCTTTAATTATAATGAATTGGGCGAAAAAATAAATGGTCTTAGAGAAAAGATTGAAACTATCGATTCTGCCGATAAGCATATCGCTATTCAGAAAATCCATGGCGATGATCCTTCATCGCTATCAACACCATCTAAGATGAACTTACATAAAAATACGGGCGCGAAATCTGAGCAACCAACAACCAATGACAAGTGATGAACGAAGGAGGTGTTAATTATGAGTGATCGCCGGACCAGAATCATTGCTGTGGCAAATGAAAAAGGCGGTGTCGGTAAAACAGTAACGGTGATAAACCTTGCAGCGGCATTGTGTAAGGAAGAAAAAACGGTTCTGGTTGTGGACATGGATCCACAATTTAATGCGACAAAAGGGCTTGGTGTCGATGTTGATGAAAAGATGCTGACCGTATACGATCTCATAATGGACAGCAAATCGATTAAAGCAGCCGAGGTCATCATGCCCACAAGATGGGAAGGGCTTGATCTTATACCATCCCATGTAGATCTTTCCGGTGCAGAAATCGAACTTGTTGATAAGATTGGACGTGAAAACAGGTTAAAGGAGGCCCTTGAATCCATTGCCGGGAAATATGATTTCATATTTCTTGATACACCCCCAAGTCTTTCATTGTTAACCGTAAATGTGTTGGCATATGCTAAAGAGGTTGTTGTGCCATGCCAGACACATCCGTATGCTTATGGTGCACTGGACGAACTCTTTGACACCATTTTTGCTATACAGGAAAATATTAATACAGACCTAAATGTGACCGGGATTGTGGCGACACTATTTGACACGCGGACCCGGATCAGTCATAATATTTTGGAAAAATTGAAAAATGATGAAAGATATGCTGATATGCTTTTTAACACGGTGATAAGAAGTAATACCACCATCGCCGAGAGTGCCGGTGTTGGAAAACCTGTGGTTTTCTTTAGGAAAGGCAGCTATGGTTCGTCAGACTACACCAGTCTTGCCAAAGAATTGCTATCTAGTGCCCATCCATAAATGGTCTTTTTGCCCAATCTCTGAGTTATGCTTAAAAAATAATCCTCGGAATATTACACATATGCACCCCAAGGGCATTTCCTGCGGGGCACCTGCGGTTATTTTTTTCGCATGCCTTGATATTAAACAAAAATCCTCATTTATGGAAGATCACTATCTAACCGTAAGGCAACATATTAATACAATAAGAAAGCCGGTTAGTTTTGGCCCAGTTTCAAAAGATTCTCTCTTGCAAACTCTATTGAAGGGTCCATGGCCAGTGACATTTCATAATATTGTATGGCCTTTTCTTTTTGCCCCATATCCCTGTAATTTGTGGCAATATTGGCATAATCGATGGCGGAACCCGGGTCGAGCTGCAACACTTTTTTGAAACACTCTATGGCCTGCTCGTGTTCCTTGAGTTTAAAATGGCTGAAGCCCATTGAGTTATAAATATCCGTTCTTTCGTTATCATGCGTTTCAGCCTTTTTTAATACATCAAGCGCTTTCAGATATTCACCCATCTCATTGAAGGAGACACCCATGTATGAATAGATGCTGGGCACATCCTGTTCTGTAGGATCAAGTTCAAGAGACTGTGTAAAATATCCCAGCGCTGTTGCAGGATCATTGAGGGCGAGGTGACATGATCCGAGGTAAAATTTAATATAATACCTTGTCGGAAGTAGACGTTCGATTTTTTTAAGTTCTTTAATGGCAACATGAGGCGTTTGATTTTCGGTTATAATTTTGGCTGAAAACATCCCCACACTGGTTCCAAGAGATCTTTCCCTGAAATGAGCGCCGGGTATGATGGTATAAAAAGCCGGTATATCAAGCAGGGAATGCATGGTATCCACCACAATCACTTCCATACCCTTTTTTGCCAAAGCAGATATACAGTTTTCAACTTCAATTTTAATATTTTCGTTTGAAAGTTCGGGAAGCGTGTTAATATCGATTCTTTCTCCGGGGTTGATGATAAATTCGGCGTCTTCAATTTTCGTCGGTTTGGGAAGACCACTGGCCACATATTTGGAGGCAGTATCAAAATCTCCGGCAAGCTGAGCCACTTCCGTAAGTGCCCGGCTTAACGCCTTTTCCGGATCAGGTGTTGTTCCGGCTGTCCAGACGATTTCACTTCTTTCCGGAAACGTCGAGGGGTCATATGCCAGCACACCGACACTGGGTATTCCCATATCCAGTGAAAAATCTGAAATGAATATGCTAATCCCGGCTTTCCTGTATTTTCCTATCATTTCAATAACCATTGGATCGGTTACTGAATTTGCCCGAATTGCAGGTACTTTTAAGTGGTTTTGACTGATTATCGAAGATACATGTCGCTCTACAATTTCACAGATGCCTTGGCTTAGGGCTTCTTCCACACAATTGCCGGCAGATGGACCATTGAATTCATTAATCGTATAGAACCAATTAAAAGGAATAAGAATTTCTTGATTTCGGGTTAAATTAAACGCCTTTGTCCACTTTAGCGGCAGGTCTTCAAATATTTTTCTTGAGATATTTAGATCTTCTGAATTGTCGTGGACGGATTGGGCAATCATCTCAAACGGGATTACATTTTCTTTAAGGTTGCAATATTTTTCAACAAAAAAATTTTCGGGATTTTTGCAAAAACTGAAAAAACTGAACCTTTCAGCCAGTTCCATAACAGCGCTTGCTTCAGCCTGATGGGGTGTAGCACCTTTTCCCATCTGCTTTTTCGTTCCGATTATTTCGATGGCATCTCTGCCACAACTGCTGAAATAAACCGGGAGGTCCAATCTCCCTTTATCGATTCTTACCGTATATTCAAGGATATCAAGATCAACTTTTTTCAATTTATTTTTAAAGCGGATAACCGTCTCTTCGGGTGGCAATATCTTGTCCTGGTCCAGCGTAAAACGCTTGAAAGCATCTTTTAAAATAATTTTACTGGTCATAGTTGTTCCTTTTTAAAACACATTTTCTCAATTTAGGTTAAGGTAAAATCCTAAGGGTCAAATATTTATATATGCATAAAAACTGTATGGGTCAAATATTTTTGAACATCTCATGCCGATGAGTCCAGTGTTGGGTATTTTTTTTAAATTGACCGATTCTTTGGGGTTTGATATGAAAAAATAATCGTTTTTGTGGGGATGTAGCTCAGCTGGGAGAGCGCGGCGTTCGCAATGCCGAGGTCGAGGGTTCGATCCCCTTCATCTCCATTTCAATTAAAACAAGGACTTGAAAAACTTCTTCAAGTCCTTGTTTAATTTGTTGTGGTTTTGTAAACAGGTAAGTTGTTTTTTATACAAATTTGTTATAAGAAAAAGACGTATTGATAAATTCAACAATCCAATCTACAATTCAAACAATTAAGTTTGTATGGTTGTAGAATCTGTTCGGCGCAACAATGAACGAATAAGCAAGGGGCATTAATCTTATGGAGCGTACAGCCGAAGTTGAACGGAAAACAAAAGAAACATCAATTCGTATTGTGCTAAAGCTGGGAGGTAGCGGCAAAAATGAAATATCGACGGGAATCCCGTTTTTTGATCATATGCTGACACTCTTTGCCGTTCATGGCTTTTTTGATCTATCCATTGACGCTGATGGGGATATCGATGTTGATTTCCATCACACAATAGAAGATGTTGGGCTTATTCTGGGGGATGCGTTTGACAGTGCTTTAGGCGACAGAAAAGGGATAAAACGATTCGGCCATGCTGTAACTCCGATGGATGACGCACTCGCTTCTGTAGCCGTCGATTTGTCCAAGCGTCCTTTTTTGGTTTACAATGTTCCGTCAAAAGCAACATCCGATGGACATGCTTTCACATCTCTCACCAAGGAATTTTTAAGGGCGTTTTCAATCCGGTGCGGAATGAACCTTCATGTTAATGTTTTTTACGGTGATAATGAACATCATATTAATGAATCTATTTTCAAAGCTGTCGGAAGGGCTTTGGAGCAGGCTGCTTCTTTTGATGGCCGGATAAGAGATGTTCGTTCATCAAAGGGTGTGTTGTAATCATACTTACCCCTTCTTAACCCGGAGAAACCGGAGCCAAATTGAAAAATGACGATTGAAAATTTGTGATATCGCCTCTTGCTATCTTTTTATTAATACTTCACCGATATTTTGTTACAATCACCTGAAATTTAAATTATATCGAATATTTTATCACTCTTGTCATTAAATATTCAATCTTCTACGATAAGTCGGGATCTACGTTTCGCTCCGATAAACGGAAATCGTCAATCGTTTGTGATTAAGGAATTACTCAATTTGGATATTTTGCCATAAAATATACAAAATTCATAATTAAAGTATCAAGAATTTTAGCCGATGAAGCCATTACAAACATATAACGTGTTGCTTAAGGTTTTTATTTTGACAGGTATAGTGTTTTTTTCAGCATGCGGTGGAGATAATATTGTAAAGGAAAAACCGCCAAATCTGTATGGAATAGAAAAAATATTGATTCTTCCTTTTAAGGATATGGCTTCAGTATTTGGAGAAAGTGCGAACGGTCGTTGTCCGGTGTGCGGAAAGGTGTTCACTACCGGAGAAGTGGCAGAAAGTGCAGCTGGTATGCTTACTGAACATTCGTTTATTTTATTAAAAGGTCGAAAAGGTATTCAACTGATACCCAGTAGCCAGGCCCAAGGAGTTATGTCAGGACTGCTGGCGGGAAGCAATAAAACGTTGCAGGAACGAAACTTGCAACTTGAAATAGGACGTGCACTAAATGCCGATGCGGTTTTTGCCGGGTACATTTATCGTTTCAGAGAAAGAGTCGGTGGTGAATATTCAGTCGATTTGGCAGCTTCTGTAGCGTTTGATATACACCTTATCCGTGTTGAGGATGGCCGGGTGTTATGGAGCGCTCACTTCGATGAAACGCAACAAGTATTGTCCGATGACCTTTTTCAGCTGGGCCTCTTTTTAAGAAGAAAGGCCAAATGGATTACCGCAAAGGAGATGGCAATTTCCGGCCTTGAAGACATGCTTAAAGACTTTTATATTCCTGCTGAAACCGAAACATTGGAAAGTAGATAAAGCGATGCTTATTATCCCTGCCGTTGATATAAAAAATGGAAAGTGTGTGCGGCTCTCCCAAGGGCGTATGGATGCAGAAACGGTCTTTTCCGATAATCCTGCGGCTATGGCAAAGAGATGGGAAGATGAGGGAGCTGAAATTATTCATGTCGTTGATCTTGACGGTGCCATTGAAAAAAGTCCTCAGAATCTCGATTCAATAAAAATAATCATAGATAGTGTAAATGCAGATATACAGGTTGGCGGTGGAATTAGGAACGAAAGAACTATCAAAATGTTTTTCGAAATTGGGGTCAAGAGGGTTGTTATTGGTACTGAAGCCATTCAAAATCCGACACTCGTAAAAGATGCTTGTAAAGCCTTTCCCGGCCAGATTGTTGTCGCCATTGATGCGCGTGGAGGGTTGGTTGCCATTGAGGGGTGGACTAAAACAACCCAAGTGGATGCTGTGGACCTTGCAAAACAATTTGAAGATTGTGGCGTTGCTGTTATCAACTTTACAGATATCTATCGAGATGGAATGAAAACAGGCCCAAACATCAATGAAACCCGTCGTCTTGCTGAAGCAGTTTCCACACCGGTAGTTGCTTCAGGTGGGGTTTCTTCTTTAAAGGATATTCAAAAACTATTGCCATTAGAAGCCGTCGGTGTCGTTGGGGTCATTACCGGTAGAGCTTTATACAGTGGCAGCTTAAATCTTAAAGAAGCCATTGAGACTGTTATAGCCAGACAATAAAAACTAACCGACGCATCAAATAATTGAATAAACAGGATAAAATATAATTATCTTGACAAACCAACAAATAATAGTTATCGTAAATAGTTAAAATAAAATAGAAGATAATTGATCATATTTGACGGTTTCTAAAAAAGTTTTTTTTGGGTTGTTCAATGACGAGTCAGGGATTTTGGTCATCAAAAGACTTTTAAAAATCCAATAAACCTGAGTTTTAGATTTAACTTTTATGTAAAATAAAGATAAATATGTTCAATTATATCGATGCAAACAAACCATTACAGTTTTTTGGCTTCTTCTCATTTAAGAACCTCCCATAATGATCGGTTCCTTTATTGCCAGTCATACCATTTTTATCTCGATGGAGGTTGGTCTTTTTGACAATTTTTATTCCTGAAGATAAGGTTTTAGAGATTAGACATGCAGCCGATATTGTTGAAGTCGTTTCGGAAAGCGTGCTGCTGAAAAAAACAGGGAAGAACTATGTCGGTCTTTGTCCGTTTCATTCTGAAAAAACCCCGTCCTTTACCGTAAGTCCTCAAAAACAGATATTTTATTGCTTCGGCTGTGCTGCTGGAGGGAATGTTTTTAGTTTTATTATGAAACGTGATGGTATTTCTTTTCCAGAAGCTGCACGGATTCTTTCCAGACAATATGGGATCAATGTTCCGGTTCAAACGATGTCAAAAGATCAAAAAAGGCTCAGGAGCGAAAGGGAAAAACTGCTTGAAATAAATAGACAGGCGATGGAATTTTTCCACAACAATCTGTTTAGTGCTCCTTCAGGAAAACAGGCGTTGCTATATCTTAAGCAAAGGGGAATAAGCCAAGAGACGATGGAAATATTTAGGCTTGGATATGCTCCAGAAGGTTGGAATAATATCAACAATTTTTTCAATAAAAAGAAGATCCCCCTCGATATTGTAGAAAAAGCCGGGTTGATTGTTAAAAGAGAAAACAAAAACGGTTTTTATGATCGTTTCAGAAACCGAATAATATTTCCAATATTTAATGTGAACATGCATGTGATAGGTTTCGGCGGACGAGTATTGACTGATGATTTGCCGAAATATCTGAACTCTCCGGAAACGCCGATTTACAACAAAAGTTCTTCTTTATACGGTCTTCACCGGGCCAGGCAAAAATGCAGAGAGACTGAAACAATTTACATTGTTGAGGGGTATTTTGATCTGTTGGCCTTGCATCAGAATGGTATTCAAAATTCTGTTGCAACATTGGGGACTTCTATTACTACGGATCATGTTCATATTCTCAGAAACGTTATCGGCAAGGATGGCCATGTGGTGCTCGTTTTTGACTCTGATGATGCGGGTATGAAAGCTGCGCTGAGAAGTCTAGGAATATTTATGAACGCCGAAGTCGATGCAAATATTATGCTTTTACCTTCAGGACATGATCCTGATTCATATCTTTTTGAATTCGGATACGAATCATTTTTTGATATTGCTAAAAGTGCAAAGAGCCTTATATCTTTTCTCATAGATACTTTGATAGAGAAATACGGACTTACCGTTGAAGGAAAGATTCGTGTGATTTCAGAGATGAGAGAAACGCTGGCATCCATTGATGACAGTGTGGCAAGATCTTTGTATATAAAGGAGCTTGCTGAACGTGTTGGGATTGAAGAAAACGCTCTTTTGGAGAAGGTGAGGGAACTATCTTTTCGAAATAGAAGCAGCACCAAAAGGGATACATTTTTTAACAATGACTTTGCTCGCAACCACAGAAAAAACGGTTTTCGGAAAGCGGATAAAAGAAAATCATTTCATGGCAAGTGGACAAGGCTGGAGCAGCAGATTATTTCAATGATGCTTCAATTTCCGCCGGTTTTATCCGAAATTGGTGAGCGAGGCATACTTGATCTTTTTGAGGATAACCACTTAAAAGCGATTGGAGATTTAATCCTGGCACATCAAGATTGTTCGGATATAAAAATCGATGACGTTATCAACTTAATTGAAGACGACGAAGAAAGGGGCATTGTAGCTTCCATGGCAATTGGAGAGAATAAGTGGGATTATGATGGATGCCTCAATATTTTAAACCGATTCGAGTCGATACGTAATAAAAAAGAAGATACTCTGATAAAAAAAATAAAGGAGGCTGAAGATAACAACAACTTTGAATTACTTTCAAAACTGTTGAGTAAAAAACAAAAAATGGCAGTGCTATCTGAAAAAAAGAAGATGGCGTTATTGAAATAAACACAAAATCAAATGGAGCCTGTAGGAGCTAAATACATGGCAAAGAAAGCAGCTACAAAAAAGAAAAAAAGTAAAAATATTACAAAAAAAATGCTGGACAAGCTTATTTCAAAAGGAAAAAAGAAGGGTTTTCTAACTTATGATGAGATAAACAAAGCGCTTCCGGATGATGCCCTTTCATTGGAGCAAATTGATGAAACGCTTATCATGTTAAATGATCTTGATATTGAAATCATAGATGAAAAAAAGAACAAGTTAACTCGAACAAAAAAGGTTAAAATATCCGCGACTCCCGCACCTGACTTTGGCTCTGTAACTGATCCTGTCAAAATGTATTTACGTGAGATGGGGTTGGTAACCCTTTTAAGCAGAGAAGGTGAGGTTGTTATTGCCAAGGAGATAGAAGCAGGAGAACAGGAGATTTTAAAGGCCCAGATAGATACAAACATCGCCGTAGAATGCATTATGGGACTTGGAATTAAAATAGAAAACAGGGAGATACGACTAAAACAAGTATTAAGAGATGTCAGGGATATGGACGACACCGGTGCATATATTGACGAAACGATTCAGATCGAAAGGTTTTTAGAAACAGTACGTGCTATACGGTCCATTCATGAAGAAAATAAAGTATATCGGGAGAAACTTTTTGCATCAAGCCTTAAATCTGATGAACAGCGTCGTATCAGAAGGTGCATCACTCGCAGGAATAATAAAATATTTGATTTGCTTAAGGAATGGCGTTTTGAGGGTGGAGTTATTGATAAGATTGAGAAACTTATCAGGGAAAATATTGAATGGTTCGATTCCATGAATAAAATAATTGTGATGTGTGCTGATTCCCTTGGCGTATCGGTTACAGAACTTCGAACCAATTTAACGACCAAGACCAAATTTTCCCGGTGGGTCTGTTCACGTTGTGACCTTTCAAAGGAAGAAGGTGCCTTGCTTTTTGCCGAGTTGAAGACAATAAAAGACCACATTGTTGCTCGGGAGTATACTTTTAAGGCCAAGAACCGATCTTTAAAAAGGATCATGTCAAGTGTAGATGAAGGGCGTTTTAGAGCTAAACTTGCGAAAAGTGAACTGACCAAGGCCAATTTACGACTGGTTGTCAGTATTGCCAAAAAATACACCAATCGAGGTTTACAATTTTTAGATTTGATCCAGGAGGGAAATATCGGCCTGATGAAGGCAGTTGATAAATTTGAATATAGACGTGGTTACAAATTCAGTACATATGCTACGTGGTGGATTCGACAGGCCATAACGAGAGCAATTGCTGATCAGGCAAGAACCATCCGAATTCCTGTTCATATGATTGAAACAATAAACAAGCTTATTCGAACATCCAGATACCTAGTGCAGGAGCTTGGACGAGAGCCGACGCCTGAGGAAATATCGGAAAAAATGGAAATCCCCTTATCCAAAGTTCGAAAAGTCTTAAAAATTGCAAGAGAGCCAATTTCATTAGAAACGCCCATAGGTGAGGAAGAAGATAGCCATCTCGGAGATTTTATAGAAGATAAGAAGTTTATGCTGCCTTCAGATGCAGCAGTCAGTCTAAACCTTGCCGAGCAGACAAGAAAGGTTCTTGCGACGTTAACCCCCCGCGAGGAAAAAGTACTGCGTATGCGATTCGGAATTGGTGAAAAGGCGGATCATACCCTCGAAGAAGTTGGACAGGACTTTGCCGTAACACGCGAAAGGATCAGACAGATAGAAGCCAAAGCTTTAAGAAAACTCAGGCATCCCACGAGAAGCCGGAAACTGAAAAGTTTTATCGAACAGACCCAATAATTTTACGAGCAAGCGCGTCGATGAATATGTTAGGTGGGTTCGTTTAATACCTTGTATGAAAATCAATGAGAATCTTTATAATCCTTATTCAGGTAGTATCAATTAGAGGATGATTATTTTCCCAGCTTTAATACCCGGTAAACGCTTGACAAAATCATTTTTAGCGATTAGGTAATCAGTCTTTATGTGAATGTTTGGGCCCATAGCTCAGCTGGCAGAGCCACCGGCTCATAACCGGTAGGTCCCTGGTTCGATTCCAGGTGGGCCCATCAGTTTGAAAGTAAAAAAACGTAGGGTTAAAATCGTGACAAAAACAAACCATCCGAGTGTAATTTTACAGGATAGACTTATTAGCAACATGGGGCTTAACATTACTCAGCCACATACCCCTCGGTATTGCTTATGAGTTATGGGAGTTAATAAATATGAGGAATTTAAAGCGTGGCTATAACAATGGCCACGCTTTTTTTATTACAAGCCATCACAAACATACATTTAACGCCCAATTACGGCGTTGCGAACCTCTTCAAAATGCTCACATACTCCCATGTATGCTACGCTTTTTCATCGGTTCGCGCCTTGCCCTTGAACGTAATCTGCATTTTTGAGATGGCTTGTAGTTGGAATGGTATTTATCCATTTAGCATAGCAAAAATGAGCGTACGTTTTCACAGGATTTGCTTCCCCGTGGACACGTACAAATGGGTTAGCAATTTATGACGAAAACAACGATCGCCGATATTATCGAGGTCATGGAATTATATGCTCCAAGCCGGCTTGCTGAAGAATGGGATAATGTTGGGCTGCAGATTGGAGATAAGAACTGGCCGGTTCAGACTATCCGGATTGCTCTGGACCCAACTCCTGATGTTGTTCAAGACGCTTGCAGAAACGGTGTTGATCTTTTAATTACACACCATCCTCTGATATTTCGTCCTCTAAAATCGATCAATTTTAGCAAGCCTCTGGGTTCCATCATTCAGATGGCATCTCAGCACCGGATGGCGATATTTTCAGCCCACACCAATCTTGACAACGCAATGGATGGTCTTAATGATGTCCTGGCTCGTCGTCTTGGGCTTAGAAATTTAAAAGTATTGGGACATGCCAAAAAAGATGAAATGTTTAAACTGGTGGTGTATGTTCCGGTGCCATATGAACAGGATGTTATTACTTCATTTTTTGAAACAAAGGCCGGTGATATCGGTTCGTATAGCTGCTGTTCGTTTAGAAGTAAAGGTAAAGGTACGTTCAAGCCGGGACCTTTGTCCAAACCGTTTGCCGGCAAAATCGGCGAAATTTCTCATACCGATGAGGTCAGAATCGAAACTGTTGTGCGGAAAAATGATTTGTTTGGTGTTATTGATCATGTGAAGAAAAACCATCCTTATGAGACAATGGCATACGATGTTTATCCGTTATTAACATCCGAAGACACACAAGGTTCCGGGCGCATTGGAAAGCTTGATAAAAGTATGGATCTTACGTCTTTTGCTGCGTCGATTAAAACAAAACTAGGCCTTGATTACATAAAGGTTGCAGGAAATTCTGATCTGATTATAAAAACTGTTGCTGTATGTTCGGGGAGTGGTTCAAGTTTTGTAAATCACTTTGTAACATCCGGAGCCCAGGTTTATGTTAGCGGAGATTTAGGATACCATGATGCCAGAACAGTGGAAGCAGAAAATTTGGGTCTCATCGACATCGGGCATTTTGCATCAGAGCATTTAATCGTTGATGAGCTTGCAAATCGGCTTGAAAAGATTTTGTCTGAAACAGACATCGATGTCAAAATAGAAGCATATAAACTTGAAAAAGAACCTTTTATGGTATTATAATAGTGCTGAATTCGTTCAATTTTGAAATCATCTTGTTTTCAGATAAGGGATTAGAATTTTGAAGAGGCAAATACTAATTGTCAACAGTTATTGGACAGATAAATGGTGTAAAACGACATGAAGGAACAGATTAAAATATTGGTGAAACTACAGCATCTCGATACAGAAACCGTAAGAATTAAATCAACATTAAATGATGTGTCAAAAAAACTGGAAAACCTTGATTCAAGCCTCAAAGAAATTGAACAAACCATAAAAGACCAAGAGTCTGTTCTCGGTGAATTGACAAAACAGTATCGGGACTATGAATCTGAGGTTAAAATTAACCTTGTTAAAAATCAAAATAGCCAGGAAAAACTTAGATTAGTAAAAACGAACAAAGAATATCAGTCATTGTTAAAAGAAATTGAAGCCGTGAAGTCAAAAAACTCCTCGATTGAAGATAAAATGATAGAATGTTTGGACCGTATGGATGAAACAGAGGAGATTATTGCAAAAAAACAGGATGAATATTTGCAATTTTCTGATCGCATAAAAAGCGAAAAAGAAAACATCGAACATGAAGCCGGCATTAACAAAAAGAAACTTGATGAACATGATATGGATAGGAAAAATATTTCCGGCCTTATTGATCCTCAATTATTAAAAAAATATTTAATAATAAAAGAACAACACCAAGGAGGGCTTGCTGTTGTACCGGTAAAAGATGCTGTATGCTATGGATGCAATGTAAATCTTCCGCCCCAACTGTACAATGAGCTTTTTCGATGTGACAGCCTTAAGTTTTGCCCCAACTGTCATAGAATAATATATTTGAAAGAGTAATATATTTATTTGCAGGCCGTCTCAAAAATAAATCATGGGAAGAAGTATTTCCATTTAACAACAGATGAAAAAATAATTACAAATAGCTATGGTTCGAGCAGTCCAGACGATCGCTGGATTAAATAGATGATTCAGAGGAAAGTCCGAACACCACAGGGCAGGGTGCTCCATAACATGGAGTCGCGGCAACGTGAAGGATAGTGCAACAGAAAGTATACCGCCTCGCCTTCGGGCGGGGTAAGGGTGAAACGGTGCGGTAAGAGCGCACCAGTTCTCCGGGTGACCGGGGAAGCTTTGTAAACCCCACCCGGTGCAAGACCAAATAGGGGAGCGTTTGAGAACGGCCCGTTCAAGTTCCCGGGTAGGTCGCAAGAAGTGTCGGGCAACCGGCATTCAAAGATGAATGATCGTCAACCGGTCAAGGGGTAACCCTAACCGGATACAGAATTCGGCTTATGGACTGCTCGGACCGTAGCAAACTTTACAGACCTTTTTTATATGTATCAAAAACCATTAGGGCGGTTTGTGAAACCCAGAAGGAAATGATGTAGATGATGAAATTTCAGAAGACGGTTTGTGACATATCTTTTTCAGAGAAGGTTAGGATATTTTCTCACGATTACTTGAAGTGTTGCATTTATATTTCTAATTTTAGTTCATCTCGGTATCTTTTTACAAAAATGCTCTTTTCAAAACTCATCGGTTCTTCTCAGGTTCTTGAAGATTTTCTTGACTTTCATGGTGCTAAAAACAACACAAACTTATATTTTTACAGAGAACTTTCAGCGGCTGTCCGGCATTTAAGCCTTGGTGGATACTCGCAGACTCATATTTTAAATCGGCTTGATTTTTATGGACTTCCAGAGGGCGAAACATTTGAAGAACAGGGGACCGCCACACTATATTTTTTGAGAAAATCCCTCACCAAATTGGCGCCGGTTATTATAAAAGAGGCTCAAAGGCTTAACATACCGTTACCGCATGAAGATAGATATGATATGGATGATTTTCCAGGCATCATAACCGGGGAGACGCTTGATTATGATATCGACGATATCGATAAGGATCAGCAAAAAAAACATATTGTTCAAATTGCCAGTGAATTTCTAAGCATCTCGGAAAGTTTTGATGACCTAAAATTTTATGAGCCATACGACCTGAAAGAGATGTTGAAGATTGTTCCGGAAAAAGTCAATGAAGTTAACATGAGGCGTTTTGAAATGCTTGTTCATAGCCTTCAATCTTCTTTTGATACCTATGTGATTCATGGTGGATATAGATTCGGTAATAAAAAACTTAAAGATTTACGGGGTTTTTTTTCAGTCGTATTTCATCTTCTTCAACTGATGGGAAGGCTCCTCCATTTTTATGAGCGTCATCTCCATAAGGCAGGATACAAAAATATCTATAAAAAGGTTCAAGATCGATTATCATCTTTAATTGATCCCGAGGAACTTCTTGATCGAACCATTAATTACGGCCTTTACTATATATGCCATTTCCTTACAAGAGGTAGAGAATTGGCCCGAGACATTCTGAACGAGAATGTTGAGCGCGCTTCCATTAAGGTGGGTGTTCCCGTGAGTCTTGGTTTCCATAGCCGGCCCAGCCTTTTGGTGGCAAAGACTGTTCAGCATTTTGGTGGACAGGTGGAACTGTGTGTCGGCGAAGACCGGTTTGATGCCAGCAGTGTGCTTGATATCCAATGGGCGGGAGGCAAAATTCAGAAAGAAAATTATACCGAAGTCATCTTTGAAGGTGATGTTCGGGCGCTGAACGATATTAAAATCCTTGCCAGTGTCAATTATGGTGAGGATACCATGGGAAAGGGTGTTCCTCTGCCTAAAGAGCTGAGCTACCTAAAATGATCGAAAATTGAATATTGACGATCGATGAATTGAGAAATCAGATCGATATTTGTAAAACAAGAGCCTAACCCGGATAAACCGGAAATAACAAATCACAAGCATCAAATTTCAAATAAATTCCAAAATACAAGTTCCAAATTCCAAATACTAAAGAACTAAACAATTTCAATTTTTTCAGTATTGATGAAAAAATCTTTTTCAATTCGTTTGCCTTTCTTCAAGATCATCTACTGGTTTGTTTTTTGGGATTTTGGTCATTGGTATTTGCTTGTTATTTGAGATTTGTTATTTCGAATTTTCACTATCTCAATTACTTCATGAATGGATACGAAAAAGTCTTGCCATAAAAGGCAAAGAAATCACAAATAAGGTGCTAATATGGTTTCTGCGATTATTGTAGCTTCAGGCAAAGGTGCCCGGATGAAGGGTACGATGCGAAAACAGTACCTGGATCTTTCGGGACGACCGGTTTTAGCGCATTCGATAATGGCTTTTGATTCATGCAGCTTGGTAGAAGAAATCTTTCTTGTCGTTCCAGAAGAAGACATCGATTATTGTCAAACAGAAATCCTTTCATTACTCGACCTTAAAAACCAGATAAATCTTGTCTGCGGCGGAGCCGAGCGCCAAGACTCTGTATATAACGGACTTCAAGCGATAGACAAAGATACAGAAACCGTTGTCATCCATGACGGGGTACGTCCGTTTGTTCATCCTGAAGACCTTAAGGAATGTATTCTCAGTTCAAAAAAATTCGGCGCTTGCATTCTTGGCACCCCGGCCAGTGACACATTAAAAAGTGTCGACAAAGCGGATATTATCGAAACAACACTTCCCAGAGAAAATATTTGGCTTGCCCAGACGCCCCAGGCGTTTCAATATGATCTTATATTAAAAGCTCATGAAACTGCACGGCGAGATGGATATGTCGGCACTGACGATGCATCGCTTGTGGAGAGGTTGGGGGAGAATGTAAAAATTATAAACGGCAGTAAATTTAACATTAAGATTACCAAAAAAGAAGATCTTGCGGTTGCAAAGGCGATGTTCGACGCAGGGTTGATTTGAAACATAAAACTGATGATGGCGTATATGAAAACGTAACGGCTCGCAATAAAGACAGTCGACTGTTCATTCATGATAAACCCGAAACGCTCCCTGATTTGAAAAAACCATTAGAGATTAGCTTATAATAGAAGCGATGAT
The DNA here is from genome assembly GCA_937998305.1 of uncultured Desulfobacterales bacterium. Taxonomy (GTDB): domain Bacteria; phylum Desulfobacterota; class Desulfobacteria; order Desulfobacterales; family UBA11574; genus UBA11574. The sequence continues at coordinate 15 of CALLDL010000110.1, read as the reverse complement.
GCACATAAAATTGTG
>CALLDL010000109.1 GCA_937998305.1 uncultured Desulfobacterales bacterium | reverse complement strand
TTGTCACTGCATTTTTGATAAACTTTCATCATATTACATACTATTAAAAAAAGAGAATAAGGCAATAGCTGCTATTTCTTGTTATCCTCCCAAATCAATATGTGCGGACATGCTTTTAGCTTTGGTTCAAATTCTTTAAATTCATCCCTGCTTAGGACAAGGGTGCGAATTTTACGTTTAATATATCGTTCTGTTTTTCTGCTCAAATCATTGAGGTGATATTGATCAATATTTCCAACCAGTAAAAGGTCGATAATTCCGGAATCTTTACCCTCTGCATAATCGTCCAACAGGAAGGCACGTTCTAGGTCGCCCAGTCGGGTGACGATACCGTCGACAACCTGATCGATACCCATAACTTTACTGACCATGGATTTTAGTTCCGGGAACAACGGATGTTCCTGATTTGCTTTATAAAAGACCTGGCGGCCGCTTTTTTGAGATGTAAGGAGTTCGGTTCTTGTCAACTGGTTGAGCTCTTCACGCACCGAATTCGTAGATACATTAAATTCTTTAGATAGTTCACGCAGATACGACCGCGTACCTGGATTAAAGAAAAAACGGATGAGAAGTTTGATACGGGTTTTTGAAGAAATAAGTCCCGTGAATAAATTTTCCATAATGCATTCCTTTATGAGTAGTTATTCTACTCATATTAACAAATTTTGTCAATATTTTTTTTACAAAAAGTTTAATTGGCAATGAATATCAAATTATGCTATCTACTTTCGATAGATTGTGACGAATGAATGATGGAAAGATGCCGTTATTTAATATCTTTATCTTCAATCTTTATTCTTAAATTATGACAAAAATCACGCCAGAAATTCACGATACCTACATAAAAGCCTTGATGGACATCAGCCGGGCCATTACCTCGGACCAGTATCTGGAGGATATTCTCAAGTTGATTGTAATGGTTACGGCCAAAGTTACCGGGGTTGACATTTGTTCCTTGTGGCTCATTGACGAGACAGTGACGCCAAAAAAAATACGCCTCAAGGCTACTCAAGCTATTGACCCTGATTATGTAAAAGATCGATCACTAAACATGGATGAAGGCGTTGTGGGCTTTGTGGTCACCCATAAATATCCGTTGATCATAAAAGATGTCTTAAAAGAACCTCGATTCAAAGAAAAAGAGATGGCCAAAAAACTTGGACTGGTATCCATGGTGGGAGTACCACTTCAAGTTCAGGATGAAAAAGTGATTGGGGTGCTCAATTGTTTTACGGCCAAACCTCATGACTTTTCTGAGACCGAGGTAAACCTGATAAAGACCGTCGCCAATCAGGCTGCAGCAGCCATCATTAACACAGAGTTGATGGTCAAAACAAAGGTTATCCAGGAAGAACTCGAAACCCGGAAGCTTGTGGAACGAGCCAAAGAGGTTCTGATGCGCCGTCGAAAAATGGACGGAAACAGTGCATTTCGATGGATTCAAAAACGAAGCATGGATTCACGAAAGTCTATGCGCCATGTGGCGGAAGCGATTTTGCTTTCCGAAGAATTCGAGTAAAGGGCATCTACACAACCCTGACGAGCCGGAACCAAAAAATTCTTGCCACTAAGGCACAAAGACACGAAGGATTTTATTTTGCTATTCTTTCTTAGTGTCTTGGTGCCTTGGTGGCGAAAAGAAAAAAGTTTTGCCACAAAAAGCACAAAATTTACAACTAAGAAACTAAATGTCTTTTAAAAGACGATTTGCAGGCGATTTCTCAATTTCATCATTCATCGTTTTTAGCGCATTTGATAAAGACGTTAATTCAGCCGTCTGTGCAATGGGGATGTTATTGACGCCTTTTTGCTCCATAGCTTCGATAACCGATTTTATGGTAATAAGATTGATGCTTCGAGCCGGTTGATAGAACACTTCTTTGTTGTTATCTTTGCGTTCAGTATTGGACAAAACTTCGATTTTAACCAATTCGTCGAGTATTTGTTGTACCAGACGAATCGGAATCTCAAGGGTTTGCGATATATTAGAAGCTGTCAAAGGCATCTCTCCTTTTGAAAAAGTAGATATGACGAGATGGGTAATGTGAAGGGAGAGTAATTTTTTAAATGCCGGGCTAATTAAACGACGGTCCGGTTCAAAATCGTAGGTGTCCACATATTGATACGCAAAGGATATTTCTGCGCCAAAAAGAACAATCATCCAGCTCAACTGAATCCATATTAAAAATAACGGAAGTGCTGCGAAACTCCCGTATATTGCATTATACCTTGCCATCCCCACCTGAAAGTCGACATAGGCCCACTGGATAATCTGAAAAACTGTTCCGGCAATAACCCCGGCAATCAGTCCCGAACTGAAATTAACCTTGGTGTTGGGCATTAAGATATACATAAATACAAAAAGTATCCATATCAAACAATACGGTATTAATTTCAGCATGAAAAATATGACAGGGCTGAACATCCCTATCAACGCTACTTTTTGGGTGGTTACCTCAATCCTGGTGGTTATAAACACCGTAACACTGCTGGACAGGAAAAAGAGTATGGGAGAGATTAGCATAATAGAAATATAGTCACTAAATTTTCTTCCATATGTTCGAGATTTTTTTACATCCCAGATATCATTGAACGAAAGCTCGATATGACTCAAAAGTTTAATGACAGTCCATAAAAGGAAAACGATGCCGATGCCCGCTATCATGCCACCTTTTGTATTTTCAAGAAGTGAATGAGCAAATGCAACGACACGATTCATTACTTCTTCCTGTCCAGGAAACTTTTCCAACAGCTGTTCTTCAAGAAACATTTGAAACCCAAAACCTTTTGCGATACCAAAGGCCATGGCAACGATGGGGACAATGGAGAGAATAGAATAAAAAGTAAGTGCGGAAGCACTTAGCGGACATTTATCTTTACCAAATCCACGAGTCGCCAAAAGAAGAATTCGGAGTTGTTTAACAAAAAAATATCTTGTTCGAGGAATATCTTTGACTCGAATCCTCCATATGTCGACTCTGATGAAATCGATTATTTTCGTTTTTAAAGCAAAAATATCCACCATTGATATTATCCTCCGCTTTGTATTCCCTAAAAACTGCATGAAAATTTTTAAAAAGGAAAATATAAACAATATTTATAAACAGATAAATCCGATTTCGAGGTAGATTCGGACGCACTTTATTGCTGTGTAACGACTTTTAAGAATTTTTCAAAATTTTTCATCCTTCAAGATCATCGCTTTCACCTCATTTGCTGTGTTGCAGAGCATTCGCGGTAGCTTATTACAGCTTCACGCCCTACGCCCCCGCAAGCGGGATTTCGCAAGCTCAACTTGCAACTGAGGCGAAATCGGCAATTGCAGATTTTAGGTATTCGTTAATTCTTATGGTTTTACTGTCTTTACGCACTAAAAGTTATACCTGAATCTTGCACAGACAATCTTGAAAAATTACAAATAATACCGTTTATTTAAATAGTCTCATCTGATCCAACAAGGGTGTCTTTTTACCTGATTGGTGTTTCCGGAATACTTCCATTATTACTTCAAAATTGTCTGCCCTCCGGGAGCGCCGATTTCACCGCATCTGCTGCGTTGCAAGGCATTTGCGGTAATACACTACAGCTGCATGCCCTGCGCCTTGCATATGCGGCAAACTCGACGCTTGCAAAATTCAGTTTACAAAAGACGAACTGCATGTTCAGTGGGAAGACCGGCTGCTATAATTTTATCGATAACCGAAACAATATCATAAGGTATGAATTTTACCTCGATGTTATCGATCAATGTATCCCAGATAACGTATTTTGCACAATTATTGCCGTCTCTTGGCTGCCCAACACTTCCGATATTGATAATATATTGACGATTTTTGTCAAGGCTGGTGATACTCTTAGTTAGCGGTGCATGGGTAACAGTTTGGCCGTTAAAGGCGATGATTTCAAGACGGTGTGTATGCCCTAAAAAACAGATTCTTTCTTTCATTTGCTTGAAAGTTAGCAGCAGTTCATCTTCTGAAACTTGAAAAAGATACATGGCTGCCGAATCAGGCGGGAAGCCGTGAACAAAACGGCATTCATCACGAATCAAGAATGGTTCTAATCCGGAAATGAAATTTATGGTTTTTTCAGATAGCAATTCGATTGTTCTTAGCAAGGATTTCCGGGCAAGGGGATTAAATAAAGATAGATATTTTTGATTGATCACGGCCAGTTCATGATTTCCCATAACCGTTGGGATACTGTGATCTTTGATCATGGTGACAACCTGCTCAGGCTCAGGACCGTAACCGACATTGTCGCCCAGACAAATCATATTGTCAATATTTGATTTCCCGATATCCTTGAGAACCTGTTTGAACGCTTCCAGGTTAGCATGAATATCAGATATCACCGCCATTCTCATAACATAAGCCCTATCATTTTTATGAAATTTTATCAATAAGATATATTCGTCCTGTATCCGCGTCATTACATCGTTGATTCAACCCTATCGTTGTATAAACAACACATCAGATTATATGTCAAACGGCTTGGAGAAAGGCTTAGCGTTGATTGCCGTAACCTTCATAAGATCGAACCGTTGCTTGAATCCAATGAAAATACCTTTTTTGCTGTGTTGTTTACCTTTCAGGAAAGCCGATGATACCGCATCTCTTGCGTTATCAAAGCCTTGCGGTAACCGACTACAGATGCGGCCTTGATGCCTTGAATCTGCGGTATCCTCGACTTTTGTAACGTTAGGGTCAAGTCCCATTGCCCATCATTCAAAACTACACATATTCTATACAATGATATTTACATTGACATTTACATTCTGCTGTGTTAATCAGAAATATAGTAACCGTTCACAGGTTCAGAGTTCAAGGTTCCAGGTTGAAGATTCCTATTTTTAAGAAGTTAAGAAAGTTAGAACGTAAGAAGGTTGGAAAGTCTGAGAAAAGCCGACCTTCTGATCTTCTCACCTTCTGTTTATATATTATAACCCTTGAACCGTGAACCTTGGTCTTAATAAGGGAGGTTTGTTCCATGCAACCAGAACTCACTCCAAAACAACAACGTTTTTTTAACTATTTGGAGCATGAAATTATCAGAACCGGGAAAGCGCCCAGCTTGCGGCAGTCGGCAGGTGAGATGGGGGTGAGTCATGCGGCGATATCTCAGCTTATAAAAGCGCTTGAGAAAAAAGGAATTCTCAAACGTGACGGTCGTTACAGCCGCACGATCCATCTGCTGAATCGCATCCGAAAAACGGCAGGCATCATGCGGTGGCGGGAAGTGCCCATTGTGGGAGACATCGCTGCTGGACTACCTTTGTACGCCCAGCAGGAATGGGGCGGGAGCGTTGTGATTGATTCGACCTTGTGCCGTGGTCCAAATCTGTTTGCGCTTAGGGTAAAAGGCGACTCGATGAGAGATGCCGCTATTTTGGATGGAGACCTGGTAATTTGTGAGCCGCGTCAGTTTGCCGAAGATGGTGAAATCATTGTGGCGCTTATCAACCAGGAAGAAGCGACAGTCAAGCGCTTTTTTCGCAGAAAAAAACATATTGAACTGCGTCCTGAAAATCCTGATTACAAGGCGGTCAGATATGATTTCAATGAGATCCTGCTTCAAGGCAAGGTTATCGGTGTTCAGAGAGGACCGGAGGGTGTCGATAAAGTTTAGGCCATATTGAAACCAGATTAAGCGGTTCAGGATTCAAGGGTTATAATACAGGGACAGAAGGTCGGAAGGGTAGAAAGTGAGAAGGTGAGAAGATAATTATCTGTGTACATCTGTGAAAATCTGTGTCCCATAATTGAGAATTCGACATTGGATATTAACGAATAGGTCAGAACAGTATATGACAGCAATAATCACTAAAGAACACCGAGATTCCAAAAGCTGCCAATTGTATGTGGGCACAAGCGGCTTTTCCTACGCAGAATGGGTCGATGCCGGATTTTATCCCTCCGGCACAAAATCGGGCAAGATGTTACAGCGATATGCCCGGTGCTTTTTGATTACCGAACTCAACTATACCTGGTATCAGATGCCCAAAGCCGAAGCCATTGAACGTCAGTGCCGACAAGTTTCTCAGGAGTTTTTGTTTGCTGCCAAGTTAACACGCACCCTGACCCATGAAATCGACCAGCAGCAATGGCGCGATCAGGCGGTTTTTTATAGGGAGGGTGTCGTTCCACTCGTTCAGGCCGGACAGCTCGTCGCTGTTTTGATCCAGCTTCCCCCTTCGTTCCTCCGCACAACATCAAACCGAAAATACCTGGCAGCTTTGCTCGACAAGCTTCATGGTTTGCCTTTGGCAATTGAGTTCCGACATCGTTCATGGGCCAGCGATCGTGTGTTTTCTGAATTGGAACGCCGTCAGGTGACGCTGGTGGGCGTCGATACACCGGATTTGCCGAACCTGTTTCCGGTTTTGGACGTGGTCACCAACCCGGATCTGTTTTATGTGCGTTTTCATGGCCGAAATGCCAAGGGTTGGCGTTCGGGGAATATGCAGCTTCAATTTGATTACAGCTATTCTGACGATGAACTTCATGCGTGGATTGAAAGCAAGATTGAACCCATGAGCAGCCGGGCGCGTAAAGGTGTCATCTTTTTTAACAATCATGTTCGGGCTCAGGCCCCGGAGAATGCCCAAAGAATGGCAGCGTTGTTAAAGGAGCGGGGATTGATGGCGGTCTGATATGCGCGAACGCTCAATCATCCATATCAATGTGGCTGATTTTGCCGTGGCCGTGGAGCGACTTGTGGATCGACGTCTGAAGGAACGTTCGGTGATCATCGCCCATGATACTGCAGTACGGGCAACAGTATATGACATGAGTGAAGAGGCTTATCAAAATGGCGTCCGTAAAGGAATGGCCCTGCGACGGGCACTTCGCTATTGTCGAAATGCCGTTGTGCTGCCGCTTCACCCTTTCCGTTACGAACGTGCAATGGTTCAGCTTTTAAAATGTGCATTGCCCTATTCGCCGTTGATCGAAAAAAGCGACCACGATGGACATTTGTTTGTAGATGTCACCGGAACAGGGAGACTTTTCGGTCCGCCGCCTGACATCGCATGGCGCATCCGGAAGGCGATGCGTGCCAATATGGGCTTTGATCCGATCTGGTCGGTTGCCTCCAACAAGCTGGTGGCCAAAGTGGCGACACGCATGGTCAAACCAGTGGGTGAATATATTGTCGGGGCAGGTGAGGAAGCGTGTTTTATGAAACCCTTACCGATTCACCTTGTTCCCGGTATCGAAAGGGAAGACCTGAAATGTTTCCGGGAATTCAATTTGACCCGCACCGGCCATGTGGCCAATCTGTCCATGGGACAACTGTATGTGATGTTTGGCAACCGCAGTCACAGTCTGTACAATGCCGTGCGTGGCATTGACCCGTCGCCGGTCTTACCTGTGGGACAGGAACACCCTACGGTCAGTGTCGATCATACGTTTGGAAATGATACCAACACGACGACATCCTTGGAAGGTGCATTGTATCGGCTTGTTGAGAAGGCCGGTATTGACCTGCGCAAACGACGACTGACGGCAAGACGGATCAGAATCGTCCTCGACTATTCCGACGGGAGGAGGATGACCCGACAGGCCACCGCCGATCCGGCGACGGCCAACGATTTTCGTTTATTTGCTGTGGCGAAGACAGCTCTTGAAAGGGCCTGGAAACGCCGCGTGCGTATCCGTCATCTGCGCTTGATCTGTCATCGTCTGACCTATCCCCCGGCACAAATGGCACTTTTTAACGAACACGAGCAAGAAAAAAGGAAAAGCGACAATCTGATTTTTGCCTTTGATTCCATCCGCCGTCGCTACGGATTCAACGCCATTCGTGTGGGAAGAACCCTTAATTAAACGTCAATACTCAATATGACTCTCCTTGCCGTTCATTCGTATTATTCATTAATGTGGGGCACATGTTCTCCGGAGAAGATCTGTGCTGCTGCAAAAAAACGGGGCTATCGCCGTCTTGCAATCACGGATACCAACAATTTATACGGCCTGTGGTCTTTTTTAAAAAGTTGTAAACGCGAGAATATAACTCCGATTGTCGGTGCGGAAGTGACGGATTCCGAAACCGGATGCCGAGCTGTTTGTCTTGTAAAAAACGATCAGGGCTACCGTAATCTTTGCCGTGTCATTACACGTCGTCATATTGATGCGGTGTTTGACCTAAAATCCGTTATTCTCACCCATGCCAGAGGACTGGTGATCATCACACAACATCCAGAGCTTTTGACACAGTGGCATGAAGCCGGATTGACGGTTGCAGCGGCGGTTTCAGACAAACCGGATGGCGTTGCCTTTCGATTGCGGAAGACGTCCCGATATCTTGGCCTTCCGATGCTGTTCACGCCTGGAAGTTTTTTTGCAGATCCGGATGATTTCAAGACACACCGGATACTGCGTGCCATCGATTTGAACACCTCTCTTTCCCGATTAACGATGGAAGATACAACCTCGCCCGACGCATGGCTGGCAACGGCATCCGAGTATACCAGACGTTTTGCCATCTGGCCGGATGTACTTCGAGCCACTGAAGCCATTGCAGAGCAGTTGACATTCACCGGTCCTTGCCGTGGGCTTGTTCTGCCGCCATGGACCGATATAGAATCAAACGGTGCCGATCAAGCGCTGCGGGATGTCGCTTATAAAGGGGCGAGAAAACGGTACGGAGATGATCTGTCTGAAACTGTTGTAGATCGCCTGGAGCATGAACTTCGTATCATTAAGGAGATGGGATTTTCATCATATTTTCTTGTGGTTCGGGATATCGTATCTCGCAGCCCGCGTATTTGCGGCCGGGGAAGCGGTGCGGCATCACTGGTAGCTTACAGCCTGAGAATTACCAATGTCTGTCCCATCAAGCACAATTTGTATTTTGAGCGGTTTCTGAATCCTGGGCGTTCAGATCCACCGGATATCGATATCGATTTTGCCTGGGATGAACGGGACAAGGTTTTGCAGTCTGTATTGGATCAATATAAAGGTCACGCTGCGCTGATCTGTAATCACGTCACTTTTCGGCCGCGCATGGCGATACGGGAGGTGGCCAAGGTCTTCGGGCTTAGCGAACGAGAGATCGGCCGTGTCACCAAATGTCTTCCATGGTTCTGGCGATCGGATCACACGGAAGAAGATTTTTTTCAAAAGCTTAAACAATTGCCCGAGCTTTCTGAATTTGATTTTCCAAGGCCCTGGCCAAAAATTATTCGCACAGCCCGGTACATCCTTGGTATTCCACGTTACATTTCTGTCCATCCGGGTGGTGTGGTGGTCACCCCTGAGCCCATAGATAATTATGTTCCTGTTGAACTTGCTCCAAAAGGTGTTCCGATTATTCAGTGGGAAAAAGATGCTGCAGAAGAGAGCGGCCTGGTCAAAATCGATCTTCTCGGTAATCGCAGCCTGGGTGTTATCCGGGATACCATTGCCAATCTTAAGGATAACAGTACGGTATTTGACGAGCAGTTCTGGGAGCCGGAAGATGATGGCGCTACACAGACCAATGTGGCAAAAGGGAATACCATGGGCTGCTTTTACATCGAAAGCCCCGCCATGCGCATGTTGCAGAAAAAAACAAAGGTCGGCGATTTTGAACATCTGGTGATCAACAGCAGTATTATACGGCCGGCGGCCAATGAGTTTATCCGTGAATACGTCCGTCGCCTGCATGGCGGTAGATGGGAGCCGATTCATCCCTTACTTTCGGACGTGCTTGAGGAAACCTATGGAATCATGGTTTATCAAGAGGATGTTTCCAAAACCGCTGTGGCGCTGGCCGGATTTTCACATGCTGACGCTGACGGCCTTCGCAAGATCATGTCCAAAAAAGAAAAGATCAGAAAATTGGACGATTATCAAGCGCGTTTCACTTCAGGTGCACAAGCAAAGGGGGTTCGTAACGATCAGATTGCGGCCATCTGGAACATGATGATGAGTTTCAGCGGTTATTCATTTTGCAAGCCTCATAGTGCAAGCTATGCCCGGGTCTCTTTCCAGGCAGCCTACCTGAAGACCCATTTTCCTGCAGAGTTCATGGCTGCGGTCATCAGTAATCAGGGCGGTTTTTACAGCACCTTTGCTTACGTGTCAGAAGCGCGCCGCATGGGTGTGGAAATTCTGCCCCCTGACGTAAACAGTAGCGATATCCTTTGGAAAGGCAGCGATGGAATCATTCGGGTGGGATTGTCGTCCGTAAAGAATGTGAGTTCAGAAACATGCAAACGTATTGTTTCAGGGCGCAAAGAAAAACCTTACAACGACATCGTTGATTTTCTTGATCGAATTCGGCCGGCCAGTCCTGAAGCCCGCTCTCTGACTAACGCTGGTGCCTTGGATTCGCTTCATCCTAAAGAGAATCGCGCTGCCCTGTTGTGGGAGCTGGCCTGCTGGCAAAAATCCATATCAAACCGATACGGGGCAGGGGATTTATTTAATGAAAAGATGGCAGTGCCAAAACCGGCGTTCCCGCCGGAGAAGAAAAGAGAGCGATTGCGGAAAGAATTTGCAGCCCTGGGTTTTTTGTGCGATCGGCATCCCATGATGTTATACGCCGATACGTTAAAGAAACTAAAGATTGTCAAAGCCATGGACTTGCATCGCTTCATTGGCCGTCATGTTCGCATTGCCGGTCTGTTGATTACCGGAAAGGTTGTGCATACCAAGTATGGCGATCCCATGGAATTTCTGACTTTTGAAGACGAAACCGGGCTGATTGAAACGATCTTTTTCCCCAAAGCCTACCGCCGCTTCTGTGCCATCTTGGATCGAAGCCGTCCCTTTATCCTCCATGGAAAGGTGGAAGAAGACTTTGGCGCCATCACCATGACCGTAAATCGGGTGGAGGCGTTAGATGTAGGGGGATGAAATATTTTTTTCCCTGAATCTTGGATGCAAGATTCAGGTTTTTGTCTTCTACAAATCTTCAGAAGTGTCACTTAATTTGATACCTTCTGAATCCATTTCTAAATCTTTTCTAAGCTCTTTGCCGATTGTCTTCATGTAGATATTTGGCTGCTTTTTTTCCTCTTCTGCAACTTTTTCTATTTCATAAATGATGTTTTTATACCACATTTTTGACATCGGCAATTTAATGCTGTAATCATCTCTTTTCTCATTTAAGGAAAAATTAATTTCAACGGTTGGGTAATTGCCATCATAACTAATTATCATTTTCTTGACACGTCTATCGCATTATCTTACATTTCTTGTGCAATACGTATATTTTCATTTTAAATCATTGGCAAATAGGAATAAAACATCATGGAACTTACATCTTTAAGTGCAATTTCTCCTGTTGACGGCCGTTATCGAAAAACTGTTGAAAAGCTTGCAGAATATTTTTCAGAAGGCGCATTGATAAGATATCGTGTTCGAGTTGAAGTTGAATATTTTATCGCATTATGCAATCTGCCGCTGCCTCAACTGGCAGATGTTGATAAGGGCATGTTTGATAACTTGAGGCGTCTTTATAAAAACTTTTCTCATGAAAATGCTCAAAGAATAAAAGACATCGAACGGGTGACCAATCATGACGTCAAGGCGGTTGAATATTATCTCAAGGAAGTATTTGATGGGCTGGGATTGCATCGTTACAAAGAATTTATCCATTTTGGCTTAACCTCTCAAGATATTAATAACACGGCGATACCCTGTTCGTTAAAAGAAGCCTGGATAGAAATTTTGGAACCGATTTTAGAACAGATTGTGGCGGCATTAATTGAAAAAGCAAAACAATGGCAACATGTTCCTATGCTGGCTCGAACTCATGGCCAGCCGGCTTCGCCCACAAGCCTTGGCAAAGAACTTTATGTTTTTGTCGAGCGATTGATAAAACAAAAAGCCCTGTTAAAAACAATTCCATTTTCAGCAAAATTCGGTGGGGCAACAGGTAATTTCAACGCGCATTATGTTACCTATCCAAACATCGATTGGATAGCATTCGGAAATTATTTTGTGAATGAAGTGCTGGGTCTTGAACGATCAAAAATGACGACTCAGATTGAGCATTATGATCATCTGGCCGCATTTTGTGATAACCTTAAAAGAATCAATACAATTCTCATTGATATGAATCAAGACTTATGGTCATATATCTCAATGAATTACTTCATGCAAAAGATCAAAGAGAATGAAGTGGGATCTTCAACAATGCCTCACAAGGTCAATCCCATTGATTTCGAAAATTCAGAAGGAAATCTGGGAGTGGCAAATGCGATCTTCGCGCATCTTTCCTCAAAGCTCCCAATTTCACGGCTGCAGAGAGACTTGACCGACTCCACGGTTACAAGAAATATCGGTGTGCCGTTGGCCCATACTCTGATTGCCTTTAAATCATTGCTAAAGGGGCTGGACAAATTGCTCCTAAATAATGAAGCGATTCAAAATGACTTGCAGAAAAACTGGGCGGTTGTGACTGAGGCGATTCAAACAATTTTGCGCAGGGAAGGATATCCGGAACCCTATGAAGCTTTGAAAGCATTGACACGGGTCCATTCACACATTGACCACAACACAATTTTAGAATTTATAGAAAGTTTAGATGTTACCCAAACCGTTAAAGACGAATTAAAAAAGATTTCACCTGAAAACTACATGGGTATTTACGATTTTTGATAATCGGCGGAACGAAATAGAGTAGTCAAAAATTATTGATAATTATATGAGTCCTCAAGGAGTTTCTCTTCTAAATCCTTGAGTATTAGCCTCCGGCTCGGAGAGCGGAATGGATGATCTTTTTTTAAAGCGGGTGCTGTTTGAGTGGTTTAGGGATCGTTAGAAAGAACAGGCGTATGCCGAAATCACATCTTTAAAAAATTGCAGATCGTGTAGCAAACTTATTGATTTTTTAAAGATGGGTTCCTGTTCTTTCTTTACGAACCCTTGCCACGAGTTCACGCGGTTTAAAAAAAGATTATCCATGGAGCGACTATTTAGAAAAACTCCCCGACCCCTTAATTATAAATGAAAATCTTTAATCCAATCAACACTCCCCTCACAGGAACCAATCTCATTGAGGCAAGCGCGGGTACAGGTAAGACCTATACCATTGCCGGCCTCTTTTTAAGACTTATTCTCGAAAAACAATTAACGGTAAATCAAATACTGGTGGTAACATTTACCAAGGCTGCCACTGAAGAGCTTAAAGAAAGAATCCGCAACACGCTTTTGGATGCAAAATCCGCTTTTTTAAAGGATTCGAGTAATGATATCCTCGTAAAAACCATCGTCAAAAAATATAATAATCGGGCTTTAGCAATTCAATTGATTCAAGATGCGCTGATGGACTTTGACAATGCCGCGATATTTACCATACACGGTTTTTGTCAGCGAATTCTCCATGAGAATGCTTTTGAAACACAGAGTTTGTTCGACACAGAACTTATGGCCGATCCCACCGGCTTAACACGAGAAATTGTGGATGATTTCTGGAGAAAACATTTTTACAGTTTGCCCATGGAATTGATAAGTTATCTCCTAAAAAAAATATCCGGACCAGAGTATTTTATAAGGCTTCTGACAAAAAATAGAACAGCAGATATAAAGATTGTTCCAGAGCTTGAAAAGCCTAATTTGGCAAGCCTTGATGACTTTAGAGCGATGTTCAAAAGACTGCAAACTTATTGGCCCAACTCACGTACCCAGGTGACACATTTATTGAAAGATTTATCTCTTAGCGGATCAATTTATGGCAGTTTGAAAACAGTAACCATGCAAACGGGTGTTTCAAAAAGAAACCTGATGGTTTTCTCCATGATCGCATTAATGGACAAGTTTGTTGATGAAAAATCCACCGGTTTTCCGTTATTTAAAGGTTTTGAAAAATTTACCGCAACCAAAATAGAAAATTCGACTCGGAAAAATTATAGACCTCTTTCACATGAATTTTTTGATATCTGTGATACGCTTTACCACAAAGGTGTTTCCCTTGAATCTGAAATGGAAACCTATGTGATGTATTTTAAGGCCCAGTGTTTCAAATTCACCCGGGAACAGCTTTTGGTCAGAAAAAAACAGAACAATATTCAATTCTATGACGACCTTTTAATAAAGCTTAAAAATGCACTCGAGGATAAAGGCGGGAAAAAGCTCGCTAAAATAATTCGGAAAAAATACAGTGCCGCCCTTGTTGATGAATTTCAGGACACAGATTCTTTTCAGTATATAATTTTTACCCGGATTTTCGATTCAAAAAAGAGCACATTTTTTATGATCGGAGATCCAAAACAATCCATATACAGTTTCCGGGGAGCAGATATTTTTTCTTATATGAAAGCTGCTCGAAACACAGATTCAAAATATACCTTGATAAAAAACTGGCGATCAAATCCCAATTTGATAACCGCAGTAAATACCATATTCTCAAATATAAATACACCGTTTGTCTTTGATAAGATTGGATTTGAAAAGGGTATTTCCGGAAAGAAAATCAAACCGATGAACGAAAGATCTTTGCCGGCGTTAACATTATGGTATCTGGGAGCAAAAAAAAAGGCCAACACACCTAAACCAATGAGCAAATCCGAGGCTGTGCCACTCATCGCAAGGGCGGTTGCGGGTGAAATATCACGCCTTATCTTGGAAAATAAAAATAATTTCTCACATGGTATTAATGCAAGAGATATTGCTGTTCTTGTAAGAACAAATCGACAGGCGCAGATAATAAAAAAGAACCTTTCATTAAAAAGTATCCCATCGGTCCTCTATCATACAGGAAACATATTCCATACCCATGAGGCAATGGAAATGGAAAGAATTCTGTTAAGCATTGCCGAACCCGGAAACGAAGGGGCATTTAATGCTGCGGTTGTGACCGATATCCTCGGTGTTTTTGGAGAGGACCTCGATTCGGCCAGCGGGGAACCGTTCTGGTTGGAAGCTAAATCCAGCAGGTTCAGAGAATATTTCCGCTTATGGACACGGTATGGCTTTATCCGGATGTTTCGGCTGTTTATGGCCGAGGAAAAGGTTAGAGAGCGCCTTTTGAGTTTTCCTGACGGTGAAAGGAGACTGACCAATCTATTCCATTTGGCAGAAATTCTACATCAGGAATCGTCTGAAAAAAGGCTTGGTATCATCGGTCTGCTTAAATGGCTTTCAGAACAAAGAAACGCTGAAGAACCTGAATCCGAAACGCATCAACTTCGTCTTGAAAGTGATGATCAGGCCGTAAAAATTATCACCATTCACAAAAGTAAAGGTCTTGAGTTCCCGGTTGTGTTTTGTCCCTTTGCCTGGGAGGGGTCCTTAATTAAAGACCACGAGATTTTGTTTCATGACACGGATAAAAATGAAACCCTCACCTTTGATCTTGGTTCAAAAAACTTCGACACACACCTTGCCATTGCTCAAAATGAGCGCCTGGCTGAAAACCTGAGGTTGCTTTATGTTGCAATAACAAGAGCGATACATAAATGTTATCTTGTGTGGGGTAGATTCAATACCGCTGAAACTTCTGCCATCGCTTATCTGTTGCATTATAAAGGGCAACCAGAAGATGTTTTTAAAAAAGAAGATCTGCTGACATCTTTAAGGTCAGACGTTTTAGAAAAAAACGAAGAGGATTTGCTCGAAGACTTAAAACAGCTTTCAACCAAGTCGGAAGGGTCAATAAAAATTGTTCCGCTACCGCTTGACGATACCATGGAATACTTGGCAGAAGAGGATAAAAAGGAAGGGTTGTCTTGCAGACATTTTTCAGGAAAAATCGATGCCACATGGAACATTTCCAGTTTTTCACATCTTATATCACAACGGGCACTGGATACAGAACTTCCGGATCGTGACGTATACCATGATTTATATACACCCATAACGGAAAAAGATTTGCATTTATATAAAAATGAAAACATTTTTTCATTTCCAAAAGGGACCCGGGCCGGGATATTTTTCCATGACGTTTTTGAACATCTTGATTTTGCTGAAAGCTGTACAGAAGAAAGAATAAAATTGATATCAAACAAATTAAAGGAATACAGATTTGAATCCAAATGGCAGAAACCTGTCTGTGCCATGGTGGACAATGTTCTTTCAGTACCACTTTGCATAAACAAAACCACTTTGATGCTTTCTTCCGTTGAATGCCGCAACCGGATCAATGAAATGGAGTTTTATTTTCCACTCAAATCGGTGTCACCGAATCGACTTAGAAAGATATTTGCTGATTATGGGGGCATCGATCTTGTTGGTGATTTCCCGGACCGGCTTGGTAAACTCAGTTTTAATTTAACCAAAGGTTTTATGAAAGGGTACATCGATATGGTTTTTCATGACCAGGATCGTTTTTGGTTGGTGGACTGGAAATCGAACTTTTTAGGAAGTAGCGTTGAAGACTATGGCAAAAATGTTTTGAATAATGTAATGAGCAGGGACTTTTACATTCTGCAATATCATTTATATATCATAGCGCTTCATCAATACCTTCAGCTGAGAATGCCCGAATTTAGCTATGAACGACATTTTGGCGGTGTTTTTTACATGTTTATAAGAGGGGTGGACCCGGACAAAGGCCCGGAATTCGGTATTTACAAAGATATTCCTGAAAAAACCCTTGTCGATGCTCTTCTTACGGAGCTTATATTAGATAAAAAATAACCCAACCCCGATGAACCGTTTCAAAATTGGATATTGACGAATGAATATTGAAGATTTTTTTATAAACTGCTTTACCCTTTAATTGATGTATTAAATGAGCAAATATAATATAACAAACTTAATTGAAACAGAATATCTATCTGATATAGACGTTCATTTCGGTAAGTTTATTACAGGTCTTGATAAAAATGATAATCCGGATATTTTTCTTGCCGCTGCCCTTGTAAGCCGTGCAACCGGTGACGGAGATGGGTATCTTGACCTCAATACTTTAGCCCGAAAGCCGATCCTTTTAGACGTTGCTGGTGAAGATAGGTTTAAAAGTCCGAAACTTCCAGAGTTGTTAAAAACTTTAAGGCAAAGTCGGGTGGTGGGAAGACCCGGTGAATTTCGTCCCCTGATACTCGATGAAAAAAACAGACTTTACCTTTATAGATATTGGGATTACGAAAACAGACTTTCAAGTACAATCAAAAGCCGCATCAAGGAAGATATTCAGGGAATAGATAGATCTATATTAAAGGACAGCCTAAACAGGCTTTTTCCAAACAATGGGACTGATGAATTCAATTGGCACAAAGTGGCAGGGGTTATCGCTGCGTGTAAAAAGTTTTGTGTCATTACCGGAGGCCCTGGGACCGGCAAAACTTTCACGACGGCAAATATTCTTGCCCTTCTTTTAGAGCTATCCCGAAAAGATAAACTCAGCATTTTAATCGCTGCGCCCACAGGAAAAGCAGCGGCAAGGATCAGTGAATCAATTAAAGCTGCAAAAAAAACACTCAACTGTAGCGATGATATTATCGATGCCATACCTTCCGAGGCATGCACGATTCACAGAATGCTGAAAACAATTCCTGACTCCCCATATTTTTTCCATAATGCTGAAAATCCTCTAATTGCCGACATCGTAGTGGTGGATGAAGTTTCAATGGTGGATCTTGCGTTGATGTCCAAACTTCTTTCAGCTGTAAAATATGATGCCAGAATCATACTCATTGGAGACAGGGATCAGCTTGCTTCAGTGGAAGCAGGTTTTGTAATGGCAGATATCTGTGACAGGGACAACGCCCACTTATTTTCAAAATATTTTTACAAACAGTTTGAGAATCTGACCCAGTGTAAAATGGAAGTCTCGAGGAAACAACTTAGAGATAATCCGGGCCTTTATGACTGCATGGTTGTTCTAAAAAAGAGTTATCGATTTACAGATACCAGTGGGATTGGAGAATGCAGCCGAGCTGTAAATAGCGGCAAATTTGATGAAACTTTCTCAATCCTTAATAGCAATCCGGATCAAATCGCTTGGAAAAAGATCTCAGGCCCTAAGGATCTTTCAATGGCCCTGCCAAAAGAAGTCATCAATGGATATTCAGATTATCTTAATTGCCGTGACCCTCATAGAGCACTTGAGCTGTTTAATCGATTTAGAATACTCTGTGCCGTCAAATTTGGCGCATTGGGTGTTACCGAAATAAACAGATTTACGGAGGACATATTAAACCGGAACGGCCTTATCGAACTCGATAATTTATCAACCTATCCATGGTACAGAGGAAGACCTGTTCTGATTACGCGTAACGATTACAACCTGGAACTTTTTAATGGAGATATCGGAATCACAATGTCTGAACCGGATTCAAAAAGCAAAGATTTGTATGTTTATTTTTCAGATGCTGCCGGTAAACCCAGGCGGTTTCTTCCACATCGGCTTCCGGAACACGAAACAGCTTATGCAATGACGGTTCACAAAAGTCAGGGGTCTGAGTTTAGTGAAATCCTTCTCATTTTACCAAACCAGGATTATCCTGTATTGACTCGTGAACTTCTTTACACAGGGATTACCAGGGCCAAAAACCATATTTCGATTTGGGGTAGGGAAGAGATCATAAAAACCACTATATTGCGTAAAATTAACCGTAACTCAGGGTTGAAAGATGCTCTCTGGGAACAAACATATTAAGTGAATTAAACTTAATTATAAAAATGCAAATAGGTTAACAGGGAACCTCGATGAAAAAAACAATAATAAAAGGAACTGGTCGTTATGTGCCGCCACGTATTGTAACAAACCATGATCTTTCACAATGGATGGATACGTCAGACGAATGGATTCGACAACGGACCGGAATAGAGCAGAGACACTGGGTCCCAGAAGACGGTGGCATTGGATCTTCGGATCTCGGGCTTGAGGCTGCAAATATCGCTCTTGAGCGCGCGGGGTGGTCACCTGAAGATATTGATCTCATTATATTCGGAACTTTGAGTCCGGATATCTATTTCCCGGGTTCAGGGTGTATCTTGCAGCATAAACTCGGGCTTAAAACAACACCTGCCCTTGATATCCGCCAGCAATGTACCGGGTTTATATATGGTTTAACCACCGCAGATGCATATATTCAAAGCGGACATGCAAATCGAATTCTTTTGATCGGTGCTGAAGTTCATAGCACGGCACTCGACATTTCTACCCGGGGTCGCCATGTGTCGGTGATATTCGGTGACGGTGCAGGTGCCGTTTGCCTGGAGGGCATTGAAACCGAGGAATCTGTCGGAGTTATATCTTCTGTACTTCACGCCCAGGGAGAACTGGCAAATGTCCTTATGATGGAGTTGCCGTCTCACAAAATGAGCCCATTCTTAAGCAAAGAAATGATGAAAGAGAGCCGCCATTACCCAGTGATGGACGGCAGACTGGTTTTTAAAACCGCGGTGAAAAGACTTTCACATGTAACCAAAGAGGTTTTGAAAAAAGCGAATCTTTCTTTGGATGATATCGACCTTTTCATTCCTCATCAGGCCAATCTTCGTATTAACGAAGCATTTGCAAATCTGATGAATGTGTCTTCGGAAAAAGTATTTAACAATATTCAGCAATATGGAAATACAACAGCAGCGAGCATACCCATCGCATTGGACGAAGCTCTTGAGAAAAACCGTATCGGCAAGGGCAGCACGGTCGTTTTTCTGGCACTTGGTGCAGGATTGACCTGGGGAGCTGTTATTTACAGGTTTGCAGATAACAACCTTTAAAACATATTATCGCAGCTTCACCTATGCAAGACTTCGTATCGTAAACTTAATAATTATGAACCAGAATGAAATTGTGTATAGAGAATGTAGTCTTAATTTCCAGGAGAGGGTTTATTCACTGTAGATATCACAACTCCTGAAGGCCACTTTCAGATTCAAAATAGCAGTTATCGCCACAACCATCGTTTGGTGATGTGGTATGAAGGTATCTGGCAAAATCCAGCTCATTGATATGTACCGAATCATTGCAGATATCTCCAGCTGTGAATAGTTTGCAACAATCCTTTTCAACTTTTTAATCAACGTGATTTAGAAAAAAGTAGATTAATTAATTTTTTGGCATAACCTTGAAACGATTAGTGACATCACAGAATAAATACGAACTGGTCGAATCCAATAAAAAATCTGACCAGGTGTTACAGTTTTGATTGGCAAGTCTATGGATTTGTCTAAAATTTCCGGCTTTCTAATAATCCACCAGCCCAATGGAGAGCGGTTCTCCTGCCAGTACCTGTATTCATGAATGGAGAGGAGATAAAGCCGGTTCCAACGCCAAATCAGTCCCAGCCGAACATGCCTTTCAGCTTGATGATGTTTCGCAATTTTTTTCATTTAATCAAAAGAATTCCTCGATGTTCTGCATCGGGGTTAATAAGATAAAAATTCATTTTGATACCTCGCAGCTCTGCTGCGGGGTAGTTCATTGTCATTTGGCATAGCAATTCTAAAACGAACATCCACTATATTCTTAAAAGTCTTTCTATCTTTAATTTCCAACCTTTCTACAGAATTCATTTTTATGTTTTCCTAGCGAACACAAAGCTAAATTAAACTACGCCTTTTATCAACCAACCACCCTGTGGGGGGAAAGATTATCCATGGTAGAAAATAATAAACTGTAATATACCAGTACTTGGTCAGAAAACCTATGCCATGGCCAAGATAAAAACCG
>CALLDL010000108.1 GCA_937998305.1 uncultured Desulfobacterales bacterium | reverse complement strand
TTCTCAGGCTCTCCCCAAAGGCACCCGTATGACCGCAAAAAATTCGTCCTGATTGCAGATCCGTTTAGCACTCAAAATCATTATTATGAATTTAAGAAAGGGGATGTATCCTATGTGGAAGAACGGCCCAGTATCGTTAATCTGGATGGTGAAACCGTCAATATGGTAAGGATCTGGGTAAAAAAAATGAGCATCGGTCTGCACTGTTCGCCGTTTCGGGTTGAGGATCTCGGGGAGAACGGCCAATAAAATGAAGTTTGCAGCTTTTTAAAAGCTTGAATTTTTGATTGATATCAACAATTTCCTCTTGACATAAAGTTCATTCTTGATTATCTAAACTGATTCTAATTGATCCCCAGTAGCTCAGTTGGCAGAGTCCCGCCGAAGGCGGGATTAACCATCAGATCTACTGATTGTCAAAACCGACATAGAAACAAATGCTAATAATCCCCAGTAGCTCAGTTGGCAGAGCAGATGGCTGTTAACCATCTTGTCCGCGGTTCGAGTCCGTGCTGGGGAGCCAAAAAATAACAAGCCGGGAATTACCCCGGCTTTTTTATTATGAATTATTGATTTCACAGCTCCCAAGCGAAACAACTTGACTTATTTATTCAAGTTTCGCATCCTTGATTTTCAGCAACGCCAATACAGCGAGGAAAACCGAAAAAATCCATATCGGCCTTTTACTTTAACTGCTTTTTGGCGATATTCAGGCATGAAACTTAGGTTAGTTATTTATTCAGAAGCATTTGATAAAAAAGGTGTTTTTCCAATGATCTATTATCAATATATGAAAAGCCCTGTGGGAAAGCTTATGGTGGCGGGAAACAATAAAGGGTTGCATCTGATCAGCTTCCCCAAAGGGAAAAAACGTTCTTTTCCGGAAGCCCATTGGGTGGAAAACCAAAAGCCCCTTCAAGAGGTGTTGCGCCAGCTTGAAGCCTATTTTGCTGGAAAACTGAAAGCGTTTTCCCTGGACATTTGTTTGAACGTCCCACCGTTTCAAAAAAAGGTGCTCACCGCCCTTCGTCAGGTTCCATATGGAGAAACCATTTCATATGGCGAGCTGGCCAAAAACATTGGGAATCCAAAAGCGAGTCGTGCCGTGGGCCAGGCAAATGCCCGAAATCCCATATCCATTGTCATTCCATGCCATCGCGTTATCGGCAGCAGTGGAAAACTGACCGGGTTCGGTGGCGGTATTGCAGTGAAACAGACCCTGCTTGATCTGGAGCAGCAATATCGGTAATGCGAAAAATCCGTGGGAACCGTTCCTAAAAAAGGTCGGCGTTTAAAATTGATAAACTCGTAAAAAGTCAGAATTGAGACGGTAAAGTAAAAAGTTCAAGTTCAAGGCATCGCGAATTTCGTGGAATGAGGCGTACTTATGTACGCCGCAGTGAACACGAAATGAAGCGCAACGCAGAAATTGGGCTTTTTACGAAGCCGTCAAAATTTCGTCATCGCTTCTTTCAAGCATTTACGAGCCTCATCCGAATACCAGCTCTCGATGAAATGTTTCTCCTTCTCATCCTGCCGGACGGTCACCTGTTCTTCGATCACCTCCACCCGGTTCTGCTTGATCATCTCATACCCCACCCTGGGTAGCGACCCCAACGTGTCGGCGTGTTCGATGGCCGCTTTCACAACATTCTCGATGGGTAGAATCTTATCCACGAGACCCATTTCAAGTGCCTCATTCGGAGGATAGAACTTGCCGCTTTCCATTATCTCACGTGCCTTGCAAACCCCTGTCAGAGCGTTTAGCAACCTGTCCGGCAGATACGGAACCGGCAGGCCCAGTTTAACCTCGTTTAGGCCCATCAGCTTGTGTCCTTTTGCAATGAACCGATAGTCACAACACAGTGCCAAAATGGACCCACCGGCAATAGCGTGGCCGGTTATTGCCGCAACCGTGGGTTTTGGTAGTGTAAACAGATCCGAACAGACATGGTTGAACATACGATAAAAGCCTCTGAAAACATCCCTGTTCATCTCAAACAGCTCCGGAATATCAAAACCGATGGAGAAGAACTTCTCATTGGAACTCCCCAGAACAAGGCCGTTTATACCGGCGTCGTTTTTTACCTGCTTAAAGACCGCTTCCAGCTCCTTAACCATCTTTGGGTTCAATGCATTGGAAACGCCGCGATTCAGCTTTGCAAACATAACCTTGCCATGATTTTCCACTGAAATCATTTCCATTTTAACGCTCCTTTAACACTTGCGCCGGCAGCCTGATCTGTTGGGGTCAGGCTTTTTTAATTTATTATCTGAATCTTGCACGAGAAGGATTATAAAGATTCTCATTAATTTTCAGGCAATAAATTGCTCCATGTATCATATACAGACCGGATTTTGAAATGTGTCAAGGTTTTTCTTGAGCAACCGATCTGCCGGTATGATTCACCTCATTTATTTGAGCTTCACATCCTTAATTTTCAGCAAGGCCAACACATCGGATCAGGCCGAGAAAAATTTTTTAAGGTAAAATTATACAGATGCAATCGGTAAGCAGAATGATCTGTCATGAATCTTTCAAACATCATTGGCTGCGTGTCAGAAATATGACATTTTGTGACACTTTTCATCAGACCCATAGCCCATAATTACACAAATAATTTCTAACTCCTATGAAATTACTATCATTTTTTTCATTCACTATTTTGGCACATTTCCTGCACTATTTTCCGAACGATGCGGCGGCCTGTTCCCCGGCAACATCCGCTTTCATCGTTACAAGGCTTTATAATTAACAAGGGGGTGCTGTATGCGGGTAACCTGTTCGAACTGTCATAAAGGATTTGTTATCCCTGATGAACGTCTGCCGATGGGTAAAAAAATCGCCTTTCCTTGTCCGGCGTGCAAGGGAACCATTGAACTCGATCTCAGAACAACGTCGGCCAGGAATGACGGCCAGCGAACCCAAAAAAAACAGGATGACTCATTAACCGGCCAAGCCCTGAAAAAGAAGATTTTACGGCATATGAAGGATTTGCCTCCCATACCTCAAACAATCCTCAAAGCCCGTGATGTTATGGCAAATCCGGATTCGGACTTCAAGGAACTCGCAAATCTTTTTGAAACCGATCAAGCCATTGCCGCAAAGATCCTAAAACTTGCCAATTCTCCATATTACGGATACAGCGGTAAAATCACCTCCATCCAGAGAGCCTCCGTTATCCTCGGGCATAGAACCCTGGTAGAACTTTTAACCGTAATCGGTACCGCCGGTTTGTTGGGTAACAAGCTGGTAGGCTACTGGCTGGATTCAGGAGCCCTTTGGAAACATTCCTTGGCGGTCGCCTTTGGCTCCAAGATCATCGCCAGTAAGACGGAACCGGCATTATCAAACGATGCTTTCACATCAGGTCTCATCCATGACGTCGGAAAGCTCATTTTGGATCAATATATCAAGGAAAGATGGGAATTGTTTGAAAAATTCATGGTCGATGGTGAACACACCTTTCTGGATGCCGAAAAGAAAATCTTAGATCTTGACCATGCAGAAGTCGCATCTGAAGTTTGCAAAAGCTGGAATATACCGGAGCCGCTAACCGTTGCCATACGGTATCACCACCACCCCTCCCAGTCAAACGGCAGCGAATTGGCCTACATTGTCCATGTTGCAGATGCCATCGCCATGATGACCGGTCTGGGACTCGGTATAGACGGAACATTGTATCAGATGGATGACAAGGCCATGGAATTTTTGAACCTTCGCGAAGAAAATCTAAACGACATCATGGGCAAAGTCTTAGAAGCTGTTCAAAAGATATCCGAATAATAGAGCCGTGTAGAATTAAACCCGAGCATTCACGGGTTTTATCTGCCAAGAAAAAGGAATTGTGAATGGCAAAAATCAATGAACAGGATCTGTTGGACGAGATTCGATTCGACGTTAAGGAAAAGGACTTGATCAAGGCTGGACTCGTTCTTTCCGCCCTTGGACACGTGGGTCGAAAAACTCAAAAGCAAGCCTTATTCGAAGTCAGTCGGGCAGGGGATGATTTTGCCATTCCCCTGCTGGCAGGCGTTATCGCTGAAAACCCGGATGTGTCCGAGTCATTTCCACAACTCAAAGAAACCTTGTTTTCCAAGATTTTGGATGGTCCGGAGGTCCTTTTGGATTTGCTATCGAAGACAAAAGCCCCCCCCATCAAGGCGTTTCTGGTAGAGGCAACGGGAGAAATCCGGTTTGAGAAGGCTGTGCCGATCTTGCTTGACATCCTTACCAACGAAGAGGATGAAAAAATCATTGAGTCAGCCATCACGGCTTTGGGAATGATCGGTGATCCTTCTGCGGTTCCCGCTGTGAGTGAATATTTATACTCCAGTAATTGGGAGATCGTTATTGCCGCTGTAAGCACCTTAGGTGCCCTGGCCACACCCGGTGCCATACAGAAACTGGGCGACAGACTTGGCGGGGACTCCGACCTGGATCTCATGATCATTGACAT
Organism: uncultured Desulfobacterales bacterium; assembly: GCA_937998305.1. Classification (GTDB taxonomy): domain Bacteria; phylum Desulfobacterota; class Desulfobacteria; order Desulfobacterales; family UBA11574; genus UBA11574. The sequence goes on along the minus strand of CALLDL010000108.1, from coordinate 1,844 downwards.
TGTTGCCAAGATCGAGATTCCAGAGGCACTGGAATTGCTCAATGAAACACTTGGGTCACAGCACGCCCATTTACGTGCCGCCGTCAAACAAAAACTCGGTGGAATCAGCGTAATGAGCGTTCGTCTTTTGATCAAGAATCTTTTTACTTATAATCCTGATCTCGTCATTCATTCTTTGAACGTGCTCGGCGACATCGGAGACAGCGCAGCCATTCCGGCCATCCGAAAGCTTATACACCATCAGCCTGAAGATCCGAATGTCCGATTTGCGGCGTATGAAACCCTGGGAAGGCTGCCGCTGGATAAAGAGGTTTACACGTTGGCCGCCGGTTTGAATGATCCTGTGGATAATGTTCGAAATGCAGCGGCAAAAGCCATTGACCGCCACTACAATGCCGCACTGGCCGGTGGTATCCGGAATCTAACCCGTTCCGAAGACCCGGAAGCCTTCAAAATCATGACAACCATCATCGATTCCCAGTGCGACACGATCTTTTTGGATCTTTTGGAAGAGGATTATTTTAAAGCTCCGGCCATCGATTATATGGTCGACAAGGCCCACCCCGATGTCAGATCTTACTTTGCAAAAATCCTTGAAAAAGCAGAACACCATGATCTTGCCAAACAGATTACACCGAAAAAGGCAGCAAAAGAAAAAGCAGCACTGAAAGTGTTTGCCGTGGACGACTCCAAGATGATTCTGAACATTTACAGAACCGTGCTCCACAATTTGGGATGCGAATCCCATTTGTTCGAATCCCCTGCAAAGGCTATAGAAAGGGTCCAAAAAGAAAAACCCGACGTGATCCTCACCGATTTGAACATGCCCGATATCACCGGCATCGAATTCACCAAACGGGTCCGGCAATGGTACAGCGACGTTGAACTGCCCATCATCATGGTAACGACCCAGAACGAAGCGCAGGACAATGAAGCGGCATATGCCGCAGGAATCAATCACATCATTCAAAAACCCTTCACTGAAGCGCAAATAGGAAAAACTTTGGCCAAGTTCGCGGGTAAACAGCCGCCTTTTTGATACCCGCTCCGTTGACACAATGCCTTTGTTATCCTATAGTAATGGTGTTCGAATATTCATATGGCGATAAATAGTGAGGCTCATAAACTCATCGAGACGATACTTTGCTTCGACAAAAGGGAAAGGCGGATAAGGACATGATTCCATTACGGCAATACATAAGCCTATTGGTCGGGTTAATCGTTATTCTTTTGATATTGTCCGGTTGTGCGGGATGGGGTAAGCGGCTGGAGTCTCCCCGAATAACCCTTTCAAATTTTAACGTTGAAGAAATAAAGATCTTTGAGTCGGTTTTTACGATCGAGATGCGCGTCTTTAACACCAATGATATCCCGATGGAAATCAAGGGACTCAATTGCGATCTGGAACTCAACGGTAAGCGGTTGGCCACCGGCGTGGCCAATGTCAAAATAAATATCCCTTCCTATGAAACGGCCCTTATTCCGATGACGCTTTATTCATCGGTTTTGGACGTCGTGATGGTGCTGCGGGGGTTGGCCAAAACCGAAAAACTCGAATATAAACTCACAGGACGTCTTCAGCTCGGAAAGGGAACGACCCCTTCGACGATCCCCTTTAAATCCACAGGAGAATTGCCTTTGCAAGAGTTCATCATACCAAATGCCAGTTAACCATTCTGGGATCATCTCCCGATTAGTTGTAATTAATTGAGGGGTCGGGGAGTTTATCCCAAAACCCGTTCTTTGATAATCCAAGTTGATTTACCTTGTTTAAATGCTTCGAGTTGATGCATTTGGATAGTTAAGCCCATTGCCGCGAACAACCATCGGTTGTTCGCGTTACC
>CALLDL010000107.1 GCA_937998305.1 uncultured Desulfobacterales bacterium | reverse complement strand
CGGCGTTCTCCGCGGGTTTCCGGCTGTGGCGTACAGACGTACGCCTCACCGCAAACCCTTGTGCGGCCTTGATCAGAACAAAAATTGCTCATTTCTGAATTGGACACCCATTGTGTTCATTTTGGATTCATGGATGGACACTATTTAGGGTTAATGGTAAAATTTGGGTTGAAGATAATATTTAAAAATGGATAATATCCTTTTAAAAACCTACTTTCCAACCTTCCAATATTCAATTGTTCCATATTCGGGGGAAAGCGTTAAAGCTTCAAAAAGTGTCTCATATTTTCATTAAGTTGCAGAAATTTCGAAACGTTTAATTATTATTTATCGGAGGATCATTATGTCAAAACAGATGAAAACCATACTTATCATCGTGGGGGTCGTTGTACTGGTCGGTTTTATGGCGTTCGGCAAAATTATCGCCAATTATAACCGGGTCATCGCTATGGATGAAGATGTTAAGGGAAAATGGGCCCAGGTGGAAAACCAGTTAAAGAGAAGATACGATCTGATTCCCAATCTGGTTGAAACGGTAAAAGGGTATGCAAAGCATGAAAAAGAGCTGTTCGAAAATATCGCGCAAGCCAGAACATTATATTTTCAAGCAAAGGATGTAAAAGGCAAAGTTAAAGCTTCAAACCAGCTCGAAGGTGTACTCTCAAGACTTCTTTTACTGCAGGAAAGATATCCCGTACTCAAGGCCAATGAATCGTTCCTTAAACTTCAGGACAGCCTAGAAGGAACAGAGAACAGAATTGCCGTGGAAAGAAAACGATACAATGAGTCTGTTCAAACTCTGAACACATATATCCGTACATTTTTCGGAAGGTTTTATGCCATGATCGCGGGCGTCTCAAGCGCTGCGTATTATGAAGTGCCCGAGGCAGAAAAAGCAGTTCCTAAAGTAAAATTTTAAATACACTGTTATAAAAGATGATTATTTTACATCGGATCGCTGTTTCTAAGGGAGGATTTCCATGATGTATATTAATGGGGGCTGGGTCAACGCTGTCAGCGGTGAAACCTTTTCCGCCTATAACCCGTCAAATGGTGAAAAAATCGGAGACGCGGCAGATGGAAATCAAGACGATGCCAGGCAGGCCATCGAAGCAGCCCATCGGGCCTTCGGTCCATGGTCCGGCTTGACTGCCTATCAACGATCAGATTATCTTGACATGGCGTATCAGTTGATGATGGAGCAAAAAGAACACCTGGCACGGGTGATGACCGAGGAACAAGGTAAACCCTTAAAGGCCGCTATGGGGGAAGTACAATACGGTGCGGATTTCTTGCGCTGGTATGCGGAAGAGGCCAAACGGGTTTACGGAGAGACGATTCCGGCTCCCCGTTCAGATCAGCGGTTTATTGTGATACGTCAGCCGGTGGGTATGGTGGCGGCCATTACACCCTGGAACTACCCCATGTCCATGATTACAAGAAAAGTCGCCCCGGCACTGGCTGCCGGATGTACCGTGGTGTTGAAACCGGCGGAAGCAACGCCTTTGTGCGCTGTTGAGATGTTTAAAATATTTGAAAAGGCACAAATTCCTGCCGGTGTGGTGAATCTTGTTACGGCGTTGAACCCCACTCCAATTGGCGAAACGTTCATTACGCATCCTTTGGTTTCCAAAATTACATTTACCGGCTCCACCGATGTTGGCAAGCTTCTGGCCCAAAAAGCAGCCAAACAGATCAAACGTGTTTCTCTGGAACTCGGCGGTCATGCCCCGTTTATTGTTTTTGAAGATGCCGACCCGGTCTATGCTGCAAAGGGTGCTGTGCTGGTCAAGTTTCTGAATACCGGGCAGGCCTGTATCAGTCCGAACAGGATCTTTGTTCATCATCGTATCGTGGGACCATTTATCGAGGAATTCAAAAACCGTGTGTCAAAAATGCGCGCCGGCAGCGGATTTGAAAAGGGCGTAACCATTGGTCCCTTGGTGAACTCCGCAGCCCTGGAGAAAGTCAACCGGCAGGTGACAGATGCATTGGAAAAAGGTGCAACCTTGATTTGCGGGGGCAAAAGACTGGTGGATAACCATCTGGACAAAGGATTTTTTTATGCTCCTACGGTGCTCAGTGATGTTACACCTGAAATGCTGATTTACAGGGAAGAAACATTTGGACCGGTGGCTCCCATCATTACCTTTGACACTGAAGAATCTGTATTGAGCATGGCCAATGATACCCATTACGGCCTGGCATCTTATGTGTATACCCGCAATCTTTCCTGCGCCATGCGCATGTTCGAAAACCTTCGTTTCGGTATCGTCGGTATTAACGATATCAATCCGACAGCCGCCGCAGCCCCTTTCGGCGGTATGAAGGAAAGCGGTTTGGGACGCGAAGGGGGAAAAGAAGGTATTGCCGAATACCTTGAAACCAAGCTGGGAGGCTTTTCTATACAATGAAACCGAAAATCTAAATATGGGCTTACCGGGGAAAATTGTGATAGCGGATAAACAAATGGAGTTTGTTTATCGCAAAAAGAGTTTGACATCCAAGCAGAGTATCTTATAGTAGCGACAGACCGGTCGGTCTTCATTGTGTGTGGAAAAATATTCGAATGGCATCGAATTGTATTTAAAAAATCCTTGTCGTGTCATTATGGTTTTTAGAGGCGTTTTCTACACTAAACCAAATCTAAACATGCAAACAAAGCATGGGTAATGTACCATTTTTACCGAGGAGGCAAATCCATGAATCAAAAGACATTCAAGGCCATGGTGGTTACTGAAAAAGAGAATAATCAATTTATCACGGAAATCAAAGACAAAAACATCGATGACCTTCCACAAGGAGATGTGCTGGTCAAAGTTTCGTATTCTTCTCTAAATTACAAAGATGTTCTCTCTACCATAGGAAACAGAGGTGTTACAAAAAAATATCCACACACTCCTGGAATTGATGCTGCAGGAACCGTTGCTGAAAGTCAAAGCAAAGATTTTAAAGCCGGAGATGATGTGATCGTGACAAGTTATGATCTCGGGATGAACACATCCGGTGGCTTCGGTCAATATATCCGCGTTCCTTCCCAATGGGTGGTCAAGATGCCCAAACATCTTTCCGCTCGAGAGAGCATGATATTCGGAACAGCCGGCTTCACGGCCGCTCTTTCGGTTTACAGGCTGGTTGACTATGGAATCACTCCGGATATGGGCCGAATACTGGTTTCCGGTGCAACGGGAGGGGTTGGAAGTATCGCAGTCTCAATACTTGCCAAAACGGGCTATGAGGTCGCAGCGGTAAACGGAATCGTGGATGAAAAGGATTTTCTGCTAGAAATTGGCGCAAAAGAGGTCATTAGTATAGAAGAGGCTACGGACTCCAGCGGCAAACCGCTTCTAAAAGGACTTTGGGCAGGTGGCATTGATACCATCGGCGGAGAAATACTGGCAACAATGATTAAATCAATACAGTCTGACGGTGGGGTTACGTGCTGTGGGAATGTAGGGTCGCATGATTTGCCCCTGAATGTCTATCCTTTTATTTTGCGTGGGGCGACACTGATGGGGATTGATTCGCAAAATTGTCCGATGCCCATGCGCCTGAAAGTATGGAATAAAATTGCGAGTGAGTGGAAACTTAAGCGTCTAGAGCTCTTGACTACCGAAGTGTCTTTGAATGAACTGAACGAACGAATAGATCTTATCCTTCAAAGAAAACACAAAGGAAGAACCATAGTAAGGCTGCCGGAATAATCGATTCCATTCAATGTTTTGACATTCATTTGAATTTGAATTCCCACTGTTTGTCGAAGCGAAGCGGAAATTCCGCCAGTTGGGTCTGCGGGGATATGAATTTTGACCTTCCGCCAGCAAGATCCCGAAGGTCTATCTGCGAGAGTTATATAAAATCGTTACACGATTTTATTGGCATAAAAAAAGCTTGTTATAGAAATAACAAGCTTAATGTCAGAGTGGCGGGAGTGACGAGACTTGAACTCGCGGCCTCCGGCTTGACAGGCCGGATACATCCCTTTACCACTATTTACTTCAACGTCCTAAAACCTACTGAACTATAGGATTAATCCAAACTCTCTTTTCCATTGACATACCATAAAATACCTGTAAATATAAGAAAAAGGTTGGAAATACGGTTGGAATTTTAAATCTTCATCTCTTATCATTGATATCTATTTTGAATTCTGATTATCTAGGTTGGAAAAAGGTTGGAAAATGAGTAAGCGTATAAAAACTAGCTACCCTGGTGTCTTTTATCGGGAAGCAAAACGTGTCGGCGGTAAGGGAACTGAGAAAGTTTTTTACGTGGTCTTTAAAAAGAACGGTAAGGTTCATGAAGAAAAGGCTGGCCGTCAATATGCTGATGATATGACGCCTGCCAGAGCAGCTGGAATAAGGGCAGAATTGATCGAAGGAAAGCGGTTAACCCGTAAAGAAAAACGTGTCCAGGAACAGGCCCTTAAAGATGCAGAAAGTCAGAAATGGACAATAGACAGACTATTTGAGGAATACATCAAGGGAAGACCGGACAACAAGGCCCGTGCCACCGATGAAGGTCGTTATAATAATTACCTTAAAAAGCAATTTGGCAATAGAGAGCCTAAAGACATTCTTCCTCTCGACGTTGATCGATTAAGGATCAGACTTCTGAAAAAACGGTCTCCACAGACGGTAAAACATATCCTTAACCTTTTAACTTGGATAATCAACTTCGGGGTAAAGAAAAACCTGTCTACAGGTCTTTCCTTTCATGTTCAAAAACCTACTGTGCACAATGTTAAAACAGAAGATCTTACAGCCGAACAGCTTAAAAGCCTACTTAAAGTAATTGAAGGGGCTGATAACATACAGGCTGCCAGTTTGATGAAAATGGCACTTTTCACAGGAATGAGGCGCGGAGAGCTATTCAGGTTGGAATGGTCTGACATAGATTTTGAGCGAGGGTTTATCCACATAAGAGATCCTAAGGGCGGTCCACACCAGAAAATCCCTTTGAATGACTCAGTAAAGGAATTGCTACAGAAACATCAAAAGACTGAAAGCGAGTTTGTATTCCCCGGTCGTGCTGGAAAACAGCGGACTGATATTAGGCGTCAAGTAAATTTGATTAAGGCAAAAGCAGGGCTGCCTAAAGATTTTAGGGCTCTCCATGGACTGAGACACACATATGCCTCTATGTTGGCTTCAAGTGGCAAGGTGGATATGTACACCTTGCAAAAGTTGCTCACCCATAAAAGCCCGCTTATGACGCAAAGGTATGCCCATCTTCGTGATGAAGCCCTGAAGAACGCTTCGAACCTAGCTGGGGATCTGATTAATGAGGCCATAGCCAGAGAGGACAAGGAGAAGGAGGTGGTCAACCTGCAGGACCAGAAGAAATAACCTCCAGAAAGGAGGGTAAAGCCTAGCGCTTTTCGCTTTTTAGAAGGCGCT
>CALLDL010000106.1 GCA_937998305.1 uncultured Desulfobacterales bacterium | reverse complement strand
AAAAAATACTGGATACGGTTCAAGGCATGAAAGTGGGAGATCCTTTTGATCCGGATATTGAAATCGGACCGATCCTGGTGGAACGCACCCGAAAAATTGTTGAAAATGCCCTTGAAAAATGCCAGCCGGCAAACCTGATCGCCGGATCCATCAACGAACATCTGATCCATCCGCTGGTCCTTGAAACCCAAAACACCTTGATTCCGGACCTCGAACTTTTCGGCCCGTTTCTTGTTTTAAAACCGTTCGATGATCCTTATGACGCGGTCTCGGAACTGGTGTTGACCCGCTATGGCTTTCTGCTGGCCTTTTTCGGCTCACCCACGAAACCGGTCAAAGCGCTCTTTCATTCAAATTTCGGCATGGTACATGACAATCCGGATTTTACGTTCACGCCGCTGAGGCTGCCCTTTGGAGGAAAAAATGAAAGCGGCTGGATTCTGGAACGAAAAGGAGATGAGTATATCGAACGGGATGGCGCGTTTCTTTACAGTAAGGAATTGGTCTCCTTTGATGGGTAGTGTCCATCCATAAATGGGTCTTCAATAAAAAATTGTTCACCGCAGAGGCACAGAGGACGCAGAGAATAATAATTTTTCCATTGCCGTTGAGAGGACGGCAATGGAAAAGTACTAAGCAGCTTACGCTGCGGAAACAACAAAAGCCATCAATTCTTTGATTGCGAGGTCCGATACGGACATTTTATTACCCGAAGGGTTGAGTCGTTTTGCTTTTCGGCGTCTCAGCGAAAAGCAAAAAAAAACTAAATCTCTGCGATCTTTGCGGCTCGAATGAGCGAAGCGAATGGGCGGTGAATATAAACTCAAATACCCTAAAGATTCTCATTAATTTTCATGCAAAATTCAGCAAATATCTGGATTTCAGCTTCATAATCCGTTCCAAAGATTTCATTCCTTTGTCCTTCATCGTTTGAGACCGTCCTTGAACCTCCAGTATTTCCTTAAACGCACTTTCAATGTTGGGCCCTGCATGGCAGATCAGGGTCATGTCAATGTCCGCTGATAGAATCTGTTGGATGGCGGTTTTGATATCATAATGTTTTTTAATGGCGCCCATGTCCAAATCGTCTGTCATGACAACGCCGTCATACCCCATTAGTTTTCGCAAAAGATCATCGGCAATGATCTTGGACAGGCTTGCGGGCCAATCCGGGTCGATCCCTGTATATCGAATATGCGACAGCATGATCCCTGCCACGTCATGGGAGATGGCGGTTTCAAAGGGAAAAAGGTCGAACCCTTTCATAGCATCCACATCGATATCCAGATCCGGCAATTCAAAATGGGAATCAAGCACGGTTCGGCCGATGCCCGGGAAATGCTTGGCCACGGCCATAATGTTTTCAGCCTGAAGATGCTCGATCACCACCCTTCCCTGCTCAGACACCCAGCCCGGATCAGGACCGAATGCCCTCTCTGCCATGACACTGTTAATGCCTTCGGGCGCGACATCCAGCACCGGCGCCATATTCATGTTGATCCCCACTTCCAAAAGTTCCTTTGCCGTTGTTCGGGCAAAATAGATGGCATCTTCAGGCCCTTTCATCTTTGAATTGCCCGGGAACTGTGTAAACGGTTCTCTGAGCCGGGCCACCTGGCCCCCCTCCTGGTCGATGGCGATCAAGAGCGGCGGCTGCCCGCAGGACCGGGCATAGGATTGCATGGAAAAGCATAAGTTTTTTATCTGGTCCGGGTCTACAAGGTTTATGGAAAAGAGGATGATGCCGCCCACTTTCAGCGTGTCGATCAAAAATTTGAGTTCAGCATTCATCTCGGTGCCTTCAAATCCCACCATCAAACGCTGCCCGACCGATTGTTTGTCTGAAAAATCTGTAATGTCCATGTATTGCTCCAAAATTCGTTCAAGTTAAATAGGACGCAGATTTTCGCAGATATACACAGATAATATTGTTATTTTGCAATTTAAGAATCTTGATAATCTGTGTTCATCTGTGTCCAAAAAAGGAAATTCTTATACCATTAAATCATCGTGAAAGCACCATCCCCGCCCACTCCTTTTCAAACTTCTTCCAAGTGCATGTAAAATAGAATTTAGAAAAATCATTCACAAGATCTTCAACTTCATCGCTTTTAATTCCCGACACCACCACCGCACCTTTTTTTTGCGTGATCCCGGCGATGTGAGGACAAAGCCGCTTTATCGTGGGATACCGAAGGTTGGCCGTGATCAAAGAATAGGTTCCTTTGATGTCTTCGACCCCGGTGTCCAGAATGTTGATTCGATGTTCAAGGCCGTTTAATTTGATGTTTTTTTGTGCCTCATCTCTTGCACAGGGATCGACGTCGATGCCAACAGCACGCTTTATCCCCATCAACACGGCGGCTATGGCCAGAACGCCGGTGCCGGTGCCGATGTCCAGAGCCCGGGAATTGTCGTCCTTTAGAATACCATGATTTTCTGATAATGCTGCTTCTATCCCCTGAATTGCCAATTGCGTTGTGGGGTGATCCCCGAATCCGAATGAAGCGCCTTTTGAAATATCAATAACAATGTCACCAGACGCAGGTTTGTAAACCATGCCCGGCGGTTTCAGAATGACCCGCTTTGAAACTCGGGTTGGCTTCTCATAGGATTTTTCGAGAAAAGAACAGCCGAGATGGTAGGTGTATTTGAGCTCTTGGCTTAAAATTAGATCGCTGATAGCGGTTTTTATGGCTTTTTCATCTGCAAAATTTTTTCCCAAAAGCCGCTTTTTGAGGTCACCGGGCGTCAGCCTGCGTCTCGATTCTTCGACGATGCCCAGCACTTTTCGACGGAGGGTCCCATTGTCTTTGTTTGGCTTTTTGGCGGTTTTGACAGGTACGGTCATCGGCCCTTGTTTTTTCGGCCCAGTTGGTACTTTCGAACGGCCCGGTTATGGTCTTTGAAATTCGTTGAGAACTGGTGCGTCCGGTCTTTTCTGGAAACAAAAAAGAGAAGTTTTGTGTCTGCCGGATAAAGAGCAGCTTCAATGGCTTTGGCGCCGGTGTTTGAAATCGGCCCGGGCGGGAGTCCTTTCATGGTGTAGGTGTTATACGGTGTCGGGCGCTCCAGATCTTTTCGGGTGATATTGCCGTTATAGTCCCCCATGCCGTAAATGACCGTTGGATCGCTCTCTAAACGCATGTTTCGTTTTAACCGATTATGGAAAACAGAGGAAATAATGGGCCGCTCATCGGCAACAGCGGTCTCCTTTTCGATGATCGATGCCAGCGTGATCACCTGGTGTATGGTCAACCCCATGATTTTGGCTTGTTCTTTCCACTCCGGCGTGAAAACCGATCGGAATCGCTTGACCATAGTGGATATAATGTTTTCAGGTGTAACGCCACCTGGAAAATGATACGTGTCCGGAAAAAGATATCCTTCAAAGGTTTGGGCATCAATCCCTTTGGCATTCACAAGATCAGGGTCAGTTGCGGCTTTTAAAAAATCGGCTTCAGAAGCGAATCCTGCGGTTTCAACCACCCGGGCAGTCTGTATCAGGTTGTACCCTTCAGGGATGGTCAGCCGGTGAAGTCGAACCTTTCCATCCACCATGGTCTCGAGTATTTTTTTCGGCGTCATGGCAGAGGACAGCAGATATTCCCCGGCCTTGATGCGTATGTCATATCCTTTAATGCGGGCAAACAACCTGAATTTAACCGGATGAAGGATCATTCCTTTTTGATAAAGCAACGTGGAAAGCGCCTTGAATCCCAGGCCGGATGGAACGGCAATTGCCTGTTCGACAGGTGGAGTATTGGGTGGTTTTTTGGCGTAGGCAACAATATTCAGATAAACGCCGGCCACACCAATGGAAAGAAAAATCACTATGAGTAAAATGGCAACGCCCAGTTTCTTCAAATTAACATGTTCTCCTGGCAAAAGTTTCTTAATTTGGTTCTTCTCCAATTTAGTTGGAGAAGAGGGTCCAAGGATTCGAGGGTTTGTTTTCTAAAGACTTTATCAGCGCCTTTAACATTCTTTCGATTTCTGCGATGTCTTTTTTTGGTGTACCCAATTCTCTTTTATCAATAAAACCTAAATCTTTAGCTAACAATATATAAGTTACTCTCTTTGAATATCTTTTTGCTTTTCACTTGAACCCTTGAATCCTTGACCCCTTGGATCCTTTGGAATAACACCTACTCAATTGGAGATGACCCACTTATTTTACCCTAATTAACTGAGGGGTCGGGGAGTTTTTCTAAATAGTCGCTCCATGGATAATCTTTTTTTAAACCGCGTGAACTCGTGGCAAGGGTTCGTAAAGAAAGAACAGGAATCAATCTTTGAAAAATCAATAGGTTTGCCATACAATCTTTAATT
>CALLDL010000105.1 GCA_937998305.1 uncultured Desulfobacterales bacterium | reverse complement strand
AAAGTCATTCAAGCCATCATTGTCAGTGTCTGAATCAAGTGGATCACTTATTTTCCAAATAATCTCTTGGCTATCAGATAAATTATCATTATCTGTGTCAGGATCTGTAGGATCAGTTCCCCAATCTCTTTCTTTTTCATTTACTAATCCGTATAGATCGTTATCATCTAAAGGATCAGGTGTGTTTTTTGAATCTTTGGGATCGGCACCTAATTTTTCTTCATATTGATCAGGCCAACCATCATTGTCAGTATCAACCGCTTCAGCTATAGAAAAATTAAAACAGATTGAAATAATTGTTAACAAAACAAAACTCATAAAAAAGCATTTAACTATCTTACCCATTGTTCATCTCCACATTTTTTATTTTTGGCCAATGTTTCGTATCGTAAGTTAGAAAAAGTACAGATTACTTGTCAATACCTGCACCATTCACATCAACAATTAATATACAGATATCATAATTTTCAGGTGTCAGGTCAAATAAATCCTATAAGATTGTCACTAATGGCAATCTCAAATCATCTCCGTTCACTGACAAATTATAGTATAGGTAGGGATTTTATTTTGCCCTGAAAAACCTGGTCCTCTGGGCCAGGTCAGAGTTCTATGGCTCTGCCTGAAGAATCGCTGCAAGAGTTTGAAGTGAGCTAAAGTTTAAAGTGAGCTAAAGTTAAGGAATTCTATCAATTATATAAAAACATCGGAGCGAAGCGACACCATAACTTTAGGCACTTTAGATCACTTTAGACACTTTTAACTTGTACGGCTTTGAGCCCCTTTCAGGGGCAAAACAAAGCCTGGTCCTTTGGGCCAGGATTCTTTACTTGACCGTGCACGCATGGCAAAGTGTCACAAGTATTTCCGCGCCCGAGGCCTTGATCTGCTCCATTTTTTTCCTACCGTAAAAAGTGCGCTCTTCGTCATACGGTGTTGTCAGGGTTTCGGTCCATAGGACATTATCTCTGTGGCAAATTAACAGCAAACATTAAAGATCATTTTATAGCTTATGTACTTCTGGGAGGCATTGGCATTAGATTTTAAAAACCACGTTGTCTATCAATCTGGTTTTCCCAACCATAGCAGCCAGAGCAATGGCAATCTCACGGCCTTCTTTTATGGCATTGTTCTCAAATTCACTTAAGTCTTCGGCATTGTATATTTCGATGTAATCAATTTTGGGAAATGCGTAATTCTCAATATGTTCCTTCATCTTTTTCTTTATTTTCTCAATGTTTCTTTCTCCCTCTTCAATCATTTTTTTCCCTAAATTCCAGGTTTTATACAAACAAACGGCCTCTTTTCTTTCATTTTCCGATAAATATTCATTTCTGGAAGACATTGCCAGGCCGTCTTTTTCCCGAACAATAGGACAAACAACGATATTGAGATCCAAGTTCAAATCTTTAACCAATTGCTTTATGATTAAACTTTGCTGATAGTCTTTTTGACCAAAATAAGCGTGGGTTGGCTTAACAATGTTGAACAGTTTGGTGCATACGGTCGCAACACCTTTTAAAAATATAGGCCTGCTAATGCCACATAATTTTTTTTCAATTTCTGTGACTCTTATGTATGTTTGATATCTTTCTGGATACATCTTTTGGTCATCCGGATAAAAGATGTAATCCGTCCCTTCCCTGGCACACAAGTTCTCATCCCTTTCAAAATTTCGGGGATATGTCTCCAGGTCTTCATGCGGTGCAAACTGGGCCGGATTAACATAAATGCTGACAACCACAATATCGTTGTTTTTTCTCGCCTCTCTGACCAAACTTAAATGGCCTTCATGCAGATATCCCATGGTTGGAACAAAACCGATACTTTTACCTTGCGCTCTCAGTTCATCGACCGTTTCCTTCATTACTTTTATGGTCTTGACAATTTTCATTTGAAACTCTCCTTATACCCCGCAGTTTGTCGGAACAAAGCGAAGATTCCGTTATTGGGGCTGCGAAGCGTTTATTTTTCCATGGAAATGAGCCTTTTAAGATTAAGGGTAAGTTATGATAGAGTCATATCTTTACTGCTTCAAAGCATAATCGTATGCATCCATGGCCTCTTCTTCCAAAATGTGCCTATATCCCTGATACCTGGGTGAAAAATGAAATGGTGTGAGCCGCTTTACTCTGGCCTTGCCTGCAATGAGTCCGGCCTGCCGGGCCGTTAGGTGGCATTTCTTTTCGGCAATATCTTTGTCTTTTTCAAGAAAAGACGCTTCAATAAAAAGATGATCGGAATCTTTCACCAGTTCGACAATCTTTTCGATGTTCGATTCGTTGTACACAACATCCGCAATATATGAGACCTTCTGCCCCGGAGTTATCATGGCGATTTGTTTGGCAAGGTCCTTTAGGACGAACAATTTGTTGTGTTGTTTTTTACCGCCTTTAACCTCAAACTCTGAATCGAGGTCTTGATTGTTAAAGAGTGCTTGTTTGAATTCTTTTAGCCAGGGACCGATTTCCAACCCAAGCTCAGCAACAGCATCTTTCATGATATTAACGTGAAATCGTTCCTTTAAGGTGAATCCGAGACAGGGAATACTGTGATCAAGGATCTGGGTAAAAACTGAAAAAGATCGTTCCTTATAAAGGGGCCCGTTAAAAGGGTGTTTCACCGCCTTTGAAGCCGGAATGAATCCATTTTGGCAAATGTAATCCTTTGTCACCAGATGATCGTCATGTACCTCGGTGACATGCAAGGTCAGTAGATTCGTATAGTTCTTGACAAGGTTCCACGAATATCCCGCGAGTTTTCCCTCAACATTTTTTATAAAATTTTCAGGACCATACATATAGAGATCTTGGTCACGGCCAAGGACAAGTCTCAGGAGTCTGTCAAATCCGATAAAATGATCCATATGCGTATGGGTAATAAATATATGGCTGATTTTAAGAATATCTCTGGCTGAAAGTGAAAAAATATCTCCGATATCGAAAATTACGGCGCGTTTTTCATAAAGAAAGGGGATAAACAGACTTGGGTCGTCAAAAGGTCCATTCACTAACCTGGGGAGGAAGGAAGGGCGCATTGTTAGGCCAGTAATTTTATAACTTGCCGGTTGATACAAAGATATATTTCATCATCTGAACCGTAAATATCGACTACGACTTTGTGATTGATAAGGGTTTCTATTACGAATGCGGTAATGTATAGACTTACGACATGTGGATTTTGAACGATGTGTCTAAATGGTGCAATCTTGTAGTCGACATCAAAGTCGTCGCTACGGCTCAACTTGTCTATACATTTTGTTATCTGCTCTTCAAGTACATTTTTATTCGTGGTTTCAACAAGATTATTCTCGACAAGCTTCATTGCAATGGCATTAGAAAGGGGTTCGATATAATCTCTCGCATTTTTTATTGCTTTTCTACGGGCATATTCTTTTGAAGACTCGATTCTCGACAATATTTTTGCTTCACCTTTGCTGGGTCGAAATACTTTAGCCATAATATGTCACCTTTAACCTAACATCCATTTTTATTTTTATGTATAACACAGAATAATAATGCCGAGTATTGTCTATTGCAAGAAAAATGTTTAAGTTGTCAATGTTGTTCCTAATGTTGCAAAAGTCGAGGGCGCTGCAGGTCCAAGGCGCCAAAGGTGAAGCCGTAGTCGTCTACCGCAAACCCTTGACAACGCAGGATATGCAGTACTATCGGCTTTCGGGAATGGTAAACAATAGGGTAAGTTTTTCATGATTTTTAGATTCTACTTGCTGTGTTCTTTAGTAGCGCCCGTTAGATAGGAAATAACCAATTAAAATTTCTATTCTATTTTAAACAACAGCCCTGTTGTTTATGCAACGTTGGGGCTATGTTTCTTCAATAATGATTTGAGCATTTTTCCTGCCGTTCCATCGGTTCCAGCGAAGACGGTATGCAATTTGATCAAAGGTGTCTTTTAAGGGGATTCGGGTGTCTACATTAAATTGTATTGCGTTGAATGTTTTTGTAGTCTTTCCTATCTTCTGCTCTAATACCATTTGCCTGTGATGATTACCGACACGTTTTGATGATACAATATTGACCTCTTTTGTCATAAAAAGCGGTTCATGGTTTGCGATACCAAAGGGTTTCAACGATTCAAGTTCATCAATCAGTTTATTTGAAATGTTATCAAAATCGATTTTGTAATCGATGGTGATTTTCGGTATAAAATCAGACGGTTTTGCCATGCGGCGCACAATGTTTTCAAAGTGTATTTTAAACGGGTCTATATTTTCGGGCTTGATTTTAAGGCCTGCTGCCATTGGGTGTCCGCCAAAGTTTTCAATGTTCTTGGCACAAGCCGACAACCCCTCATACAGATTGATTTCAGGAATACTTCTAGCGGATCCTTTCCCTATTCCGTCTGTTGTTGTGATCAGTACAACCGGACGAAAATATTTTTTAATAAGTCTTGATGCAACAATCCCGAGAATCCCTAAATGCCAATCTTGATGGACCAAGACCAATGTATTTTTTTGGAGCAGATGCGGATTTTTTTTCAGGTGATTGTGGACTTGAGTAAGTATTTTATTTTCAATATCGCGCCGATCCTGGTTCAAGCGGTTGAGTGAATATGCAATTTTTCGTGCCGTCTTGATATTTTTAGCTGTTAGAAGTTCAATAGCGGTTGAAGCGTGCTCTATTCTACCTGCTGAATTTAATCTGGGGGCCAGATAGAAAACAATATCATCGGTATCGATGGCATGTTTATTGATTCTACAGACCTCAATCAGTGCATTCAGACCAGGACGGTGCGATGAACGGATAATGTTCATACCTGCTTTAATAAGTATCCGGTTTTCACGGGTTAAAGGAACCATATCAGCCAAGGTGCCAAGGGCGACAAGATCACAGTAATTTTTTAGATTGGGTTCCGGACGGTCTTTCCAGAAATTTGTGTCTCGAAGTTTTTTTCTAAGGCAAATCAGTAGATAAAACGCGACGCCGACTCCGGCAAGATCACGAAAACCGGAAGGACAATCGTTTCGCTTGGGGTTTATCACCGCGATGGCAGGCGGTATCGTGTCCGATATCATGTGGTGGTCTGTAATGATGACATCAATTCCTGCGTTTCTCGCGGCTTTAACCGCATCTTGACCTTCGGACCCGCAGTCTACGGTGATAATGAGGTGTATTCCATTGGGCATCGCGACATCTGAAATATGGTTTTTTTTCAGACCAAAGCCTTCCGCTATTCTGTGGGGAATATAGTAAGACACATCCGCATCGACTGAACGGAGAAATTCCAACAGAAGGGTTGTGGCGGTAATTCCGTCAACATCATAATCGCCAAAGATCAAAATTTTTTCTTTGCGTGCTATGGCTTCTAAAATTCGATCAACAGCGGCATCCATATCCTTTAGGGAAAAAGGCGGACTTAACTGGTCCAGGGATGTGTTGAAAAAATTTGATACATCTTCTGCAGATGTAATATTGCGGTTAACCAGGATTGAGGCAACGATCGGATGGCATTTTAAAATCCCGCAAAGTTTTTCGACCAAATGAATGTCAGGTTGAAGTATTTGCCACTCTTTTTTCATTTCAAGGCCATATAACTCAATTTTTTGATTTGAACAACTGCAAAAATTCTAACCTATATTTTTTTAGTTTCTTAAAATTGAATTTTGTGCTTTTTTTGACCAAACTTTTCCATTTTGCCACTAAGGCGACAAGGCACGAAGAAAGAATAATAGACATATCCTTTGTGTCTTAGTGTCTTTGTGGCAAATATTTTTGGTTCCGTCTTGTCCGGGTCCGGACTTTTTTAGTTGATAAGGCGATAGATACAATGGTACTCAAATAGATACAATATTCAGGTGCAAAAACTGAGCAAATGGCTTTTTGATTTTGGAAACCCTAAAAAAATATCTTCGCATTGATCGCAGAGAAATCTGTTTTCTAAAATTTATTTTAGAGGCATATGACGGTATTGCAACATTAACCACCATCAATGCCCATCAGGGTATCGTAATGCTTCGAATCGCTCCAGGTTGCGAAGGTGACGTTGAAGCAGTTTTGCAGGATCTTAAAAAAGACATTATCATCGATGATTCCGTAAAATATCATTTATAAAAAAGTTGGAAACACTTTAGCCTTTTGAAAACATTACCGCCGTTTGTACCTGAAGCTTCTTTGAAATAGATTTGTTTCAAAGGATTGAATTATTACAAAAGATGGAAACAAAATATTTATACATTAATACCATCGGTTGTCAGATGAATGTTTATGACTCCGAACAAATCGCCAGGGGGCTAAAGTCTTTACAATATGAAATGACCCCATTTTTAGAGAAGGCGGATCTGATTATTGTGAATACATGTGCCATCCGGGAAAAAGCCGAGCAGAAAGTGTTTAGTTTTTTAGGACGGCTGGCCGGTCTGAAGAAAAAAAGACCTGATCTGATCATCGGGGTGGGCGGGTGTGTGGCGCAGCAGGAAGGTGCAAAGATTTTAGAGCGTGCGCCGTATCTTGATCTTGTTTTCGGGACAAACGCTATTGACCGGCTGCCCGGTGCCATACAGGCTATTTTGTCTAAGAAATGTCGTATTGTCGACATTGAAATGTCGGATCAAATTAAAGAGTTGGATTTTGTCACAAATGAGGTTGATAAAGGAGAGGTGTCGCGATTTGTGACGATTATGCAAGGATGTGATAATTATTGCACTTACTGCGTCGTTCCTTATGTTCGGGGTAGGGAAACCAGCAGGGACCCGAAAAATATTATCAACGAAATCCACAGGCTTGTTGAATCAGGGGTTCGAGAAGTGACCTTGCTTGGCCAGAACGTTAACAGCTATGGGATGAAAGAAGGTCTTTGCACATTTCCCGAGCTTTTACGTCGTATTAACGACATTGACGGACTTTTGAGAATCCGGTTTACCACCTCACATCCAAAAGATCTTTCGGAAAATCTTATCCATGCTTTTAAGGATCTATACAAATTGTGTCATCATATTCATTTGCCGATACAATCGGGTTCAAACAGGATTCTAAAAAGAATGAACCGGAAATATACACGGGAGATATATCTTGAAAAAGTTGATAAACTGCGTAATACTTGTCCTGACATTGCAATTACGTCTGATATAATCGTGGGTTTTCCAGGAGAAACAAAAACGGATTTTCAGGAAACCCTGGATTTGATTAAGACGGTGAAATTTGACGGATTGTTTGCCTTTAAATATTCTGATCGCCCAAATGCTTCAGCCGCCCGATTTGTGGGCAAAATCCTGAAAAATGAGAAAAAACAAAGATTACAGCAGGTTCTGGATCTGCAAGATCAATTCACAACCCGTAAAAATAAAACACTAAAAGACTCGATACAGTTGGTCCTTGTGGAAGGTTTCAGCAAAAAACAGAACCAAATCAATAAACAAAACATCAGTCAGGATGTTCAGTGGACAGGCCGTACATCAACAAACAAAATTGTAAACTTTTACAATAGTGATGACACGGATTCCTGTACTAAAAACGTGATGGGTCGATTGGTTAATGTCAGAATTTTACAGACATTTTCCCATTCACTGTGGGGCGAAACAAACGGCAAAGAACCAACTTCTTTTGATTTGAGAGGAGAAAAGAGTTATGTTGCATGAAGTAAACATAGCAAGTATGGCAATAGATCCAACTTCAAACACGCCGATAATTATTTTAAAGTCTGTTAAAGGTGATCAGGCGGTGCCGATATGGATCGGCTTACTCGAAGCGACATCCATTGCATCAGCGCTCAGAGATGTCAAATTCGACCGTCCCATGACTCATGACCTTTTTAAAAATTTTATGGACAATATGGAGATGGTGGTATCCAAGGTTGAAGTGTGTGATTTAAAAGATAACACATTTTATGCCAGAATATATTTTGTATCAGAAGATAAAAGTTTTGACATGGATGCCCGTCCAAGCGATGCGATTGCCATCGCCCTTCGGTTTGGTGCGCCGATTTATGTGGATGATAAAATTTTTGATAAATCTCAGATGGTCGAAGGTGATTTTGAAGTCTTAAATAAGAGCGAAGATGGTAAAAAATGGGCGGAATATCTTGAAAACCTTTCTCCTGAGGACTTTGGTAAATACAAGGTATAAAATCGCTTCGCGATTTTATAAATAACGGCTATGCCGTTCAACAAATGAAAACATCCCGTCTCCTGAAATAATTGAGACTTAGATTGCAAACCTGCCGTTTTCATAGATGGTCACCTTTTTGCCGGATGCAAGATGGGCGGTAACCTTCTTCTTTTCAGTATTGACGAGGTCCCAGTGGAGGGCTGAGTCATTGAAACCGAGGTTTTTCTTTTTCTCTTTGGTCAATTCTTTTGGATTTCCGTTATATGTATCAGCATAAGAAGAACCCAATGCAAGATGGCAGTTTCCGTATCTACCACCATAGTTCTCATCAAAAAGTGTGTTTGCCATGAAGGTGTTGATCCTTGAGAACCTTTTGTCTGTTAAGGAAAATTCACCCACCTTGTTGGCGCCTTTATCCATTGAGAGCTGTTTAATGACAAAATTCTCTCCCTTTTGTGCTTTGACTTTGACCACAGCGCCTTTTTTAAATTCAAGCCTTACCCCTTTTACATAGTTGCCGCTTCGAAATGAGGGCTGATTTGAAAAGTATATCCCCCGGGTGCCCCTCCAGTCCGGTGAAAGAAATATCTCAAAGCTCGGGATATTATGGCCTGAAATGCCGATCCATTTCCTTTTTTCTCCCGGTGTTATCATGAGATCTACATTTTCTGATTCAACATGATAGGCTTTCACATTCATGCTGTTGAGCCACTTTTTAATGGATGTTGCGCTATGAAAAATATCTTGCCAATGCGAAACCGGTGAAATTCTGTTGAGAAAGCATGCGTTTACGATTTGGGCTGCATAGGCCTTCATAGAAAGTTTGGCATGTCTGGCCAATTCTTTTGTGGGAAAGGCGCACAGGGTCCATCCGAAATCACCGGCCTGATCCCGGGCATCGAGTATATCACGCAAATATTTTCGAGCCACGGCAGCTTTGCCGATCTTTTTTGGATCTATATGACTCAAGTGTGTTATGGATTCAGGCGCATATAGAAAAATGCCGCCGTTTAAACGGTTAAAAAGTTCTTTTTCACCGGGCGGCTGGAAAACAACCTGCTTGTTGTTTGCTTGTTCAAAAAAGTTTTGCTCCATATTTGCGGTGGGGTTTGTGCGCTGGACAGGATGAATTCCCATATCCATAAGTTTTGAATAAACAATTTCGGCAAGTCGGACAGCGGGCATATCATAACGGATAAGCACAATGTCATTTTTTTTAAATTTTTTGGTTCTGGCAGTTTTAAGCCCCCACAGTAACGCATCTGCATACCTATCCAGCTGTTTTTCGGTGAACATTACCTTACTCCCGATTTTATGGATGATTATCTTTTAGAAAAAGGCGGTGATACTCTGGATCCTTAAGATGTTTCTTAAGGACCCGTGTCAGCAGAGAAAAAATTTCTTCCAGCTCTTCATTGGATAGTCTCGTTATCAATTCTTTCATGAGCGTGTCATCGGAGAATTTCTGAAGATAATAAATAATCGTATTTTCATCTGTTTCTCGGTCGAAACCAATCCCCACGAGACCTTTATATGTTTCAACATGATTGTGTGTGTGTGTTGTCATTTTTTCTCCCAAAAAATATTTAGTAACACTTTAGCCTTATGATACCTAAGTTGAGCGATTGTCGAGGTTGCCGCAGATACAAGGAAGATGTCGTCCCGCTATAGTCAGCTATGCGGGACGGCATCTGACGCAGTAGATGCGGTAAGATCGGTAATCCCGAAGGGTTTCAAATTTAAAAATAGAAATAAAGATACTTCATTAAAAATAAAAGATATTTTATCCTTTTTTAAAATTTGAAACGCTCAGCTTGGGTGATAATATTGTTGAATAGCCTCACATAGTCCAACAATGGTGTATGATTCGGCAACGATATGAACATCAAATCCCAGATCCCTGGCGGTATCAGCCGTGATAGGGCCAATGCTTGCAATGGAGACGCCCTGCATCAGGCGTTTCAACCCTTCTGATGGAAGAAGGGCACGAAAGTTTTTTACGGTGGATGAACTTGTGAATGTTATCATATCTATGGTGCGTTCTTTAAGTCGTTTTAAAACGATATCAGCGTCGTCCTTAACCGCCTGGTTACAGTATGCTGTGATATCATCAACAACAGCTCCCATTTTTCTCAGCTCTAAAGGCAATACCTGTCTTGCTTCTTTTGCACGTGGCAGCAGTATTCTTTTCCCACTGATATCTTTTCTTGCAAATGCCTTGACAACAGACTCACCTCTGTAGCTTTCGGGGATAATATCGCTTTTGAGTCCAAAATCGAAAAGCCTTTTTGCAGTTGCAGGACCGATTACCGCGGTGTGGATATTGTTTAAGGCGCGGACATCGTTGTTTTTTTCAAAAAGGCGATTAAAAAAGAAATTAACGCCGTTGACGCTGGTAAACATCAGCCAGTCATAAGAAGAAAGATTTTCAATGGCCATGTCTAAGGGCTTTAAATCATCCGGCGGGACAACCGTTATCGTCGGGCATTCCAAACACTCTGCACCGAGATCGGAAAGACGTTTGACCAAGTCGCTGGCCTGTTCCCTGGATCGGGTAACCACTATACTTCGTCCCATCAAAGGCCGGTTTTCATACCATTTCATGGTTTCTCTTAACTTTACAACATGGCCCACAACAATGATGGCCGGTGGTTTAAGTCCGGTGGCTTTTGCACGTTCGGCGATGGTGTCGAGGGTTCCGGTGACGGTGAATTGCCTGGCCGTCGTCCCCCAACGGACAAGGGCTACGGGCGTATCGGGGGGCATGCCGTGGCTCATAAGGCGGTCGGTTATCTGTGGCAGGTTCTTGACCCCCATTAGAAAAACAATGGTCCCGATCCCTCTGGCAAGTGATGCCCAGTCGATATTTGATTCTTTTTTTGTAGGATCTTCATGGCCGGTGACAAAAGCAAGTGTAGAGGTGTATTTTCTATGCGTCAGCGGGATTCCGGCATAGGCCGGTGCTGCGATGGCCGACGTGACACCGGGTACAATTTCAAAAGGGATTTTTTCATTGATCAGCACCTCTGCTTCTTCGCCACCACGGCCAAATATAAAGGGATCACCTCCCTTGAGCCGAATCACGGTTAATCCGTTTTTGGCCTTTTCAACGATAAGGGCGTTGATGTAGTTTTGGGAAAAAGTATGATCACTTCCCTTTTTCCCGACATAGATGACCTCTGCACTTTCCGAAGCATGTTTTAATAAAACTGAGGATGCAAGAAAATCATAAATGAGAACGTCTGCCTGTTTGATACATTCCAACCCCTTAACAGTAATCAGCCCCGGATCACCGGGCCCGGCACCGACAAGATAGACTTTACCTTTCATGGTTTATATTTAGATCCGCTTTAAGATTATCCATTATTGTTTTTGCCCCCATTGAAATAAGGCGCTCAGCAAGTTCTACACCGATTATCTCGGATGAATTCTCAGGACCCGAAAAGGTTTCCTTAATGAGGGTTCTACCGTCAATAGTGGCCACAAGGCCGGAAAGCGTAAATGTGTTTTTATCGATCTTTCCATAAGCGGCAATGGGTACCTGGCAGCCGCCCTCAAGGAGGTTTAAAAATGCGCGCTCACCCAAAATTACCGCCCGTGTTTGCGGATGTTCAAGGGTGGCGACAATCGGTTCAACCAGAGGGTCATTTTGTCTGACCTCGATGCAAAGGGCACCCTGACCGACTGCCGGGAGCATGATGTTTTCATCCAGGTATTCGGTTATTCTGTTTTCAAGTCCCAGGCGTTTGACACCCGCCGCCGCCAGGATGATGGCATCAAAATTTTCAGTTTCGAGCTTCTTAAGACGCGTATCAAGATTCCCTCTTAGAGGCAATACGACCAGATCCGGTCTGGCATGAAGAAGCTGTGCCTTGCGCCGAAGGCTGCTGGTACCGATTTTGGCGCCAGGACCCAGTTTTGAAAGGCGCTTTTTGTTTCTGGAAATCAGAACATCTTGAGGAATTTCTCGCTCAGGGATTGCGCCGATACATAACCCTTTCGGTATTTCACCCGGCATATCCTTCATGCTGTGAACAGCAAGGTCTATTCTGCCTTTTAGAAGTGCGTCTTCGATTTCTTTGACAAAAAGACCTTTGCCGCCAACTTTGGCAAGGGGCACATCGAGAATCTTGTCTCCTTTTGTCTTTATTATTACCAGTTCGATAGAAAGGGAAGAATCTTCGGCCTCAAGGGCTGATTTGACCCAGTTTGCCTGCCAGAGGGCGAGTTTACTTCCTCTGGTTCCAATTTTAAGTGTTTTGTCCATCAGGGATCACAGCTCGTGCAGCTGGTTGCTGCACATCCGGTGCATGATGATGCTCCGGCAGCAGCTTTAACGGTTTGTCCATGTCCACCCTTACTGAAAAAGGAAGATGCAGACATCAATTTTTTCACTTTTTTACTATTGCATGAAGGGCAATCGGGTTGTTCGTTCCCTAAAACCAGGCACTCAAAATCTTTATTGCATTTATCGCAATGGTATTCATAAATCGGCATTATTTATTGCTCCTTAATTTATTTACAAGCCATCTCAAAAATACATCTAACGCTCAATTACGGTGTTGCCCCGCATGACGGGATTTACAACGAGCCTCTTCAAAATGCTCACATACTCCCATGCATGCTCCGCTTTTTCATCGGCTCGCGCCTTGTCCTTGAACGTAATCTGCATTTTTGAGATGACTTGTACTCAAATTTTGATAAACATGTAAAAAATCAAAATCATTTTTTTAAGGCCAGATGTTTCATCGGCGCATTAAAATACGGCATGAATGAATAAAATAATCATATATAGGGTTAAATCAACCAATTGTTGTTTCTGATGGTGAATATAAGCTATTTGATTTCCTCGATAATCCCGGCAGCAATGAGCGGTAGCATAATTTCATGATGGCCCGTCAAGTGGAATCCCTGACCACCGTCGGCAGTAGGCCGATTCACCACATTGGTCATAGGACGGTATTGCCGGATGAAATCCATGTTCACTGTGGTGAAATCATTCAATTGATGTCCTAAATTCCGTGCCAATGTTACTGCTTTTAGAAAAACCTCCGGCAGTATGACTGCTGATCCGACATTGAAATAAACGCCCTTTTCAAGTGTACTCACCACGGATGCGAAGGTTCGAAAATCTCTGTGGGTGGTTTCACCGGTTGCTTTTGCATCAAACTCTGGATGCATATGAATAATATCGGTTCCAAATGCCACATGAACCGTTACGGGTATACCGAGCCGGAGGCCTGCAGCAAGGATGCTATGTTCTAAATAAGCAAGTTTTTTTTCGATCATTGCGGCCCCGATAGTTTCCCCGAGTCCGCTGGATGTTTTTCCGGCGCGACAGATGGCGTCACATAAAAAAGCACCTGTTTCATGGGCCATGCCAAAGGTGCCGTTTTTGATGGATGCGGATACATCCTCTGATGTTTGTCCCGCCATGGCCAGTTCAAGATCATGAATAATTCCGGCACCATTCATAGCGACAGCCGTGATAATCCCGCGCTCCATGAGATCGATAACAATGGGGTTTAGGCCCACTTTAATTACATGTGCTCCCATGGCAAAAACGATGGTTTTATTCTCTCGAAACGCTTTTACGGTAGATGAGATTACGGTTTTAAGATGATTCCCGGCAAGTATATCCGGAAGCCGGTCAAGGAAGTCCTTAAAGTTAGATCCTTTTTGCCATGTTTTTGCAAAGGCGGCGGTGGATACTTTGCTTTTTCGTTGGGAAAGCGGGTATGTTTTGACCCCACTCAAATCTATCGGCTTAAATTTTTGTGGCATATCTATCACTATTGTTTTGTAACATTTGTGCGTTCATTTTTTTATTCGCCGAACTTTTCCGGAAACAAAATCCGGTCCACAAGGTCGCACAAGATATGACCCAATATGGCGTGGGCTTCCTGGATCCTTGCAGTTACTCCTGACTTTACAGAAAAAACATGATCTGCGCACTCGGCCAGTTCACCATCACGACCGGTGAATCCAATGGTGAAGATCCCGATATTTTTTGCTGCGTGAACGGCTTTGATAACATTTTTGGAGTTGCCGCTGGTGCTGATCCCGATGGCGATATCGTCCTTTCTTCCCAGAGCTAAAATTTGTTTGAAGAATATGTCATCAAAATGGTAGTCGTTTCCGATGCTGGTGATGATGGATGTATCGGTGGTCAATGCCAGAGCTGCAAGCGGCGGCCGTTCGACCTGGAACCGGTTGACGAATTCAGCGGCGATATGCTGGGCATCTGCTGCACTCCCCCCATTACCAAAGAGTAGGATTTTGTGACCGGAGGTAATACACGAGGCGAGGATGTCCGCTGCCCTTTGAATGAGATCGATGTTTTCTTTTATGAATCGGTCTTTGACGTTGACGCTCTCTTTAAGTGTATTCAGGATGATTTTCTTCATTGCTAAACCACCATTTTCTTTAAGTTAATGATACCCTGACCCCTGTATCCTGTATCATGAGTCCTTAATCAATTTTTTTATCTTTTTAATCATTTTCTTAGCGTCGTATCCCAGCTCGTGAGCCTTTTGGAACTGTATTAAGGCGTCTTCAAGTTGATTTCTTTTAAGGTAAAGGCTGCCAAGCCGGTATCGATAAAGGCCATTTTCGGGTTCAATATCGATACTCTGCTGGCAAAAGATCGTCGTAATTTCGGGATTTTCACCCAAAAGGTCAAACAGGCAACCTAAGGCTGATAACGATTCGGCATCATTCGGGTTTTGTCGAATGGCCTTTTTATAGGCTGAAATCGCTTCATCTGTCATATTCAAGGCAGTGCAGCATTCACCCAAAGAATGCAGAGCAGACCATGACTCCGGATTCAATTTTACAGCCTTTTCGAGGAATTCTTTTGCCATTTCCGATTTTCCCATGTCCAGATAAACCCTTCCGATTTGGAAATCAACCTCAAAAATATCTTCTTCTTTTTTCTTGTCTGCATCCAGAAAATATTTTAGCGCTTCAGAGTTTTTGCCGGTCAACATTTTTACCAAACCGATGTTGTATAGGGCCATAACCTCATCGGGATCAAGTTTAAGGGCCTCTTCAAATTCTTTCAACGCTTTCTTGTAATCACCTATAATACCATAACATACACCCAGACTGTTGCGAATGTTGACATCTGAAAGGTCGAGCAAGAGAGCTGTTTCTAATTCCGCAATGGCGCCGTCGATATCTCCTTTTTGATACAGGTTGTCTCCGCTGATGTTTAAGCTTACGGCATCAAAGGAAACGATACTATCAGGGCCAAAGAATGCAGCATGATCAAGCGCTTTTCCGGCATTGTCAATGATTTGACTTCTAGTGAAGCTAAGCGTTGGATATGAGGCAATTCCGATGGAAATGGTTTCATCTGTAGATTCTGAAAGGATTTTTTTTATTTTTTTGGCAAATTCCAAAGAAGACGTTTGATTTTTCGGGGAGAAGAAACATCCGAGCATTCCCTGGTCAAGCCGTCCCCACATCCCCTTTTCACGCCTGCATATGGTATCAATAACGTTAGCCACATCAAGCCAGATGTCAATTTGGTCGTTACCGGCTGTTTCGGAACCTTCATGATTTAGGCGATCAATTTTGATGACCATGGATTCAAATTTTTCTGAGGTTTCGAATCGGGCCAAGGCGTTTTCGATAAAGGTTTTTCCGACCAGAATATCCGGGAGTGCTTTTAAAATTCTGTTCGTTTCAACCGATGAGAGGGCCTCAGCCGTATCTTTTTTGGGCTTAGCATCTGTTTTGTAAAGGAGAAACTCTTTACTGGAAGAGCGGTTGTGAAATAATTTTGTCTTTTGGTGGGTCATGATCCGGCCTTTTTCAGCATATGTCTAAAAGCATTTTCAATGAGTTGCAGTTCATCATCAAGTATGGTTCTAAGATCCATGATAAAGAGATCTTCTTCTATTCTGCCAATAATGGGGCATTCATTGTTCCGCATCTGTTTTTCTACGGCATTGGCTGAAATTCCTTGTACTTTAACCCCCACGCCTTTACTGGGGAGTTTTAAAAGCGGAAGTGAGCCACCGCCGGGCCTTGAGAATATATCGATGAGATCTGCTGACAATCTTTGATCGCCAATGTTCTCGAGCATACCAAAAAGTGTTTTAGCGTTTGATTCAATGTGGTCAAGGGGAAGCGTCATCAGGCGTAAGGTCGGAATGTCATCCATTCCTTTTTCTATGTTTCTGTAATGTCGTAATGTACTTTCAAGTGCGGCAAGGGTGAGTTTGTCGATACGAAGTGCTCTGTTGATAGGATTTTTTTTGATTTTTTCAATGATATTATTTTTTCCGACAATGATACCTGCCTGGGGTCCGCCAAGAAGTTTATCTCCGCTGAAAGATACGATGTCTGCGCCCGATTTCACCGATTCCTGAACCGTGGGTTCTTTTAACAGGCCGTATTTTGAAAAATCTACAAAGGTGCCACTGCCAAGATCTTCCATCACCGGGATCTTATATTTTGCGCCGAGATCGACCAGTTCCTCAAGAGAAACATCGGCGGCAAATCCGACAATGCTGTAATTGCTTGTATGGACCTTTAAAAGAAGGGCCGTGTCGTTCTCGATGGCGTTTTCGTAGTCTTTAAGATGGGTACGGTTTGTGGCACCGACCTCTTTTAAGATTCCCCCGCTCTTGGCCATTACATCAGGGATTCTGAAAGATCCGCCGATTTCCACGAGCTCTCCCCTTGAAACGATCACTTTTTTGCCTTTGGCGATGGTTTCTAAAGAAAGGAAGACGGCGCCGGCATTGTTGTTGACCACCATGGCGGATTCAGCGCCACTGATTTCACAAAGGATGTCTTCAACGATGCTGTACCTGGATCCCCGGGCCCCTTTTGATAAATCAAACTCTAAATTGGAATATCTGCCTGCAATGGTTAAAAGATTTTCAATGGCATCATCGGCAAGCAATGAGCGGCCAAGGTTGGTATGGATAACGACACCGGTGGCATTGATAATACGGATCAGTTTTGGTGTCATCATTTTATGGACGCTTTTTTTTATTTTATTGAGGATTTCGGAATTAGAGAGTTCTGCTTCCGTAATATCCTGCTGATCGTCCAAAATTACCATTCGGAGGTTTTCAACAACAAAGCGGATCGAACGGATTAGCACAGATTTTGGAACATGGTCAAAAAAAGTATCCGCTTTTGCAACCTCGAGAATAGAATCCACCCCGGGAATCATTCGTAAAAGCGTTTGTTGGTTTTCGGTGATGTTCATTTTTTCCCCAAAAGTTGTTTCAAATTTTAAAACCGGTCTTTTAGACAGAATAGATTTCATAGCATTTTAACGTCTGTT
Source organism: uncultured Desulfobacterales bacterium (assembly GCA_937998305.1). Classification (GTDB taxonomy): domain Bacteria; phylum Desulfobacterota; class Desulfobacteria; order Desulfobacterales; family UBA11574; genus UBA11574. The sequence continues at coordinate 5,122 of CALLDL010000105.1, read as the reverse complement.
ATTTCAATAGATTTATTATGAATGTGAAATACGTGTTGAAAATTTTCTTTAAGGATGGAAAATTATGCGTTATGTAGTTCTGTAACTGTGGATTATGTGTATTTTTTAGCGATAGATTTTGGTATAAACTGATAAATATTTGATAATAAATGGTTTGCTAGTTGTCCGGTTTTCTCGTTTTTAGTTGTGGGTCAAGTTGATAACGGGCCGACGGGCAACAGGTTTAACCGTATTGATGGAGGCCATGTACAGCTTTGTCGAAAACCGCTTTTATCGTCAACCCGCATGCCGGAAACGATTCAACAGGATCAATCTGGCCGTTTGTTGAGGCACTTGCTAAAGATCGACTGGGTCCTTTTGAAGCTTATATGACAAAAGGACCTGGAGATGCAGTCATATTCGCCAAAAAGGCCGTTTCTGAAAAGGCAAGACTTCTCGTCTGTGTGGGGGGAGACGGAACATTGAACGAGGTTGTAAACGGTATCATGATGCATGAAAAATCGATTCGATCGGATGTGATGCTGGGTTTTATCCCGAACGGCACCGGATGCGATTTTGTCAGAACCGTTTCAATACCACAAGACATCGAACAGGCTATGGATTTGATTGCTTCAGGCCACACGCGCAGTATAGATTTGGGAGTCCTTTTTTTTAAAAGTCACAAAGGCCGCGATCGCTGCCGATATTTCCATAATATCACCAGTTTCGGCCTGGGGGGTGAAGTTGCCCAACGGGTCAATCGAGCGACCAAAGCATTGGGACCGTTTGTTTCATTTATGTGGGCAACGCTTATTTCAATTTTTTTATACGGTACCAAAAGCATACGGATTCTTATTGACGGAAGTTTTGAAAAAGAAGTTTCTGTCTGGAACGTGGTTGTCGCTAATGGTCAGTATCATGGTGGCGGTATGTGGGTCGCTCCGGATGCTTCTGTTTGCGACGGTCTGTTACACGTTACAATCATTGGAGATTTGACAATTCCTGAAGTGTTTTTAAATCTGTCGAAACTTTATAACGGACGGATATACGACATTGGCAAAGTTATTACCCAGACGTGCAAAAAAATGGCAGCGATATCGGATGACCAGGTGCTTCTTGAAGTGGATGGAGAACAGCCCGGGATGCTGCCGGTAGTCGTCAAAACGGTACCCGGCGCTTTGGAAATTATTGCAAAATAGGATTTGGTTTATTGAAGATACAATGGCATAATTTGAAACACTCAATTTAGGTTACATTTAAGGCGAATGGTTAAAAGATGAAGCGAGCTAAAGATTATATTATTTTTCCACTGGATGTTCCGACAGAGAAGGCGGCCAAGGAATATGTTGAACTACTGTCAGAATCGGTGGGCATGTTCAAGGTGGGGTTGGAACTTTTTATCCGATCCGGGCCGGGACTTATTGATTTCATTAAAGCGTCAGGAAATGCGGATGTGTTTTTGGATCTAAAACTTCATGATATTCCGGCAACTGTTTTACGTGCCATGAAACGTATCGCAGATCTGGGCGTTGCATTTACGACGGTCCATTGCGGAGAGACGATTAGGATGCTTGAAGCTGCGGTTAGCGGTGCTAAGGGTAGGGTCGGTGTTCTCGGTGTTACGGTTTTAACCAGCATATCCAGCGAAGACATTAAGGCCGTCGGGTTTAAAAAGGTGTTTTATGAGGATCTTATGAGACTCGTAGTTGACAGAGCGGCCAAAGCCAAAGCTGCGGGCTGTGTCGGTATCGTCTGTTCCGGACGGGAAGTAAAGGTGATTAAAAAGACCTTGGGTCGGGATTTTATAGCGGTGACTCCGGGGATACGTCCCAATTGGGATGAAATGGAAACGCATGATCAAAAACGTGTTGTTACACCGGCAATTGCGGTTAAAAACGGATCGGATTATCTTGTGATCGGCCGTCCCATCAGAGATGCAAACAATCCCAAAGAGGCCGCCCTTAGAATCGCCGAGGAGATTGAGGCCGTTTTATAACTATAATATTGTCAATTAAAACATTCGACCCATTTGACCACTTTACGACCCCATCTAATTCGTTCATTTGTTATGAGCTATTTCGCAAAAAGCCTGGACATTATTTTAAGGAATCCACATTTATCATTTGACAAAATTACTGGTACTTTATATTAAAAATCTCTTGGAATCCATGATTCAATAATCAAGGATCGAGGCCGTAACGGTGTTTAAGACCATCTATCCTTTAAGCAAAATTCTGGAGGTCTATTAAATGGTTTTTAATGTGCTTCTTTATATTTCCCTCGGTATTTTTATCCTGGGGCTGATCTATAAGGTTTATACCTGGTTTTCACTGAAAATCGGCATTTCAGCTCAGGACTACACGCCCTCTCAGAGATTTTCGGCAGCCATCAAAGGAACTGTCGGTGTTATTTTCAGCTCAAAAATTTTACTCCTTATCAAAGCCTTTATTCTCGATGTTGTGTTGCAAAAAAAGATTTTGAAAGAAGATTTTCTGCGCTGGATGATGCACATGCTCCTGTATGGCGGATTTATGCTCCTACTTTTGATGCATGCCTTGGAAAACTTTATCTCTGCAAAGCTCTTTTCCGATTATTATTCAACCGTCAATCCATTTATGTTTTTAAGAGATCTTTTCGGGTTCATGGTGGTGGTCGGTATCGGTATCGCGATATTTCGACGATTCATTATAAAAGTGCCGCGCCTTAAAACCAGCGGCATGGATTTCTATGCAATATTCATTGTGATGGTGATTATCTTTTCGGGTATTCTTCTGGAAGGCGTTAAAATTACGTCTCATACGGCATTTCAGGACATGATTGAAGATTATGCAAGTCTTGATGCAGAGGATGATGCCGAAGAAATCGAAGCCCTTGAAAGTTACTGGGTAGAGAAATTTGACACTGTTTCTCCAAATGTGCAAGGTCCATTTGAAGCGGAGATATTGGAACAGGGTCTGGAAAGTCACGAGGCCAATTGTGCCGAATGTCATTCTCCTCCAGGGTGGGCGTTTACGGGTTATGCAGTTGCCAAAACAATAAAACCGATGGCTCTGACACTGGATAATGTGGATGCGGCAAACATCCTGTGGTATATTCATTTTTTGGCATGTTTTATCGGTATGGCCTATCTTCCCTTTTCCAAGATGTTTCACATCATATCCACACCGGTGAGCCTGCTTGCCAATGCGGTTATGGAAAAGGAAACAGCGGACCCTGCGAATGTTGTCACGCGACAGGTCATGGAACTGGATGCCTGTACACATTGCGGTACATGCAGCCTGCGGTGTTCTGCGTCGACATCCTTTGATGTTCTGGGCAATGAATATATCCTGCCCTCAGAAAAAATGACGTTTCTAAAGGTCCTGGCCAAAGGAAAAGATCTCTCCGACGATAAACTGCATGCCATTCAGGAAGGTGTTTATCTCTGCACGAACTGTGATCGGTGCACGGTGGTCTGTCCGTCCGGCATCAACCTTAAGGAATTGTGGTTCAATGTTCGCGAGGATCTGATTCAAAGAGGACTGCCGGAACTTTTGACGCTGTCTCCGTTTTCCTTTTATCGCGGGTTGAATCGAAACAACATTTCTGCTGATGAATATCGCAAACCCATTGAAACAGCGAATCGTGCGGTTGCCTGCAATTTTAAGCAGGTAATGGACAAAACCAAGCCGATTTCGCTTTCAGACAGAGAAATAGATGTGTCGAGTCAATTGCCGGGTGCCGACACATTTTCCCATTGTTTTGGATGTCAAACCTGTACCACGGTGTGTCCGACTGTGATGAACTATGAGAACCCCCAGGAGATCCTGGGTCTGCTACCCCATCAAATCATGAATTGTCTCGGATTGGGTCTGACCGAAATGGCTACCGGTCCACAGATGCTGTGGGATTGTTTGACCTGTTATCAATGCCAGGAGCACTGCCCGCAGAATGTGAAGGTGACGGATGTTCTCTATCACTTAAAAAATCTTGCCATTAAAAATGCATGTAGACCGTCGGAAGAAGAGGCAGAAGTTTCAGAGTCAGCAAGCCTACCTTTAGAGGAAGATGCTGCACCTTCAGAAGCAGTTTGAAGAATCCAACATGACATAATGAAAAGGATATCATTATGAAATACGCGTTATTTTTAGGATGTAATATACCTGCCAGAGTTGTTCAGTATGAAAGCGCTGCAAGAGCGGTGATGCAAAAGCTTGGTGTTCAACTTGTCGATAGCCGGGACTTTAAATGCTGCGGTTATCCCGTACACAATTTGGACCAGAAAGCATATCTTCTCAGTGCATCGGAGAACTTGGCAACAGCTGAAAAATTGGGCTTAAACATCATGGCGCTGTGCAAGTGTTGTTTCGGCAGCCTGAAGGAAACCGAGCATTTCTTAAAGGAAGAAGGCGGTCTTCAGGAAGAGATCAAACAAGCCCTGGCGCAAAAAGGTCTACAGTATGAAGGTAAATTTGAGATCAAACATTTTCTTTCCGTACTGTATCATGATGTTGGGCTCGATGAGATAAAAAGCCATATCTCCCAATCTTATAAAGAACTCAAGATAGCAACCCATTATGGATGCCATGCATTGCGGCCGAGTAAGGTGACTCAGTTTGATGACCCCATAGCGCCTTCTCTATTTGATAAACTGGTGGAGGTGACGGGTGCCCAAAGCATCGATTATAACAGCAAACTGGACTGTTGCGGAGCGCCGGTAATGGGTGTGAATGATGATCTTTCCATGAACGTAACGGCAAAAAAACTGGCAAACTCAAAGAAAGCCGGCGTTGATTACTTGTGCGCCGCCTGTCCATATTGTCAACTGCAATTTGACCATGTTCAGAAAATGATGATATCTCGAAATGGCGATGAGGCCATTGCTTCACTCGTCTATCCACAACTTCTCGGTCTATGTTTGGGTATCGATGAAGAAGCATTAGGAATCCACATGAATCAGATCGATATTACGGAAATCACATCTTTTTTAAATCAGGAGTAGAAAATGTCAAATGAAAAAACAGGATCAGTGCTGGTTGTAGGCGGTGGCATTACCGGGATGCAATCTGCTTTAGATTTGGCTGATTCGGGATTTTATGTACATCTTGTTGAGAAGTCGCCGGCCATCGGAGGTCTGATGTCCCAGTTGGACAAGACCTTTCCG
>CALLDL010000104.1 GCA_937998305.1 uncultured Desulfobacterales bacterium | reverse complement strand
TATGAAAAGAAGTTCCTCAAAAAGCATTTTAAGGCAGCTGATTGGGCTGACAGCAGTTTTTATAAATAAGGGCTCGAGTCAAAAGTAACTATCCTGAAGATCCTCAAAGGGAGGATGTGTAAATCATCCTCCCTTCGGACCATAAGAGGATATCTTTCAAGACAAATTGCGCTTGCCTTAAAAGGAAACCGTTATGTCTAATGCAAATGAAGAAGCCCTTGATTTTGTTTGGCAACCGCCGACGATAAAATCCAAAATTTTTAGCCAAACGACGATCCTGGGAACGACATCCGTACTGCTTGTGTTTATAGCCTGGGGCCTGCTGGTACATTTTGAGGTCTACCGCTTTGTGCTGTTCCCCAGCCCGGCCGAAGTATTGGAAGAAGGTATCGCCTGGGTCAGCACCCATGTTTTCTGGATGGACGCGGGAGCAACCACCCTGCGGGTCCTTGGCGGTGTATTGGCCGCCTATATTATTGCCATTCCGCTGGGGTTGATGATCGGCTGGAAGAAAATATTTTCCGATTTAACCTTCCCGACATTGGAGCTTCTGCGCCCGATTCCGGCGCCGGCTTATCTTCCCCTGGCCATTTTACTTTTGCCCTGGCAGGAGGCGAGTGTCGCCTTCATTCCCTTCATCGATGCTTTTTTCCCGGTTTTATTAAACACAATCGTGGGCGTAAAAATGATCGATCGTGACTATTTCAGAGCGGCACGTTGTTTGGGCTCTTCCCCCAAACAGATATTCTGGCACGTCGTGTTACCCGGGGCCTTGCCGTCCATCTCGTCGGGATGCGCCATCGGCATGGGTATCGGTTGGATGGGGGCTGTCGTGGGAGAGATGATTACCGGAAAATGGGGCCTGGGTTACCGTATCTGGGAAGCCTATATCCTGATCCAATATCCGCTAATCGTAAACGGAATGATCGCCATCGGAATTCTCGGTTTTGGATCTTCAGTCCTGATTCGATATTTAACCGTTCGTCTGATACCGTGGAGGCGTTCCATCACCGACTCTCTGGAAGAATCCATTACTAAATAGAGAGGAGAACATTGTGTCTGATCACACAGCCACTATTGAGTCACAATTTTGGCGGCAAATTTCTCGAACATTCGTCAATTGGAGTCTTTTTAGACAAATCATGTCTTTTGTTTTGTTCCTGGTCCTCTGGAGCGCGATTGTCGTTGCCGTGGACTATTTTCAGCAGATCCCTACGCCCAAGGCCGTCTTCATGGCCTTGTTCGAAACACCGTTCAAGGTTGTATTGGTTAATATGCTTAAAAGTTTCATCAGAGTTTTGGCCGGATTTTTTCTGGGCATATTAATCGGTTTTCCCATCGGCGTGGCCATCGGATATTCAAAGGTTGCAAAAGGCCTTATCTTTCCGGCATTTGAAATGGTACGCCCGATACCGCCAATTGCCTGGATACCGGCGACCGTGTTGTTCTTTGTTCATATTGAGTCTCAGATTATCTTTTTGACTTTTTACGGGGCCTTTTTCCCCGTTGTCTATAACACCATGGGGGGAATCTCCGAAGTCGATATCCGTCTGCCCCGGGCGGCCATGTCATTCGGGCTTAACAAAAGACAAATGTTGTGGAAAGTGATCTTGCCGGCCGCCATGCCCCAGATCTTCACCGGGATGAAACTCGCCATGGGAATTACCTGGATCCTGGTGGTCGCAGCGGAAATGATGGCCAACAAAGGGGGCATGGGTTACTACGTCTGGTACAATCATACCGTAATGGACTATCCGCACGTCGTTTTGGGCATGGGTATCATTGGATTGTGCGGGGCGATTTGCTCCATTGGCATCGCCTGGGTCGGCAACTACTTCACCCGGTGGCAACGGATTTTTTAGGAGGAAATGCGCATGTCAACCAGCAATCAAGGAAGCGAGGTCATCTTTAACAATGTGGGCAAGATGGCGATATTCAAAAAAAATCAGACTGTAATCCTGAAGAACTGTTCTTTTACGGTTGAGCCCGGGAAATTAACCGTCTTGATTGGTCCATCCGGCTGCGGCAAAACAACGATCATTAATTTGATCGCCGGGTATGAACGGCCTGATATTGGCCGTGTTAAAATGGACGGTCAACCGATTACCGGCCCGAACTGGGAACGTTTGGTCGTTTTTCAGGAAACAGCTCTCTACCCCTGGCTGACCTGTTATGAAAATGTGATGTTCGGTCCGCTTTCACGCAAGGTGATGACCAAAGAAAAAGCCCATGAAGAAACCTTGAAACTATTGGCAAAGGTGGGACTGGAGGATTTTCGCGATAAATACCCCAGCCAGCTGAGTGGCGGCATGCAGCGTCGGGCCGAATTGGCCCGCGCTCTCATAAACCAGCCAAAGGTCATGCTCATGGACGAGCCCTTCAGAGGGTTGGATGCCATGACGCGGCAACTCATGCAGGAGTATTATCTAAAACTCTTTGAAGAAACAGATGCCAGCCATGTATTTGTTACTTCCGAACTGGATGAGGCCATCATCCTGGCAGACAACCTGTTGATTATGACCAACAAACCGTCCAAAATACAAAAAATAATCGAAGTCGATTTGCCGCGTCCCCGTGAGTGGAGCATGGTGACTTCGAAACGATATCTGGAGATCAAAGCTGAAGCATTAGAGCTTCTACATGAAGAAGCCGTCAAGGCGTCAACCACCAGCGGTAAGGTGGATGTTGATCTTTCCGGATTATTAGAACCGGTCAATACGGATTAACCGGATGGAAAAGTGAGGGAAACTGTGGAAAGTAAACCGGATGGAAAAAGACAGGGTAGGATTCTAATCGATCATGTCGAGAAAGTGTACGACCCTGAAGGTGTCAATGTACACGCCTGCCGGGACTGCAATGCCGATATACAGCCGGGCGAATTTGCCATGGTGGTGGGGCCGTCCGGATGCGGCAAGACGACCCTGTTGAATGCCATCGCCGGATTCGACAACGCCACCGGCGGCGCCATTTATCTAGATGAAGAAAAGATTGCTGCGCCGGATATCGTTCAATCGCCCGGTGCGGATCGCATGGTGGTTTTTCAGGGAGGCGCCCTCTTCCCCTGGAAAACAGTTATGGGCAATATCACCTACGGTCCCGTGATGCAGGGCAAAATGCGGGTTAACGAAGCGGTGAAAGAGGCCCGGGAGTTAATGGATCGTCTGGGACTCAGCCAGGAGATAGAACGCTTATATCCGGACAATCTGTCCTCAGGAATGAAGCGCCAGGTGGAAATTATTAGAGCACTCATCAATGACCCGAAGGTGTTACTCCTGGATGAGCCCTTCCGCGCGCTTGACAATATATCCAAAGGCCTGATGCACGAATATCTCCTCTCTGTTTTCGAGTTAACCCAAAAAACCATCTTTTTTATTACGCATGATCTGGATGAAGCCGTCTTTTTAGCGGATAGAATCTTTGTCATGACCACCCGCCCGGGAACATTTAAGGCCGTAATTGAAGTTGATATTCCAAGACCCCGGGATTTTAGGGTTCTGGCCACCGAGCGCTTTGTAGAAATAAGAGAACATGTCAAAGCTGAGGTTGAAGAAGAATCCATGAAGGCCTTTGAGGCAGGTGAACGCGAACTGGCATAGAAACCAAACAACAATAGGAAAATACCACTATGGTTAAGAAAATATTAATTCCCTTTGATGGCTCTGAGCATTCCAAAAAGGCCATACTGTTTGCTGCCGATGTCGCCCAACAGAACAATTCAGAGCTTTTTCTTGTTCATGTCGTCAAAGATAAGGATATTCCTCCTGAAATCCTCGAATACATCGAGAGCGAAAAAATTAATGGCGCTATCGGCAAGGTATCTGCCAAACTCATCAGCGAAGGCATCATGAAGGCTGCCCAAAAACAAATTCAGGAGATGGGATTAAAAATCGCCAAATCGATGGTTTTTCGTGGTGACCCCGCCGAAGAAATAATACAATTTGCCAAAAACAACGATATCGATATGATTGTCATCGGCAGTCGTGGTCTTGGCAAAATTAAAGGGCTTCTATTGGGTAGCGTTTCAAGTAAAGTCTGCCATCTGGCTGAATGCACCTGTGTTACCGTAAAGTAATCAAAAAGTGAATTTTTCGGGTCCTTTTCTGTGAATCATAAACCTCGAGTTTTAGTCGCCTGCCGAATATTTGAACCTGAGCTCGAAATGCTCCGCAAACCAGAATCGAATATTGAAATTCGGTATCTGGACCAGGGCCTGCATCGTTGCCCGCAAAAAATGCCATCCCTCGTTCAGGATCAAATTGAACAAGTTGCCGCCCGGGCCGGCGAAATTGTTCTGGGATATGGATTATGCTCAAACGGCATCGCCGGTGTGATCGCCAGCGGACCCGGGCTTATCGTGCCCCGTTGCCATGACTGCATCGCATTCTTTCTGGGTTCCTGCTCGGCGTATCGCCAGGCGCTAAAAAAGCGGCCGGGCACCTATTATTTGACGGCCGGCTGGATTAATGAAGGCCAGGATCCGCTGGGTATTATCGAAAATGATTATACGCCGCGGCTGGGACGAAAAACAGCCGTATGGGGGATGAAAGAAGAACTGAAGAATTACAGCCATTTCGTTTTTATCAACACCGGAGCCAATAATCCCGGGCATCTTCGACAAATAGCCGTTGAAAACGCCAACTTTTTCAACATGAAGTTTGAAGAAATACAAGGGGATTTAAGTTATTTGAACAAGCTTCTTTACGGCCCTTATTTGGAGGAAGATTTTATCATATTAAAACAGGGGGAACGCGTTGAGCAACAAATGTTTCTAAATTACGCCTCTCAACCCTGTTAGAAAGAGTTATGGCATCGCTGAACAGGCGGTTGCGAATTGCGCACTTGATAACTATTATCTAACTTTAAAGCATTTCTATGCGTTTTGATCTGAGTATATCGAAAGGAGAATTCGTATATGGACCTCACAAAAATCAAACCGGATGAAACCCTGGATGTCAGAGGAATCAGCTGTCCGATGCCGACCTTAAAAACAGCCAAAGCCATGAAAAGTTTGGAAGTGGGTCAAATTCTTGAGGTATGGGGAACGGATCCGGG
>CALLDL010000103.1 GCA_937998305.1 uncultured Desulfobacterales bacterium | reverse complement strand
TCCTTTTATACAGTTGACCATCTCACCCAGACCCGGATAATTTATGGCATTTAAGGTCCTTTTGACACTGGCCCACCATAGAAGCTCCCTTGCTTTTTTTCTCTGCCTTAACACCCGATCCTGCATCTCTTTAAAAGTGCTCATGTCCGCACTTTCCATAAACACATCGTTTGCACCGGGACCGAGCAGATATACCTTTTCAATTAACTGCGCAAGCTGCTTGATCCAAACATATTCTTCCATCCCTTCTGGGTGTTGTTTGGGATTAAAATAAAACGGAACCACATCATTTCGTCCCACTGTAAATATAAGTATTTCTTCATTTTCAAATTCAGGATGCTTTAAAAGGTCGCGGTAATTTCGTTTGTAATCAAAAATTAAAAACGATTTATTGTGCGCACAAAGCTGTTTTAAAATTCGAACTGCAAGGGTGGTCTTTCCGCTTCCGGTCTTGCCGAAGATCCCACAGTGCCGCAGCCATTCGCTTTCCCTGACACCAAATGCAGCATATGGTTTATCCGGATAAAGCACATTGCCGATCGGATAATCGCCAGCAAGCTTTGCTTTTTCAGGCGGTGGCAGCAGGATATGATCTGTTTTAAGACCGGCAACATGTTGTGAGATTAAAAAATCGATCAGGTTTTCAATCTCTTTTTTCTTTTTATAGTTTTTTTCGAAAACATACTGAACTCTAAGATATCCCCACTTTTCCGGGGATAGAAATGGTCTTAACAGTCTGAGTTTTTCCTCTATCGGATCCATCTTTAAGGTTTCATAAAATCCCTGGTACAGTACCCGCCACAGGTACAAGGATAGTCTGCCTTGTTATCAAACAGGGTCTTTTTGCGAATCGATTCGATAAGGATTTTTGCATAATTTAAAAGCGGCTCATCAACGCCAATGGGCATCGGGTCTCCTGGTTCTTTTAAAAAATGAATCCAAACCGCCTCCGGAATTTTTTTAAACCTGTCGTGATAAAGCAGACAATAGAGGGCAGCCTGCCTCAAAGTATCATCGGTAATCTTGGCATGTTTGGAAGTTTTATAGTCGACCAGGATAACCTTGTCGGATTTTTCGAAAACCGCATCAATGATCCCCAGCAGTCCAAGATTTCGGGACATTATTCTGGCTTCAGTCAGATCCGGAGCAGGCATGTTGTTTTTTAAAAACCAGTGGCTAAAATTTAGCAACATCAACTCGCTGTCATCATGATAAAAGTCGATTTGCTCATTGGTAAGTCCAAGATAGTTTAGCCTGTCTTCTGCAGCATCCCACTGACGGTTGAATATCTTTAAAAGCTGCCGGCGTATCTGACCGATGGGGGTTGTGGGGGACACACCGGGGTTATTTTTGTGGAATTCATGCAGGGTTTTATGAACGATTTGTCCACGGATAAGGTGAATGGATGGCTTGGTTCGAAATTTTTTTATGTATCTAAGATAAAATTTTTGGGGGCATGACAGGTATGTGTTTATGGCTGTTGGGCTCAATATTCGTTTTTTAATTCTAATCACCTCGGTCTGTTTTTCTTTTGTTAAGCACCGAAACAAAAGTCACAATGACATGTTCCAGCTGCTCATCGTCCATCATCATTGCAAAGCTCAATGGATCCTCAACAAGCTTTTTTACATTTTTTCGGTTTACGCAATTCATGTTGATTCCTCCTGCTGATTCATCAGCAGATTTGCCTTCTGTTCTTCTTCTTTTTTTTCAATCAAAGACTCACGAAGCTCTTTACGGATAAATGAAATGTCCCTAAAATAGCTTGATTCTTCCCGTCTTTTATCCTGCTCAAGATCGATAATATTGTGTTCAAGTTCGAGTCTATTCTTATCCCAGAGATGATCTCCCCTGGCATAAATCATATTCTTAAAGCAGCATTGATCAAGGTTGATTCGGTACAAGTTTGCTTCTTTTATCTTGCGTCGCTCATAAATTTCTGAATACAGCATATCAATCTTTGAAAAAATCAGATCCTGCCTTTGGAGCATTAAATGTTCTAACCCATAATCTGCTGGCTGATTGTTGGTATCGTAACTTGAATTGCTCCAGGTATATCTGCCGTTGATCCTATTTTCTGCAGAATACATATATTTGAGATCCATCGGTATGTATAATTCGATACCATTGGGGCCATTAAAACTTTTTTTAGTTGGGGCTAATTCCAAACGATTCAGCTCCAGTTTTTTTCATGTTGTTACTGGAAAGTGGTACTTATATTTATATTTTTCGGTTTTTCATCGGCTTATAGTAGTAAAAACAACGTTTATCATTGATAGCTAAAGTCAAAGGTATTCAAGAATAAGGAGGACTAAGGCATAGAATTTGGGGATGAAGGATCAAAAGATTGACAAAATCAGGGGGTTAATAAAAAACAAAATTGCTGAAATTTGAGATTGCTAAGCTCGATTGAGGTTCGTTATTTATGCTGACAACAGTGAGAATTCTAAAACCGACTATTGTAGAATTAATCCTTGTACACAGATATCCACTTCTCATATTCATTTTTTGCTTATAACGGATAATGTCAGTAACCAAATTCATTAAAAGTCCTAATTGTTTTTAGGACTTATTGCAAATCTGCAATATCAAAAAATTTCATATTTCATCAGCACATCCGAAAATTTTATGCCCGCTCAAAATTGTGGGAGCAGGCACGGAAGCTACACTTCCAGGCAAGTCAAAATTTTGTGTATTTGTCATTTTGCAATCTACAAAAAGCATTGGTGCCAATTGAAACAGGAGCTGTAAAGTCAAAATATGCGTCTCGGCCTCATACACTTTTGATGTGAATATTCGATACCATGCAGAACTTAATGTATATTACTTTGATAATTATCTGGATTGGTCGGACATAACCTTTGCCGCAGTCCTATAAGCTATGTCAAGTTTGTTATTTTTGGTGGAGCCGAATGATACCTGTGAATTCCGGGATGATTTCATCGGTTTTGCTGTTTTCTCGGCGTTCGTTGACAGCACCTGCAAAAAAGACCCCTGTATCAATTTGTACAACGGGCGCATAGAGATCGCCATACATGCGCGCCGGGGGGTGAAGTTCGATGAGTTCTGTGGCGCGAACCGTTCCTTTTATTTCACCGTTAATCGTGGCGGTTCGGACAAAAACGTCGGCATGAATAACTGCATCTTCGCCGATAACGATCTCACCAGTGCGGCTTTCAATAGAACCTTTTACATGGGCGTTCAAAAACAATGTACCTTCGAATACAAGGTTTCCTTCCAGGACCGAATTCGGTCCTAATATTGCAATATCCTTGTCTGTTTTTTTCATATGCCTTGTCCTTTTTTTCCGGCCATTCCTAAGTGTTAAATTTTTTGTGAGAGAATGGCTGCAAAACGGGCTAACGGACGTTTGAACCTGACCTTTGGATCATAGGTCGCCTCAGTATAAAAAATCGTGTGGAGATATGCTGTATGCTCTGGGCGGCCTTTTTGTGCTGAGCGACGAGTAGCAGGGGCTTTTTTTTCGCTTCGGCCGCACGCAGGGCAACTCTTTCATAGGGGATGGCCCCCAGATATTCAGGTTTGATGCGAAATGTGTCTTCACGGGAATTGATCTTTTCATCGGTTGCCTTTGCGAAGGTATTGAAAAGTTTGAATCGCTGGCGAAGATTACTGACCTGATTGATCAGTAGCATCGGTGAAAAGATCGACTGTGGTTTATAATTGGAATGCTTTTTTTCCAGTCTCTCCTCGATCTGCTTAAATCGGGAAAATGCGGCTTTTGTGCAGGCATAGCCGCTGATGAAGTCCTGGGGCGTGGTCACAATAATCGTGTGATCAGCGGCCAGGGCAAAATCCATCACCATACGGGATATGCCGGCTCCCAGGTCGAAGATGGCGAATTCGTATCGTTGACTTATTTTTCTAAAATGGTTGATGAATTTTACCTTCTGGGCATAGTACAGGTTCGCCAGTTTAAATTCTCCATAGGAACTGGCGATAAGATCAAAGCCATACTTTGTGCGGAAAAGAAGCTCATCCATCTTTTTTCTGTTTTCCAGAAAATCCATCAGGTGGCTTTTGGGAAATAGTCCCAGCTTGTTTGAGACATCCGCATTGCCCAGATCAGCATCGATGAGCAGAACCCTGGCACCTTTTTTAGCCAGGCAGTAAGCTATGTTGATGGCAACGTGGGTTTTGCCGACCCCTCCCTTGTTTGAGATCACAGAGATAG
>CALLDL010000102.1 GCA_937998305.1 uncultured Desulfobacterales bacterium | reverse complement strand
TTTATTTCGTCATAAAAAACCTGGTCCTCTGGGCCAGGTCAGAGTTCTCTGGCTCTGCCAAAAGAATTGATGCAAGAGTTTGAAGTGAACTAAAGCCCGCCCTGGTGCGCATCGCTCATATCTTGATATGACCTATGTACCATTGCAAACATAACTTTTTGAGTTAAGGGTAATGGTTATCGGTCTGGGCCAGGGTTTAAAGTGAGCTAAAGTTAAGGAATTCTATCAATTATATAAAATCAGCGGAGCGAAGCGACTCCATAACTTTAGGCACTTTAGATCACTTTAGGCACTTTCAACTTGTCTGGCTTTCAGGGAAACAGCCCCTTTTAGGGGTAAACCAAAGCCTGGTCCTTTGGGCCAGGATTCTTTACTTAAAAGGTTCAATGTGTATACTCGGAGTTTAAAGGCGAATATTGCTGTTCAACTGGTAGTGCTTTTCTTGCTGGCGATGATTTTAACCGAATTTGTGATGATTATTCTAATGCAGAAGGCTCTTATCAGATCAGAAATTTCAAAAGGATATGCTTTATTATCAGGAATCAAACTTAATAATACAAATTATTCTAATTCGAAAAATGTCATCGCACCCCCTGTTTTTCAGGATGATTTTGCCAAAATGATTACTGAAACAGGATTTTCTTGTATCCTAATTATGGATGAAAACCAAAATCGAGTTTATTCAGGTGGCAAAAGCTGTGATATACAAGGCGAACTCGAAGCAATTACCCGACAGACAATTCGGTCCGGAATTAAAACCACCCGATTTTTTGGTTCAACTTGGTGGGGGGTGTGGAAGCAAGGGCAGGATATGATTATATCAGCGCCTTTAATTCGAGAAGGAAGGGTTGTCGGAGGGAGCAGCGTTGCGCTATCCCTTGCAGGAGTATATGAGGTCTTGAAGCGATCACAATATGTATTATTAATATATATCCTTGTAAACACGGTTGTTTTTACCTTTATTGGTTTTTATCGAATGACGAGGATTTCTGTAAGACCTTTACAGAGACTGGTCAAAAGAGCTGAAGAATATCAAGATGATAACGAAATTTTTTTTCTGTCTGAGAGTGAAGGCAACGAGTTCAACAAGCTTTCCAAAGCATTGAATAGAATGCTTGGGCATATCGCTGAGGATAAAGAAAAACTCCAGGCTGTCGTTGCATCCCTTGAGAAGGCAAATATTGATTTGAAACAGGCTCAACAAGATATCATCCGGTCGGAAAAATTGGCATCTGTCGGCAGATTATCTGCAGGAATCGCTCATGAAATCGGAAACCCAATTGGTATTATTAACGGTTATCTTGAACTGCTTAAAGGAAATGACATCTCAAATAATGACAGAGAAGAATTTCTTCAGCGTACTGAAGCCGAGTTAAAACGAATCGATACGATTATCCGTCAACTTCTTGACCTCTCAAGGCCCTCAAGTGAGGATGTTAAAACTGTTTCTGTTCACGCAAGCATCGAAGATACTATTGGCGCATCTCGATTTCATCCTTTAATGTCGGATATAGATTTGGACTTAAGATTATTCGCGGAATATGATGGGGTTATGGCGGATCCGAATCAGTTAAGGCAGGTCTTTTTGAATCTGATTATCAATGCCGCAGATGCGATTCTATCGTCAAAGGATCTTACAAAGGGAAGAATATCGATTACCAGCGATGTCCAAAAAAACATCCGGGATGATTCAACTGAAGACGTGGATGTTTTGAGAATAGACTATACTGATAATGGCATAGGAATTCCAAAAACAAATCTTGGAAATATTTTTGATCCTTTTTTTACCACCAAAGCATACGGAAAAGGCACCGGTTTGGGACTTTCAGTCTGCTTTATGATTGTTGAGGGGATGGGAGGTAAGATTGAAGCGAGCAGTCAAAAAGGCCAAGGCACAACCATAACCGTATATCTGCCGCTTCATTTTGATGAGGATTTAGAAAATGGATAAAAAAATATCAAAGGATAGCGTATTTCCCCAAAAACGTTTGCTCATTATAGATGATGAAGAGAATATGCGCCATATGTTGTCTTCGATGCTTAAGAAATCCGGCTACCGTGTCTATACGGCATCCAATGGTTCAGAGGCTTTGGATATGGTTGATCAGACATTATACGATTTCATTCTATGTGATCTTAAAATGCCGGATATGAATGGAATGGAGTTTTTTGAAGCCGCACGGGATAAACTGTGGGCCAGCACTGTCATTATGATGTCAGCATATGGCAGCATCGATACGGCCGTTGAAGCCATGAAGAAAGGCGCATATGATTTCATATCCAAACCCTTTAAGTTAGATGAGGTTCTTCTTACCCTTAAAAAAGCAGAAGAGCGCGAGAGTTTGAAAAGAGAGAATCGCTGGTTAAAAGAACGTATTAGAAAGATTCAAGATGATTATCATTTTGGGAATATGGTTGCAAAAAGCAAGGGCATGGAGGCTGTATTCAAGATCGCCGAGAAAGTAGCTCAGTACGATACTACGGTATTGATTTGTGGCGCAAGCGGAACCGGGAAGGAATTGATCGCACAGGGTATCCATTTCGCAGGAAAAAGGGCGAAAAATTCGCTGGTTCCTGTCAACTGTGGCGGTATACCTGAAAATTTACTGGAAAGTGAGCTTTTTGGATATAAAAGGGGCGCTTTTACAGGTGCGGACAGCGATAGAAAAGGACTTTTTGAAGAAGCAGACCGAGGAACAATTTTTTTGGATGAGATCGGGGAGTTACCCCTATCTTTGCAGGTGAAACTCCTGCGGGTGTTGCAAGAAAATGAAATCAGACCAGTGGGTGATTCAAAGACAAAAAATATAGATGTTCGTGTCATTGCTGCGACTTCTAAAAATCTTGAAGATGAAGTAAAAAATGGTACATTTCGGGAAGATCTTTTTTTCCGGCTGAATGTGATGCCGATTCAGTTGCCACCGCTTAAGGATCGGCCAGAAGATATACCCCTTTTAAGCCAACATTTTATAGACCGATTCAATATCAGCCTCGAAAAGAACATAAAAGGGATAACACCCGCAGCCATGTCCATTCTGCTCAAACACCACTGGCCAGGAAACGTCAGGGAGCTTGGGAATGTTATCGAGAGGGCTGCGGTGCTTGCCGAAGAAACGATTCTTGTGCCGGAAAACTTTCCTCAAGATTTGAGTAAGAGTTCAGAAAGAGAAAAGTTGGAAGATTTTTTCGACGGGCACTCTCTAAAGGCTGCCCAGAAAATACTGGAAAAAAGACTCATTACAAAGGCGCTACAGGCAACAAACGGCAACCGGACGAAAGCCGCCAGGATTCTTGAAATCAGTCATCCTTCTCTTTTGAGTAAAATTAAGGCTTATGATATTAACCTCTAGCTTTTTGAAAACATTGCCGCTTCAGGTATAATTAAATTTTTCCTGGAAGAACTCGTGAATAAGGGCTCGTAATGAAAGAACCTGTCCGGGCTATTCATAAAGTTCTCAGCTTTAACAAGGAGTTTCATCCATAAAGTTAAATCGCCTGTGGTTCTTTCAAAACGATCCCTAATTCACTCAGACAGCTTCCAGCTAAAAATTTAATCATACCTGAAGCTCTTTTGAAATCGAATTGTTTCAACCTATTACAGATAATTTGCCTTTTACAGAAACAGGAGAAAAAAGTTGAAAGACTTGACTGCGATTCGACACATCCTCAATGATATTTACGGTGTAAAGGCCGGAAACCTGGCTTTTGAGAAGATTGCTGCCTTAATCGAAAGATTCCCGGTTAAAAAAGGGCCGGGGGAAGGCTATTTTTCCGAGGAAGATGTGTTTTTGATAACCTATGGCGACACCTTAAATAAAAAGGGGGAGCTTCCCTTAAAGACACTCTATCAATTTGCTGTGAGTCAATTTGAAAATGTGTTTTCAACAATACATATCCTTCCGTTTTATCCATTTTCTTCAGATGATGGATTTTCGGTTGTCGATTTTTTTGCGGTGAATCCCGAACTTGGTGATTGGAAGGATATTCGCCGATTAGGCAGTGAGTTTCAGTTGATGTTTGATCTCGTACTCAATCACGTTTCAGCAAAGAGCTTGTGGTTTCAAAACTATTTAAAAGAGAAGACAACCTATAAGGAGTTGGCCATTGAGGTCGATCCTTCAATCGATCTGTCTATGGTGACAAGACCTCGATCCTTACCACTTTTAACCCGATTTAAAAAAACTTCCGATGAGGTCGTGCACGTTTGGACGACGTTCAGTTCCGATCAGGTCGATCTGAATTACAAGAGCGTGCATGTTCTTGAAAAGATGATAGAAGCCCTTCTTTTTTATGTGGAACAAGGGGCAACCTCCATCCGTCTTGATGCGATTGCATATCTTTGGAAGGAAATTGGAACAACATGTATTCATCTGAAACAGGCACATCAGCTGGTTCAACTTTTTCGGAAAATATTGGACGTTGTTGCGCCGGACGTCCTGCTGATTTCCGAGACCAATGTACCTCATCATGAGAATATGAGTTATTTTGGTGATGGACGGAATGAAGCACAAATGATTTATAATTTCACTTTGCCACCGTTGCTTTTTCATTCTTTTGTTCGTGAGGATTCAACGGTGCTGTCCGAATGGGCCAAATGTTTACGGGTAAATTCTCCCCATAATACGTTATTCAATTTCACGGCTTCCCATGATGGAATCGGCGTTCGCCCGCTGGAAGGGATTTTGCCCCGTTCCGAAATTGACAGACTCATTGATATTGTGAAGGAAAACGGCGGGAGCGTTTCTTATAAAAGAAACCCGGATGGTTCCCAGAGCCCGTATGAGTTGAATATAACTTATGTGGATGCCCTGTTAAATCCCGAGAGCAAAATAGATCTTTGGCATATACCAAAGTTTCTGGCTTCCCAGGCCATCCAGTTTGTCTTGCCGGGGGTCCCTGCTTCATATATTCACAGTGTCCTCGGCTCACGGAACTGGAAAATGGGCTTACGCCAGACCCAAAGAGCAAGAACCATCAATCGGGAAAAATTACAGGTTAATGAGTTGTTATCACAACTAAAAGATCCTGAAACATTTCGCTCCAGGATCTTTTATAGTTATATTAAAATGATCAAAACCAGAAAAAGGCAATCTGCTTTTCATCCAAATGCGGATTTTGAAATACTGGAAATCGATCCAAAAGCGTTTGTTATCGCAAGGTATGCTAAGGATCAAATCATATATGCCGTCACCAATATTTCATCCAAACGGATTGTGGTTTCATTATCGGGTGCAAAGGCTCCTCTTTGGATGAAAGACCTGATTACCGGCATAAGTTTCCGTACAGATGCATTAAAATTGAATCCCTATCAATTTTTGTGGCTTAGCACAGTGGATAGATAAAAGGATTTTATAGAGATTAACTCAAATTTCGCACCCAAATATTGTTAAAGAGCCTTTGATGTAGTGGCCGAAATAAATTTTAAAGGTAAAAAAATATTCCTTTTAGAGTAATAGAGCCCGGCAAAAAATTTTCCAGGCCTGATACACTTTACTGAAGTTGCTGAAAATTAAGGGTGCGATAATCTAACCGGAGACTCATTGACCGTTAATCTTGTTCCTTAACTTCCCTGAACACTTGAATGTGACAACTTTGCGTTCTTTTAGTGTCAAGTCGGCGCCTGTCGCAGGGTTTCGACCCCTCCGCTGTTTTTTTTGCTTTACACAAAATTTGCCGAATCCTGAAATGAGTACATCTTCACCTTTTTCCAGCGTACTTTTCATGATTTCCAACAACGTTTCAATGACTTCCACAGATTTTTTTTTGGTAAAACCCATTTCGTGTACACTTGTAACGATATCATTTTTTGTTAATGCCATGGCACCTCCTTAGCGATGAATTCCTTTGTAAATCTTAATTAGTGTCCATCCATAAATAGCCCTTTTTGTCCTGCTCGGTGTTCTCCGCGGGTTTCCGGCTGCGGCGTACAGACGTACGCCTCACTGTAAACCCTTGTGCGGCCTTGATCAGAACAAAAATTGCTTATTTCTGCATTGGACACCCATTGTGTCCATTTTGGATACATGGATGGACTCTAATTAACGTTAATCCTTATTTTGTCTCGAGTTATCTCTGTTAATAAGGTCAAGATCTTCGATTCTTTTCATTGTTTTAGTGACATTCGACATAATTTTATCGATTTCGACTTTCAGTTTCTCATCATCCGGATCATTCATTCAGTTTCCTCCTCATGTTTGATCCATTATATCGGTATGATAAAACAGATCTATTTGTCAAGATGGTTAAACTAAAAACTTTATGTTATTATAAATTTTTATGTATTGATGATGAATAGAACATCCATATCTTACAATACTATTTTCGTTGGAGCAATTCTTCGGCGATATCGAAATGGTTCCCAATATCATTTCGTATATCCAGTCGATTTCCTTCAGGATCTTCACGGGGTATGACTCTTATTTTACCATTTTCAAAAGCCGTCAATACTTTTCTGCGCAACTGTTCAGCCAATCGTGCTCTACTTTCTCCAGTTTTAACGGTTGCATTAACATTACAATATACGACCCTGCTGCCTTCTGACTTGAAAAGTTTATCTTCTTCTGAATATGTCATGGCAGATGGAATCACCTGTATCTTTTTTTTCTTCAGATAGCCAAAATCAATATGAACCGGTTCTCCCTTTGTACAGGAGCCTGGATACCCTTTTTGGTTTTGGGGGCCGCCAGACCCTGTAACCAGAGCCGTACAGATGGATATTTGTTCTGAGCGAACTTCCGGTGCCACTTCGTTCAAATTGCCTTCAACTGTGGCTTTAATCAGCGCTCCCAGGTTCCTTATCCTGCGAACAATCGGTTGCCATTCGGGTTCCGGAGGTCGAATGTTTATTTCACAAACTCGAATTCTGGTTGGTACCATATTGTCGTCAAAAGTCAAAAAACAACCGGGGTACACCAGACATGGGCGCAACATATTTTTTTCTCTCAATGCTTTTATCAACGGTTTAACAATATTTTCGGCTGTCATTTCGAAAAGATCGGGTGTTTCCATGGGATGGGGGGATATACTGCCCATTCCACCGGTAATTGGATTGTCTTTACTGGCAGGCCCCGGAAAACGTTCCGGATAATCCATGGATGTGGGAAGAATTTGAAAACTTCCGTTTTTGTCAATCAAAATGTTAAACGATATTTCCACCCCTGACATTCTCGATTCTATAAGAAGCGGCCATTTTGATTTTTTTCCGAATAGTCGTTTATAATGTTTTCCATAATCCTTGATTAGTGTGTCGTATACTTCTTTGATTTCCCAAGCGTTTAAAATAATTCGGGAGCCTTTACCACCGGCGCTGTAAGGATATTTCAGAACTGCGCCGCCGAATTCGTCGATGAGTAAGAGGCACGTTTTTAAAACTTCTTCGTAATTTCGGGCGTCGACTTCCTGCCATTGGTCTGCTACGGGAATGCCATATTGTCGACACAGATATTTACAGGCGATCTTGTCACCCTCAATAAATGCACTTTCTCGATTAAAGCCGATGATTCGATCGAGAAAACCGGCATTTTCAAGTTCATCAACCAGACCACCGAGCAGCAAATCTTCCGGCATCGGCATTACACAGTCGATGGATCCATTCTTTAGGGCTTCGATAATCGCGGCGGCATACCCTTCTTTAGAGTTGTCCGCCGTTGGAATGAAATTCACCGGCCATTTCATGGACATTGCAAATGGCTGCATGGCCGGCATCCCTCGAATAACCACTCCCTGAAAATCATCCTGATAATGTTCACTTGTGGCTGTAGAGACAACCAAAGCACTGAGAAGGGTCCTTCCGTCGGTTCCTGCAAATCCAATTTTATAACTCACAATATCTCCTTTTGGTTTGGGCAAAAAGTATTTTGCCGGAGCATAAACGCCGGTTGCACAATAATACGAATTGGGTTATAGCGATTTGAAGAAATACCTAATTGTAAAGGCAAAAAATAAAAAAGATTTCCAGAATAAATGACGAAAACCCCTCAAAAGGTGAAGCCGACGGGCGGATTCGAACCGCCTACCTGCTGATTACGAATCAGCTGCTCTACCAACTGAGCTACGCCGGCACAATTAGAAGATAATTACTTTGTTTATGAATCAAAATCAAGAAAAAATATTACTAAAATACCTTTTTGATACGAGTCCTTACAAGGATTACAATGTTATTTGCACAGGGCTCTCCGGTTCAGAAAAAGCATATTTTGTGAACCGCTTGTATATGAAACACAGGGCACCGGTTGTTGTCATCACCCCTTCAACCAAAGAAGCGGAAACATATTTAGAAGATCTGGATTTTTTTACAGAAAGGCCCTGTCCCCCCCTGATTTATTTCCCGCCGTATAATATAACACCATTTAAATATCTCTCATATCACAACGAAACAGCAG
>CALLDL010000101.1 GCA_937998305.1 uncultured Desulfobacterales bacterium | reverse complement strand
TATTTCCAAAACCGATATTCAAGAGATTCTGATCCATTTGAGTTACCCCTATCCTAACCCGGCCAAGCCGGAAAAGTTACAAGTGATCTAAAGTTAAGGAGTCGCTACGCTCCGGCTGCTTATATTAAATTGATAAAATTCAACAACTTTAGTCACTTTAGTTCACTTTAGTCACTTCACACTTGATAAGTTTAGATGTTTTTGCCACAAAAAGTACAAAATTCACAATTAAGGCACTGAGCAAATAAACACATCCAAATTGCCAAATGGCAGTCTATTCCACATTTTGTAACTGTTCCCTAATTTTTTCAAGCTCAGACTTCACTTCGACGATTGTGTGAGATACATGGGCTTTTTCGGTTTTAGATCCCATGGTGTTGAATTCACGATGAAGCTCCTGCAATAAAAAATTGAGTTTTCGACCGGCAGGTTCCTCTGACTTCATAATTGTACGAAATTGTTTTATGTGGCTCGCCACCCTTACAATTTCTTCAGATATATCACTTTTGCCAGCCAGAAAGGCCGCTTCCTGTGTGATTCTTTCAGGATCTATTTCCACCATTTCTCTGGTTAAAGCCACGATTCTTTCTTTAAGACGCTGTTGATAATGATATAAAAGATCGCTCGATTCTTTTTCGATCAGATGAACACTTTTTTCAATCCGGTTTATCCGATCGGTAATATCCAAAGTAATAAACTCTCCTTCCTTTTTTCGCATCTCAACAAGATTGTTCAATGCCTCATCCACACAATCTCTCACAACAGGCCACACAGCGTCCATATCCCGGTCAATTTCCACAGATCGAATAACGCCACCTTCTCTGACCAAAAGGTCAACGGTTATTTCTGAATGGAGGTCAAGCTGGTCTTTTAGTTGAACAAGGCGATCATAATATGCTCTGGCTTTGGGAATATTAATTTCAAAGTTATATGCCTCATCGGAACCATCATTGATATGCAAGCTCACCTCAATACGGCCTCTTGCAATTTTTTCGATGATCGAAGCTTTTATCTTTTCCTCCAAAACATTATATCCATGCATAATTCTCAGGGAAACATCAAGATACCTGCTGTTGTAGGATCGGATTTCAGTTGAGACATTTATTTCATCTGCCGTTTTCTCAGCTCTGGCATAGGCGGTCATGCTTTTCATCATTATATGTTTTCCATCTCACCTTTTATAAAATATAGATTGAATAATTATCTGAATTTTGATCAAGTTGGAGGCTTTCCTATGCAAGTTGAGCTTGGCGAAATCCCGCTTGCGGGGGCACCTAAAGGCGAAGCCATAGTGAACTATTGCGAGCCCTTAATAACGCAGCAGATGAAAGCCTCCGGCCTGTTTTAAATCGATCACATATTTCTTTCGCACCTGTTTAAGAAAAGTCATTATATATTCTGAAGCATAATCGGGATAGGTCCATGGTAACGGCTCAAACCCTCCCTTGGTATACATCAGGGTCAGATCAGCATAAATTCCCTTTCCAATATGAATCCGGTGGCTGAAATTTTTTCCGGTCGCCAAAACAAATCGTTCATGGAGCAGATATCCGGGATCTATATTAACCACCCGTTTTCCGTTAATTGAATGTTCATGTTCAAGATCATTGGCAAACAGTTTTATATCTGCAAGAGAATCCTGATGTATTAGCTGTTTAAATGCAATCAGGCGTCTAAAAAGGGGAGTGCCCATTTCATCATTGTAATAGGTCGTAAAGTTAAAAGGAAGCCATGAACTCGCCATGTCAACAGCACCATATTTATCAACAAGCGCCTTTACCACATGAATTCCTAACCCCTTCTCCTTTAAAAAAAAACCTATCACAAGTTTGGCAGGCTTTGGAGGTCGAGGTTGGCTCATGATTTTAAGGATATGTTACTGAATCAACTATCGATGGGTTTGGCTTCGTCAATCAGCATAATCGGGATATCATCTCTAATTTCATATAAAAGCTTACAATTTTCGCAAATCAGACCATTTTTTGTGTCATTTAAATATATATCTCCCTTGCACTTCGGGCAGGCAAGAATATCAAGGAGCTCTTCACTTAATGCCATCATTTCCTCCTTCACTCTATCATTGACCTTTAGCTTTCAATCATTCAACCTGTTGCCAAAATCTCGTCAAAATAAGCAATTGTTCTTTTCAGTCCCTCTTCGAGTTCAATTTCGGGCTCCCATTCAAGAATCTTACGGGCCTGTGTAATGTCAGGCCGTCGTTGCATTGGATCATCGGCCGGAAGCTTCTTGAAAACCACTTCAGACTTTGAGCTGCTCAATTCAATGACCTTTTCCGCCAGTTCCAGTATCGTAAATTCACCGGGCTTTCCAAGGTTTATTGGACCTGTCACCTCATCATTGGTGTTCATTAACCCTACCAACCCGTCTATAAGATCGTCCACATAACAAAAAGACCTCGTTTGAGTTCCGTCACCAAAGATGGTTAGCGGTGTCCCGCGAAGTGCTTGTACAATGAAATTGGAGACAACCCTGCCATCATTGAGATGCATTCTGGGACCGTATGTGTTGAAAATACGCGCCACCTTGATTTTAAGTTTGTGCTGCCGATAATAATCAAAAAAGAGTGTCTCAGCACAGCGTTTACCTTCATCATAGCAAGAACGGGGGCCGATACAGTTTACGTTTCCGTGATAAGTTTCGGGCTGGGGATGGACTGTGGGATCGCCATATACCTCTGAGGTAGATGCCTGAAGGATTTTGGCTTTTATTCGTTTGGCCAGTCCCAGCATGTTGATGGAACCATGCACATTGACTTTCGTGGTCTGAACCGGATCGTTCTGGTAATGAATCGGGGATGCGGGGCAGGCTAAATTGTAGATCTCGTCCACCTCAAGATACAACGGAAAAGTAATATCATGCCGACACAATTCGAAATAGGGATGACCCAAAAGATTCTCGATGTTTCTTTTACTTCCGGTGTAGAAGTTGTCCACACACAGGACATCGCATCCCTCATTTAGCAGTCGTTCACATAAATGTGAGCCGAGAAATCCGGCGCCACCCGTAACCAGAACCCGTTTGCGCAAATGCATATTTACCTCTTTTGACTTTCTTTATATATTTGGGGTTTTTAAAGATCGCTCATTTTTAAAACTCAGCATTAGGTTCAAATACTAACCCACTTCACAAAAACTAAATTTGCTGGCTTCGAAAAAATCCAATTTCTGCGTTGCGCATTAATAGAGAAAGATTATTCGGATATTCGCTTATTATTTTGTGATTGTCAACCATATCGGATGTTTCATGGCTAATTAGAGGTGCTATTCAGAAATCTAATGAATTGTAATAAATTTTTCCCTTCATCAGTGTCTTTTTATATAAATGAATAATTTGATATGCTGGCTTCTTTAAGAACATAAAAATCGGCATCTATTTGAAATATCATTGACATTAAAATGTATAGACAGAATGTGTTCAAAATTGTAAAAGAGTATCATTAATAATAGCCATAACTGTTTTCCGATCGACACTGTATATCACGAGTAAAACCTTGAAAAAACATTTTTTATTAATAAAGAATTGAAATCGAGTGAGCAAGACACAAAAGAAAATATTTTAGATTCACACAACATTTCTTTTGATAATGTAGTAAAGAATCCTGGCCCAAAGGACCAGGCTTTGGTTTACCCCTAAAAGGGGCTGTTTCCCTGAAAGCCAGACAAGTTAAAAGTGTCTATCTCTGGTTAGCCGGTTAACCGGTTAGCCAGTTGGCCGGTATTAAATTACGGGCAAACCGGCATAACGGGCTTACGGGCACAACCTTTTTTAACTATAGCTCACTTCAAACTCTTGCATCAATTCTTTTGGCAGAGCCAGAGAACTCTG
>CALLDL010000100.1 GCA_937998305.1 uncultured Desulfobacterales bacterium | reverse complement strand
CCTCTGGGAAACGGAGACCGATCCATAAATACTTTCCTGACTGCTGTATCCCGCACCAAATGACATGGTGCCGGTAGGTTTCTCGGTGATATCGATTTTTAAAATCATCTGGTCATCGGCACTCCCCTTAACAGTATTGACCTTTATGTCCTCAAAAAAATCGACTCGGTAAAGGTTGCGTACACTCTGTTTTAATTTCCGACCACTATAAAGTTCCTGTTCGTAGACGCGAAGCTCCCGCCGTATCACCTTATCCCTTGTTTTTGTATTTCCTCCAATGATAATACATTCAAAAAAGACCTGTTTGCCCTTTTGAACAATGTAGGTAATATTAACCTTCAAGTTGTCAACTTCTTTGTCGATACGGGGAGATATGTCAGCATGGGCAAAACCTTCATCAGAATAAAGATCCGTAAGGGCCAGCACATCATTTCGGACAACTTCACGATTATAATATGTTTCTTTAGTAATCTTAAGACGTTTTTTCAACTCATCTTTGGGTAAAACAAGATCACCTGTTATATCTACGTTCCCAACCTTAAATTGAGGGCCTTCATCAATCTTTATGGTGATATTGATCCAGTTTCCCTTATACTCAATTTTTGGTTCTCCTATCCTGGCCTGTATATACCCGCTGTTATAATAAAAACCCGTCAATTTTGTGATATCCTGATCAATGTCCTCCATCTTTAAATCCCCGGACGAGGTCACCAAAGAAAAGAAACCTTTTTCCGAAGTTTTCATCAATTTTTTTAATACCTTGTCGGTATACGCGTTGTTTCCTTCAAATGTTATGCTTTTTATTAAAACTTTTTCGCCCTCATCGATATCGAATTCCAGGTCAGCCTGATTGTGTTCCAGGTGATGGACATTGTAGGTCACTTTTACATTATGATAATTTTTTTCTTTGTAAAGTTCTTCTATCCGACCGATGTTTCTACGGATTTTAAAAGGGTTAAGGATCGATCCGGTTTTTATCGTTAAATTTTCCTTAACCTTATCCTCCTTAAACAACTTATTGCCTTTAAAACGAATGACTCGTATGGTCGGTTTTTCTTTAACCCTGAAGATAATCTTTTTCCCGTCAGGGGTGTCCTCAGCCTCGATCCTTATGTCATCAAAATATCCCATTGCAAATACAGCTTTCAAATCATCGGAAAGGCTTTTTGAAAGATAGATATCTCCGGGTTTTGTTTTGATAATCATTTTAATGGCGTCGGACTCTATCCGTTTGTTGCCGGCAATCTCCACACCGGAAACCTTTTCCCGCTTAAAAAGTTTCATTCCGATATCACGGGAAAGCTGTTTCACAACTCCGGATAGATTTTCCAAGCCTTGGCCTTCTTTTATAAAAATTTGGGGGGGATCCTCTCCCAAGGATTTTATCATTTTTACATCCAGACTGAATTTTTGTCCGATCAAAGTTAAACTTCCCCAGACAATATAGTCAGCACCGTTCTTAATTCCAAAGTTTCGAATAGCATCGTAACTTTGAGACGTTTTCCATAATGTGACCGCAGAAACGGCCTCCGGGGTCAAAATAAAGGCGCCTTCCTCCTTTAAATATGTTTTAATAACATTCAGGATTTCTTTCTGTAAAGATGAAAGATCTTTTCTCGCATGAATTTCAAAGGGTAAGACGACGACCTTAACACTGTCTATAGAATAGGCTATATTGAAAGGAATTAAGAGCAATGCAATGGTAACCAAGCTCAGATGTCTAAATATGAAATTTTTCAACACCTAAATTCTCTATTCCGGACCGTTAGTTTTTTATATCAATTTTGATGATCTCGTAAAAAGTCAAACGTCGAAATTTTACATACAATATATTGCGGTCATAATTTTTCGACGGACTTTTTACGAAACCATCAATTTTGCCTGTTAATAAATCAATTTAAAGCTAATTCAGATGGTTGATTTTATAAAGCTATCAATGAACGATATTTATTAAAGTTCATCCCTTTAATTCAATCATTTGGCCATCCACAATCGTCATACTTCGTGACATGTAGGATGCAAGTTCCATATTATGCGTTACAACGATCAAGGTCATGTTGAGTTCTTCGTTTAACTCCATAAGCAGGTCATGAATATACTCGCTGTTTCTCTTATCAAGGTTGCCGGTAGGCTCGTCAGCCAAAAGAATTGCGGGTTTGAGCACTAGACTTCTAGCCAAGGCAACCCGCTGTTGTTCACCTCCTGAAAGCTTGGAAGCCCTTAAATTCAATCTGTCTTTAAGACCGACTCTTACTAGCATATCCTCTGCAATTTCCCGGGCTTTATTATTACTCAGCCCTTTAATCAATGCCGGCATCATTGTATTTTCAAGGGTGGAAAATTCAGGAAGCAAGTAATGAAACTGGAACACAAATCCTACGGTTTCATTTCGAAATTTCGCCAGTTTCGTTTGATTAAGAAGGAAGATGTCGTCATCTTTAAAAAAATAGGTCCCGCTATCAGGATGATCAAGTGCGCCCAAAATATGGAGCAGCGTCGACTTTCCAATTCCAGAGGCACCAACAATAGCTAGGGTTTCTCCAGCATTCAAATCTATATTTACACCCTTTAGAACATCAATAGTCGCGCCACTGTTTTCATAACTTTTGAATAGATCTCTGACAGACAAAAAACGATCTGAAAGAAATCTTTCATCGCGATTCAGAGCGTTAACCATACCGGATGGCCTCTATTGGATTGAGTTTTGATGCCTGGATCGCCGGGTAGAGTGTCGCCACAAAACAGATGACCATTGCTGCAGACGCTATCATAAAAACATCCAGCGTTTCTAGTCGCACCGGCAGGGTTGAAATGTAATAAACATCCCCTGGCAGTTGAATAAATTTATATTTTTCCAACAACTTACATATTATAAATCCCAGACATACACCGAGCGAAGTTCCCACGGCACCAATGATCATGCCCTTGTAGATAAAAATTTTTCTGATGCTGCTGTCCATTGCCCCCATAGCCTTTAGTATAGCGATATCCTTGGTTTTTCCCATAACCATCATAATCAGCGTACTAGCAATGTTAAAGGCTGCCACTAACACGATCAGAGCCAGAATAATAAACATCACCGTCTTTTCCAGCTTAAGTGCAGAAAAGAGATTGTGATTCATTCGCATCCAGTCTCTGGCCCAATAAGGAAACCCTAACTCTGAAACGATCTTTTTTGCTACATTTCTTGCGTTATAAATATCATCGACACGCACTTCAATTCCGGTGACAGAGCCTTTCATATTTAAAATCTTTTGCGCGTCTTTCAAGTTGATATAAGCTAGAGACCCATCATATTCGTACATACCTGATTCAAAAAGCCCCACGACCTCGAAACGCTTCATGGCTGGAAGGTATCCTATGGGAGAAATCATACCCCGGGATGATATCAGGTATACTGCATCGCCCTTTAAAACGCCCAAATTTCTAGCAAGCTCTTTGCCGAGAATGATTCCAGGAACAAAGGTTTTTGAGTTCCCCTTCCGCTGAACCTGCTTCAAATTCTTCAAAACAGAATTTTTCAAAATCTTTATGACACTGTCGGCGGATTCCGGATCAATACCTCTTAAAACAGCGCCTGAAACTCCGGTTGATGATCGAAGCATAATCTGAGAATATATAAATGGCGTAGCTGCTTCCACCCCGTGGAGTTCATTGATTTGTTTCGATATCTTTTTATATCCGGAAAAAGAACCATCGTGGCGCATCAGTACAATATGAGATTCAACCCCAAGTATACGCTGTTTAAGATCAGACTCAAAGCCGGCCATGACAGCAATCACGACGATCAGGGCCATGACGCCGACAGTAACGCCGGCAACGGAAAGTATGGTAATTAATGAAATAAACGTCTCTTTCTGCTTGGCCCTGAGATAACGGCCACCTATGAAATACTCAAAAGACATATTAATAAGGTCATGGGTTATAGGTTATGGGTTATTAGAACCTATCTCAATAATAAGATTAGAGTTCAGGGCAAGGCGTGGAACGGTGAAAAAGCGGAGCATACACGTAGTATGTGAGCATTTTGAACCGTTTCACAACGCCGCCATGGGCACTTAGATTGTTTTTGAGATAGGTTCTAGTTTCTTAAATATGATTTTTGTGTTTGTCATGACAAAAAATTATCTAAATTCATTGAGTGTGAAGTGCCTAAAGTGATCTAAAATGCCTATTTATCCCTTATTCATCGGGGAAGTTAAGGTATTTGTCAATTTTATTTGATATAAATAGCCGGAGCGTAGCGACTCCTTAACTTTAGATCACTTCAAACTTTAGATCACTTGTAAATTATCCGGTTTATCAGGGTTAGATTATGGTTTTTAGCAATGGGTTGTTTTATCCATGCCCCACTACCAATTACCGCTTAGCGTTTACCGCTTTCAATTGGCTTCATGTGTGGAAAAAGAATAACTTCTCTGATGGAAGCGGCATCAGCAAGAAGCATGACCAATCGGTCTATCCCTATCCCTTCTCCGGCAGTGGGAGGCATTCCATACTCCAACGCTTCAATATAATCTTTGTCCATATAGTGAGCCTCTTTATCACCTGCTTCCCTGTCAGCAGTTTGTTGCAAAAATCGCTTTTCTTGGTCATCAGGATCATTGAGTTCCGAAAATCCATTTGCGATCTCATGGCCTGCTATAAAAAGCTCAAATCGATCCGTAAGATTGGAATCCGCCTCACTCTTTCTGGAAAGGGGAGAAACTTCAACCGGATATCCGGTAATAAATGTAGGCTGCAAAAGTTTCGGTTCCACCAGAATATCAAACAGTTTTGTTATAATCTTTCCTTTGCGCCCGGTTTTTGTTATTTTTATTTTTTTTATCGCGGCCAATTCAAGCAGTGCTTCTCGATCGTTTAAAAGGATGGGATTTATACCTCCGTATTCTTCTAAAGCAGACGCAAGGGACATTCTGCGCCACTTTGCACCCAAATCGATAGCATCTCCTTGATATGATATTGTTGTCGAACCGACGACGTTCAGGGCGACATAACGAAACATTTCCTCGGTAAGATCCATCATATGCTCATATGTCGTGTAGGCCTGATAAAATTCGAGCATGGTAAATTCCGGATTGTGCCTCGCAGAGACTCCTTCATTCCTGAAATTTCTGTTGATTTCAAAAACCCTCTCAAATCCACCAACAACCAGACGTTTTAGATACAACTCAGGAGCTATTCGTAAAAACAGGTCTATGCCCAAAGCATTATGGTGCGTTATAAATGGCGTGGCCTCCGCTCCTCCCGGAATAGGCTGCATCATCGGCGTTTCCACCTCAAGAAAATCGCGGGCCAAAAGGAATGTGCGTATTGCCTGAATGATTTTGCTCCGTTTTTCAAAAATATCTCGTACATGTGAATTCATTATTAAATCAATATAACGACGACGATACCGTTTTTCAGGATCTTTGAGCCCATGAAATTTTTCCGGTAAGGGTCGAGTTGATTTACAGACAAGCCTCAATTCATTGGCAAGAAGCGTCCACTCACCTGTTTTGGTTTTGAACATTCCACCTTTCAAACCAACGAAATCCCCAATATCCATCTGCTTAAAAAGACTGTAAGATTGGTTTCCTATTTTGTCTTTTCTCACATACGCCTGAAGCTGTCCCGTACGGTCCCTAAGCCTGATAAAGGCGGTTTTCCCAAACCGGTTTACAGCCATCATGCGGCCGGAAACAATAAAAACAGGACCATCCTGCGTAAGAGAATCTGGTGAATTCTCTATGGCTTTCATAATATCTCGGACAGTATGCAAGACCTCAAAATCGTTTGGAAAAAGATTAATATTGTTATTTTTTAAGTCTTCGAGCTTCTTTTTTCTATTCTCTATGATTGCGCTCTTTTTATCCATATGTTTTTACCTAAGTTGGGCGGTTGCTAAAGTTGCCGCAGATTCAAAACAAAGCGCATGAAGCTATTATATACTATTGCAAATGCGCTTCAACGCAGATCTAAGATTCCCGTCTCTGACAGGGGAGATGCCGTGAGATCGGCGATCCTGAAGGGTTTCAAATGTCAAATAGGATAATTTTTACTGAAACAAATCTGTTCCCAATAGGTTAGCCTTACCAGCAATTTATTGGAAATGCCTCTTATAAACAAACATTATCAATACATCAAAATCAACACGTCAGAAGTTCGAATAGAAAAAGACACCTTATCGAACGATTAAACATGATTTGGTAACCTATTTGCATATAAGTGTCAAGACTAAGTTGGTATATCTATCCGAGTTAATTTCCAAATAAATCTCGTCCCCTTACCGACCGCACTCTCAACTTCAAGCCAGGTATTATAGGATTCAAGGATTCTGTGAACGATGGAAAGTCCAAGCCCGGTACCGCTTGATTTTGTTGTGAAAAAGGGATCAAAAATTGATTGTATGAGCTTTTCTGTCATTCCACAACCCGTGTCATTAACTTCGATACATGCAAAGTCGTGCTTCAAAGGATATGTTTTAACCTTAATAAGACCTTCGCCCTCAATAGCCTCGGCTGCATTTAGAATGATATTCCACATGATTTGGCGCAGGTGAACAGGGTCCATTTCAATCCAAATATTGGGAAAAAAATCGCTCATAATCGAAATTCTGCGGGTGGTATCTTGATTTTTTTCAAAAAGTTTGATGGTTTCTGCCAAAGCGCTTTCAAGATCTATTCTCTCGATTTTACCGACCGGTGGTTTTGCGAACAAAAGAAAATTATTTACAAGGGCATTTAACCTGTCTGTCTCACGCAGCACGATCTGCATCAGTTTATCATTTTCGGAATCATAGGGAATTTCTTTTCTTAAAATCTGGATGGACCCCGCCAGTGACGCCAGAGGATTCTTGATTTCATGGGTCATGCCGGCCGCCATTTCACCCAAGTAAGCCATCTTTTCCACACGTTCTACACGTTCTTCCATGACTGAAAGCTCTTTTTTTGTCCTCCTCAGCTGCTCTGACAGTAAGCCGCTTAAAAAAGCAACTGCAAAACAAGCCACCATGGTGATCACAACCTTAAAAAACACAAGGTTCCAGGCATAGTTGCCAATTGAACTGCTCTCTTTTGCAAAATAAGGGACAATGATACCGTAATATTCTAGGTTGATCAAAATACCGTACTGGATACTGCAAAAAGAAGCCATGATCATACTCCCTTTTCTAAAAATGATCATGCTCGAGTAGATAATGATAACCAGATATAGAAAAGAAAAAATACTTGTGAAGCTGCCGGTAATAAAAATGATCAATGTTACTAATAACGTATCGATCCCGATTTGGATGTAGGGAAAAAGTAACCTGATTTTTTCAGTACGAAAAATAAAGGCGTAGTAAATTGAAAGCAGAAATATAATGACGATAAGACCATGAAGAACGATGAAAGATTTGTTCGAGGGAAAAGAATTTTCTTTAAGCTGGACAATAATTGTTGAGCCCAGTAATAATGAAGCAAAAAGGATTCTAAAGAACATAAGCCATTTGAGCTTATGATATAAATCTTCTTCAGGCGTTATTGAAGAACTGCTCATATGTTCAATAGGGGCTTTACACCACCGATGCCATTTTGAAAATAGGCAAATACATAGCCACAACCAACCCGCCGATAACCACACCCAAAAATACAATCATAAACGGCTCTATCAATGCAGTCAGGTTCTCCACTGCCTGATCGACTTCCTCTTCATAAAATTCAGCAATTTTTGTTAACATTGCATCAAGGGCGCCGGTAGATTCGCCGACAGCAATCATCTGGCAAACCATTGACGGAAAGACCCCGCTTTCAGCAAGTGGATCTGACATTGTTCGCCCCTCTGCAATGGCAGTTCGGGTATCTAACACAGCTTTTTCAATGGTTTTGTTACCAGCTGTTTTAGCAACAATTTCAAGCGCATCTAAAATCGCAACCCCGCTGGAAAGCATTGTCCCGGTGGTTCGTGTAAATTTGGCAACAGCGGCTTTCCGAACCAAATCCCCGAATAACGGAATTTTAAGCAAAAGATCATCCATTAAGATTCTTCCTTTTTCGGTTCTATAAAAACGCCGCATTGCGTATAGGAATATCATTGTTGCGCCGATAATATAAAAGATATTGGATTTAATAGCCCTGCTCAAATTAACGACAACCTGGGTAGCCACCGGCAGCGCACTTCCCATACCTGAGAACATTTCCTCAAATACGGGAATAACAAAAACCATGATAATAGCTACGACGACGATAGCGATAACAATCGTTACCAGGGGATACGTCATACCGCCTTTTATTTTGGCTTTAAGCTTTGCAGCTTTCTCCAGGTAGGATGACAGCCTTCTCAAAATCATATCCAATATACCGCCGGCTTCACCGGCTGAAATCATATTTACAAAAAGATCATCAAACTGTTTGGGGTACTTTCTCAATGATTCTGCAAGGGTTTGTCCGCTCTCAACATTCGATTTAACGTCTTTGAGCATCTTTTTAAACGTTTTGTTGTCATTCTGGGCATAAAGAATATCAAGGCATTGGATGATGGGAAGTCCAGCATCGATCATGGTCGAAAATTGTCGGCAAAAAATTATGATATCGGACCCCTTCACTTTAGGCTGCATAAAAGAGACATTTTCAAAGAGATCCTTCGGCTTCTTTTTAATTTTGGCAGAGGTTATTTTTCGTCTGGCAAGTTCCGAACGAACAACATCTTCAGATGGTGCTTCCATTTCGCCTTTTTTCTTCTTATTATGTCGATCCTTCCCTTTCCATAAATAAACCGGCATGATCATTCCTCCTTATAATGGAGACAACACAGATTGTGAATATGTGGCCCAAATAGTATCATAATCTAATTCAAACAACAACAGATTTGCAGAATTTATTGCTAAATAGGATATTATACAACTTGATAAACCCATCCATATATGCATATGTTTAAAGGTGAAAGAATACATTTAATCGTCATTCTCCGATAAAAAATATTGTAACACTTTCGCCTTTTAAAAACATTACCGCTTCAGGTATGATTAAATTTTTACTGAAAGAACTCAAACCAAATTGAAGATTGAAGATTGAAGATTAATAGTATCGCCCTGCTCAGTTAAATCAATGTTTTTGCTTCTATTTAACCGGGAATCGTTCTGTCTTTTCATTAATAAAATTGGAATAATTCCTTAAATCTTCAATCGAAAATCGTCAATCGTTTGTGCCTGAATCGCCATAGAAATCGAATTATTTCAAAGGACTAAGGTATTACAAAATATTCAATTATTCACGATATAAAGATGATGCTATTTTGATTCTGTTTGTCCTAAAAAGCACAGCATAAAGAAATAAGAGCAAAATTTTGACAAAAACCAAAGCGAATCATAAAAAAGACCTTACTATTATTACGACACACATCAACGCTGACTTTGATGCTTTGGCCTCAATGCTTGCGGCGCAGAAATTGTATCCTGACTCCATGGCGGTTTTCCCAGGTTCACAGGAAAAAAACTTGAGAAATTTTTTTATAAAATCAATGGTTTATCTTTTCAATATGGCTGACATTAAAGATATCGATTTGGATAGCGTCAAAAAGCTGGTCCTGGTGGATACCCGGCAGGCAAGTCGTATCGGAAAGCTTTCAGCTTTACTGGAGCGTCCGGATGTTGATATTCATATCTATGATCACCATCCCCCAATGAGTAACGACATTAAGGGTCATTACGAGATTCATTGTGCAACCGGCGCCACGGTTACGATTCTTACAGAAATCTTAAGAGAAAAGGAGATCGAAATTTCACCTGATGAAGCAACGATCTTGTGTCTCGGTATATATGAAGATACAGGCTCCTTTACTTTTCCAAGCACAACAGAAAAAGATTTTACAGCCGCCGCTTTTTTACTATCAAAGGGCGCCAATTTAAATGTTGTTTCTAATCTGATCTCAAGGGAGATAAGCCCTGAACAGGTGGGACTTCTAAATGACATGATTCAAGCCTCAACCCGTTATAATATTGATAGTATCGAAATTGTAATTACAAATGTATCGACGGACAATTATGTGTCCGATTTCGCCTTTTTGGTCCACAAAATGGTTAAAATGGAAAACCTTGATGCAATATTTGCCATCGCCCGCATGGGAGATAAAATGTATATCGTCGCCCGAAGCAGAATACCGGAAGTCGATGTTGGCGCTATTGTCACTCCTCTGGGCGGTGGAGGACATACATTTGCAGCAGCCGCAACGATCAAAGGCAAGACTTTGGTACAAATTGAGAACGAACTGATAGAAATCCTTTACAATAAAATCAAATCTCTTAGTCGGGCAAAAGACCTTATGTCATCACCGGCTATCAAAGTCGATGAAAACGTTTCCTGCAAAGACGCCGGAAACCTTCTTACCCGTTATAACATCAATGCACTTTTGGTTACCCAAAAAGATAATGGCAAAGAAAATCTTCAGGGTTTTATAACCCGACAGATTATCGAAAAGGCCATGTATCACGGGTTAGATCACATCCCCATAAAGGAGTATATGACAACCGAAATGGCATCTGTTGAATCCGATTCCGAGTTAGCCGAAATACAGGAAAAAATTATCGAAAATAAGCAGCGTATCCTTCCTGTTGTTGAGAAAGATATCATTTCAGGTGTGATTACCCGAACCGATCTGCTCAATATTCTGGTGCGACAATCCAGGCACACGGATTCAAATTCACCTGATCTGTTGAAGGAACACGTCCACGCAAGAACCAGAAAAATCCTCAAGTTTATGAAAGAACGTCTTACACCGCGAATTATTGATATCCTTAAAACCATCGGAGAAAAAGCTGAGGAAATGGATTATGGCGCTTACGTTGTCGGCGGATTCGTGCGCGACCTGTTTTTGTATCGGAATAATGAAGACATCGATATTGTTATTGAAGGAGACGGTATCGAATTTGCGAAAAAATATGCGAAAATCTTAGGTGCCCGTATTCATTCCCATGCAAAGTTCGGTACTGCTGTAATTATATTCCCGGACGGTTTTAAAATTGATGTAGCTTCCGCCAGAATGGAATATTACAAATTCCCGGCAGCGCTTCCTACAGTTGAAATGAGTTCAATAAAACTAGACCTTTATCGGCGAGACTTCACCATAAATACATTGGCCATCCAGCTTAACCCCGAAAGGTTCGGCCTGTTAATCGATTTTTTTTCGGCCCATAAAGATCTTAAAGAAAAAATTGTCAGAGTTTTGCACAATTTAAGTTTTGTGGAAGATCCAACCCGGGTTTTCCGCGCCATCAGGTTCGAACAGCGGTTCGGCTTTTCGATCGGAAAACTGACTTCAAGATTGATTGAAAATGCTGTAAAAATGGATTTTTTCAAACGGCTCAGCGGAAGAAGGGTATTTGCCGAGCTGCGTCTGATTCTCGAAGAAGAAAATCCTTTATCCGCCATTTCAAGGATGAATGAATGTCATCTCCTTCATGTTATTCACCCTACTATAATATTGAATAATGATCTGATATCATTATTCAGTTCGGCTAAAAAAGTGCTATCTTGGCACGATTTGCTTTTTCTTGAAGAACCCTATATGAAATGGGCTGTCTACTTTCTCGCCCTTTTAAGATCCTGCGACAAAGAGACCGTCAGTGAAATCTGTAAGCGGTTTGAGATCGCGCCGAGGCATAGGAGCATTTTTTGCAAGGAACGTTTCGAGGCGGACAGGTTCATCTCATTGATGGAACGAAATCTTCCCGTAAAAAACAGTACCATTTACAGGGGAATTTCCGTTTTCAAAATCGAGCTGATTCTCTATATGATGGCAGCAACGAAAAACGAAGCTCTAAAACGATCCATCTCCAATTATTTTACACAGCTCAGGCACATCGAAACGTCGATAAAAGGGAAAGATCTGAAAAAACTCGGCATCGAACCCGGTCCGATCTACCGTGAAATCCTGGAAACTGTCCTTGATGGTAAATTAAATGGTCGTATTAAAACACGCAGTGAAGAACTTGCCTTTGTAAAAGATTATGTTCAGTAATATAAACCTGAATCAGATTGTTGTGATGATCGTTCCGCTTTTATTCGCCGTTACCATACATGAGGTTGCGCACGGATATATCGCTTTGCGAATGGGAGATCATACTGCACAAAAAGCTGGAAGATTGACGCTCAACCCCATTAAACACTTGGATTTCTTTGGATCGTTGCTCCTGCCACTCATGTTAAAATTGACCGGCTCACCGGTAATATTTGGTTATGCCAAACCCGTGCCGGTCAATTTTTCTAATCTTAGAAATGTTCGAAAAAGTACAATCTATGTCGCCTCGGCTGGAGTTTTGGCCAATTTTGTACTCGCGTTTTTATCGGGAATTCTCTTTCAGATTCTGACCTATTATAAATTGTTTTGGCAAACATCCATCCTCAACCCTTTTATTATGGACCTCTATTCTATGCTATTTTACAGTGTGGTGATTAATTTGGTCCTTGCCATATTTAACCTGATCCCCATACCTCCCCTTGATGGAAGCAAAATACTTGCCATGTGTCTGCCTGCGCCATTCAGAATCCAATTTGCCCGTTTGGAACGATTCGGCATGATCATCATTATTTTCTTGCTTCTAACAAATCTTCTAGATAAATTACTGTCATTTTTTTTGACCCCGATGTTCAATATTTTGCTGGGAAGATAGTGAAAACCGAATTTTTCATCAATGTTTTTGGCATGTTATACGAAACATTTACAATATAACCGGTTAAATTTACAGTGTTCAATAGATACTTAAATCTGCGGCAGAGGAGATTCTAGATGACAGTGAAAAAAAGGATATTAAGCGGAATGCGTCCCACCGGACCCCTTCACCTTGGCAATCTACACGGCGCTCTTGCTAACTGGGTAAACATGCAAGAACAGTATGACTGTTTTTTCTTTATCGCCGACTGGCATGCACTGACCAGCGATTATGAAGATACCAAACATATCTCGGAATATGTCCGAAACATGTTAATAGACTGGCTGAGCGCCGGTCTTTTGCCGGATAAAAGCACGCTTTTTATCCAATCACGCATCAAGGAACATGCTGAACTGTTTTTAGTCCTTTCCATGATAACACCGGTTCCATGGCTGGAGCGCAACCCCACTTACAAAGACCAGATTGTTCAACTCAGCAACAAGGATCTTTCTACTATTGGGTTCCTTGGCTATCCGGTGCTCCAGGCTGCAGACATTATTATGTATAAGGCCTATGGCGTCCCTGTTGGTGTTGATCAGGTGCCACACGTCGAAATCACGCGCGAAATCGCAAGGAGATTCAACCATTTTTACGGTGAAGTATTTCCGGAACCTGAATCGATTCTGACCCAAACCCCAAAAATACTCGGTATCGACCGACGTAAAATGAGTAAAAGTTATAACAATGCCATTTTCTTGTCGGACAGTCCAGACGAAATTGCCGCCAAAGTTGCCAAAATGCTGACAGATCCCCAACGCGCCAGAAAAAGCGACCCCGGCGACCCCGATGTATGTAATGTTTATGAGTTTCATAAACTTTACAGCGACAACCAAACCGTCGAAAGAATAAACCGAGAATGCCGAACCGCTGAAATCGGGTGTGTCGAATGCAAACAGATCATGGCCCGGCATCTGATTAACGCCCTTGAACCCATGCGTGAAAAGAGAGCATATTATGAAACACGGCCACATCTTGTTGACGAAATCATGGTTGATGGATGCGAGAAAGCCCGGAAGGTCGCCCGGCAAACCATGGTAGAAGTCAAAGCAGCCATAAATATATAAAGCACTACCCCTGACAACCCTGACAAAAAAAGATGATAGACATGCAGGAAGAACTCTATAAAGTGCAGATTGATGACATTTTTGAAGGCCCAATGGATCTTTTGGTACATTTGATCAAAAAACATGAAATGGACATCTATGATATCTCCATTGCACTAATAACAGAACAGTATCTCGAATACCTTCAGTGGATGAAAGCCATAAACATAGATATTGCCGGTGACTTCATCTTAATGGCATCTACTTTGACGAAAATTAAATCTAGAATGCTCCTCCCGGTTCATGAAGAAGAAACTGACGATGAAGATCCTCGACTCGAGATTGTCAAACCACTTGAAGAATACCTCCAATTGAAGTCAGCGGCCAATGAGCTGATCGCAAGGAATCTTTTGGGAGAAGATACTTTTGTCAGAAATCCGGATCAGGAAAATCACTCGATGGATCAAGACGGCAAAATCATAAAGGTCGGTCTGTTTGAACTTATCGATGCTTTTCAGACAATACTTGAAAAGATATCTGAACATCGCGGTGTAGATATTATTACCGCAGATACCGTTTCTGTCAGGGATAGAATCGTTCAAATCGTAGAAATTTTCGAAACCCGGAAATCGGTAACTTTTAATGAGCTTTTTCCCATGAATACCGATAAAAGTGAAGTTGTCGTTACATTTCTTGCAATTTTAGAAATGGTCAGGCTCTCATTGATCAATATTGTCCAGAATACTCAAACCGGCATTATCAGACTTTTTTACTTGTAATGGAAAATATAAAAAACATTATCGAAAGCCTCCTTCTGGTTGCCGAGGAACCGCTTAAAATAGATCGTATCAAGGACATCCTCGCTCTGGCTGGGAAAAAAGAGATTCAAAACGCACTTACCGAACTGTCATCTGAATATGAAAATCGAAAAGGGGGGTTCTTTTTGCGCGAAGTTGCCGGTGGATACCAGATCCGTACCCGTCCGGAATATAAAGAATGGATTAAACGGCTTATTCAACCCAAACCATTGCGTCTTAGCAAACCCGCCCTTGAGACACTATCCATTATCGCCTATAAACAACCTATAATCCGTAGTGATATAGAACATATTCGGGGCGTCAATTGCGGAGGGATTCTTCGCATGCTGCTTGAGAGAAAATTGGTGCGGATGTTAGGGAGAAAAGCGATTCCAGGCCGGCCGCATATTTATGCAACCACAAAACAATTTCTTGAAGTCTTCGATCTAAAAAATCTTGAAGACCTTCCAACACCAAAAGAAATTTCAGAACTCAGCGATACGGCATCAGAAAACATGGAATAAGACGTTGTTTTAGATATGTTAAAAAGTGCTTGACTTAAAATTAATAATGCCTATATAAATAATGAATGTCCTTCAGTGACCTGAAACAACGCTTACTAGTGACCACCCATAAATGAAGATTTTTGTACAAGATAAAGCCTCCGGCCCGTATGGCCTACGCCCCGGAGGGGCATTCGAAAAAAATAACCGCAGTCATATAGTTGATATTCAGAGGATTATTTTTTAGCATAACACAGAGATTGGGCAAAAAGACCATTTATGGGTCGACACTAACTAATATGACTCAACGATTTATTCTTATTAAGGAGTCGTTATGAACAGATCCGATTTAATTAATGCCCTAAAAGATAAAGTGACGCTTAGTAGAAAAGATGCTGGAAAAGTTGTCGATACGTTTTTCGATGCATTAAAAGAAACACTTTCAAAAGGTGAGCGGGTTGAAATAAGAGGCTTTGGCAGTTTTTCGGTAAAACATTACAAGCCATACACGGGACGGAACCCAAAAACCGGCGCCCAGATTTATGTCACTTCTAAAAAATTACCCTTTTTCAAGGTCGGCAAAGAATTAAAGGAAAATGTAGATAAGCCATAATAAGGGGCGGTTAACTCAGAGGGAGAGTGCTACCTTCACACGGTAGAAGTCACTGGTTCAATCCCAGTACCGCCTACCAGTGAATTC
>CALLDL010000099.1 GCA_937998305.1 uncultured Desulfobacterales bacterium | reverse complement strand
GATTGCTGCCCAAAAGGGATGCGTGGCAGCGCAGGTTGCTTTGGCCTGGGTGTTGGACCAAGGAGATCATGTTGTAGCCATTCCAGGCACGACCAAGCTCGCCAATCTCCAGACCAACCTGGGAGCACTTGACTGTCGCCTCACAGAGGAGAATCGAGCTACGCTCAATGAATTGGCAGATCAGGTGCTCGGGGATCGATACTCGCCTGAAGGGATGGCGGCGGTCAACCATTAACAGTTGCGGGCCCGGACTCCCAGCCTGGGGGCAACAGCTTTCCACCTGACAAGGCGTTGGAGCAGATCACCAAAAGCGCTGCGCACTTTTGGCGACCGCTTAGCTTGATACGTTACTGATTTCTCCAACAAATCGGTAAATATCAGTTCCAAAAATTCCTGTGATACTTGATTTTTATCACAACTCAGAAAGGTGAATCTGGGCCTATGGATTCGCCCTTTTTATTTTCATAAAGCCGCATTTTCCGGGTCTACGGTTTGACACCAGATTTAAAAATGCGATAGGGTGCATATATCGGTTTTGTATCTGAAATAATTCCAGAAAAATTGATATTTGGACATCTCTCAATATATCACCACTTTCAGAATCCTCATTTTTAATTGAAAAAGCATACGGATTTGGGTATAAATTTGTCTAACCTATTTCCGATGCTCTAATTCCACCACGCCGAAGCGGTTTTTCATTTTCAGAATCGAATCCGGTTCTCAACTGATTTACGCGCTCCTTCGATTAATCCACATACCGAGCTCCTATGTGTGAAACCTTACAAAAAGTAGGTGTTATTATGGCTATAAGAATTTATTGTTGACACACATATCAAAATTCATTTCTTTTTCGATCAAATTGGGAAATCAATCATGAGACCTCAAATGACCATAAATGCCCAAATTTGTATTCTCTTTTCGCTTGTATTTATCGGAGCTTGCGTACACAAGCCCGATACTTTTTCGATGAATATCTATCATGGTAAAGAAAACGTTTATTTTGAACAGAGCGTGTTCAGCAAGGGTCCCGCCAGGGTTAAAATGGGGCACCCTCACTGGAAAAATCACCAACAAACATTCAAATTCGCTTTTGAATTGAATGATATTTCAGCATTGTATTATACCTATCTGTCGATTGAAACCTGGGATGTTGAAGCACCTTTTCATCCGATTTTTCTTAATGATCAAAAAATGGGATACCTAAATAGAAGCATTGACAGTGATCCCAACAGAGGGAATAAAGATATCCCTTATAAGCTGGAAGCCACCCAGATATATCTTCCTAAAAGATTCTTCAGACAAGGCCTCAATACCCTTGAAATAAAGGCAAATATTGGTCCGAGTCAATGGCAAAGCGACAGCTTTTCAATTGGAAGGCTGGATATTGTGGTTGTAAAGGTCAGGCATGAATTGCAAGCCGATAAAGCCAAACCGAACGATAAACCGGCAAAAAGATATTTTCCGAAACAATTAGACTTTTTTTCAAAATTAACCGATGAAGAACTCTATATTTCAACGGTGCAACTCCCTTCGCTTTTTGCCGAACTTAATCTTGGATACGGTAT
This sequence comes from uncultured Desulfobacterales bacterium, assembly GCA_937998305.1. GTDB lineage: Bacteria > Desulfobacterota > Desulfobacteria > Desulfobacterales > UBA11574 > UBA11574. Next base: position 2,057 of record CALLDL010000099.1, on the reverse strand, counting down.
TTACCGTAAAAAATTGAGTTATATCTATTCTAAAATAGGTGATTATCACCAGTGGAATGGAGATTACGCCCAAAATCTTTTGTACCAGAAAAAGGCGGTTGAACACCAAACCCAAAAAAACCTTACACTGCTTTGGCCATATCTTAAAGCAAAACTCGGGCTGGCCTATTATTATGTCGGTGATTACGATCTGGCCCTGTCACAATGTCAGGACGCATTAAAAAGCATTGAAAAGATAGATGCCCAAACGACCCGAAAGCTTTCTCAGAATGAAACCGAAAACCCCGATTTTCTGAGTAGGCATATTTACGCTTACATGGCACTTAATTATTACCAACTGGCGAAATACGATCTGGCCGAAAAATATGCAAAAATGGTCTATACCACAATTTCCTATGCCCCTCCCATAGCGTATGCTCTTGGAAATCAGATACTAGGTCATATATCTATGATGAAAAAGGAATATCGCCAAGCACAATTTAATTATACAAATGGAACCTTCAAATTATATGACTATCCTGAAATATATAGTGACCTTATTGCTATGGCAAAACTGTATCTGGCAAATGCTCTTTTTTCGGAAGGGCAATATAAGCAGGCGGTCGATAGAATGAATGAAGTGATTAAGCCGACACACGAATTCAAATGGCGAGCGCACTTGCTTAAAGGAAATATCGAACTTGCTGAAGGCCGACTCGAAAAGGCTATTGAGGAATATGCGCACTCCGTAGATGAGATCGAATTCGCGCGTGCAAAGCTGAACTCTCATGGATTCAAAGTCTCGTTCATGAATGACAAACAGGTGCCCTATCAGAAAATTATTGGCTCCCTTGAGAAGCTTGGTGACACTCAAAAAGCATTTGATTATGCCGAAAAAGCCAAAGCCAGAGCTTTTGTCGATCTGATTGCCAAATCCAAATACTTTGCTTATCTCAAAAACGCCAAGCTCCAGGAACTGTCAGCTGAAGAAAAAGATCTCAGGGATAAGCTCATCGATATGCAGAACAGACTCGACAATGAACAAATGATGTTCAAAGAAAGAGGTGTCAATGAAGAGACAAAGATAAAGCTGGAAAATGCCCGCAGTGCGCTTCAAAACTTTTATAGGAGCAAGGCTGCGCAAAATGAGAATTTTGCTTCACTCAGCACGGTTGATTCGTTAACGATGCCAGATGTAATGCGCCTTATCCCCGATGGCATTTCTCTTGTTGAGTATTATTATGACCCGAATCATCTTTATATCTGGGTTCTCGATAACAAACGGCATTATTTTCTAAAAAAAGATATCCCGAGCTCATATCTTGAAAATCTAACCAAAGCATATCGCAACCTTGTTTTTAAATGTAAAGATGTTCGCAGTATGAAAGTTGTCAAAGAAGGTGGACAGCGTTTATCCGATCCAAAATTCCAATTTGGAAAGGTTAATGAAGCACTGGAATCCATTTTGCTGGAAGGGGTTTTTAATCAGATAAAAACAGATAAAATCTATATTGTGCCCCATGGTATTTTACACTACTTGCCGTTTCATGCCCTTACATGCCATTCCGGTTATCTGATCGAAAAACACCAGATCGGATACATCCCCAGTGCAACGGCCCTAAAGTATGTACTTGCCAAAAGAAAAGAGAAACCCGTCAATCTGCTGGCCTTTGGCAATCCGGAATTAAACGCAGTTAAAATGCAACTGCCCTTTGCGGAAAAAGAGGTTCGCGACCTTGAAAAAATTTATCCTGGCGCAAAGATCCTGCTCGGAGAAGCGGCTTCTGAAGCCAGTTTTAAGCAACACGCCGGAGTCCATGGTATTGTTCATGTGGCATCCCACGGTGAATTTAATTCAAATACCCCTCTTCTTTCCTGCCTGCGGCTTTCTGCCGGAAATGGAGAAGATGGTCGCTTAGAGACCCGGGAAGTCTTTGGCCTCAATTTAGATGCCTATCTTGTCACGCTAAGCGCATGCAACACGGCTATTGGCAAGCTGACCAAAGGAGATGATGTGGTCGGTCTGACGCGGGCGTTTATCTTTGCAGGAACTCCTTCCATCCTCGGAACGGTATGGA
>CALLDL010000098.1 GCA_937998305.1 uncultured Desulfobacterales bacterium | reverse complement strand
CGGCTATTAGTCAGCAACATCGAATATTCCAATTTATTGCGGGTTTCATCCACTAATACAAATTCACTAAATCCTGAGACTCAGGAAGGTGGAGTCTTCTGCTATAAGTTTGCAGTTGATGTAAAAATAGAAAGGCGCGTTATACTGTTTCTATTGCACATCCCCTTTTATTTTCAGGTACCCCAAGATGTTGTGGTTTGAAGTACTTGACTAAATATAGGGATATCTCCAACTAATCAAAACTTTTCGAAGCGCCCAAAAATCTGTGATATCCTTTTTTTAAGAGGGCGGCGCGGCCACGAAATGCCACCATAATTTGACCAAAATTCTCTCAAAACCCATTTTGGATATCTATTTGTAATCCAAACTTTTAAGGGTGAATCCGAGCCTATGGATTCGCCCTTTTTATTTCCATAAAGCCGCATTTTTAGGGACTTCAAATTGACACCAGGTTTAAAAATACGATAGGGTGCATATATCCATATCGTATCTGTAATAATCTGCTTAATTTCAAAAGTTTAGATTATCTCAATGTATCACAAGTTGATACGAGCATGACAAATCTGTGATACTTGTAAGGTATCACAAATATTTTTGTTTTGCATTTTTATTGAAATCAAAGTTACTTTATGCAAGGCTCTTTATAATATAGGAACAATCGTAATACATTCAAAGGAGGTGTAGCTATGATTTTTTTAAACGGCCTCTCCAGAGCTTGTATTAAAAGAGCAAACTCCTATTCATTTATCCCTATCTTTTTCGTCCTACTTCTATTTATTTTATTGCTGGTGTCATGCAAAACTACGCGTTCGACCATATCACTTGATGAAGCAAAGCAAGTAAGCCTTCAGTTCAGCGATACTTCTTATGAGCCACCACCAAGATCAATTAACGATGTGGTGCCGAAAATCGGTGAATATTTTAGCAAAACGAAAGATTGTGTTTCAAGACCTCTGCTTTCATTAGAAGAAATTTCTGAATACCTTCGAGACGCCCCTCCCTATCCGGATCGAAAAAGTAAAGCTAATGAATTACAAAGGGAAGCAGTGCGTGAACTAGATCATGGAAGGTATTCACGAAGCATTGAATTGTTGAATATGTCGATAAAAGCATTATCTGATAAAAATAGAGTTGGACGCGGTAATCGATATGCGATGCTATCAAAATACTACGCCTATGCTGGTGATTTAAAATCCGCAAACAGGGCTTTTACAAAAGCATTATATTTTTATGGCCAGTCAAAATATCATGGCACTTGGAAGGAATTTAACTTAAATAGTGCGAAAGCCCATATTGAACAATTAAAAGGTAATCTTGATAGTGCTGAGAAATATTTTAGAATCGCAGGAAAAATAGGTAAAACAATTAAAGACGGAAACCGAGTGGTGGAGTTGATACAGGTGGATTTGATTGAAAATCTGCTACTTCAGGGCCGTTTGCTGGAAGCCGAGGCTCTTTCAAGAGAAATTTTGTTTGATTATATACATTATACTTACAGGCCACTTCGCCAAGCAAGGAAGCTTTTTATTTTGAGCAAAACTCTATTTAAGCAGGGACGGTACGGCGAAGCCGAATATGTCGCTAAATGTGCAATCAGTAGATATGTTATGCACGGTGCGGATTGTTCATCTATTTTTTTGAATCTTTCAGCGCAAATGTTAGCTAAATCATTAACGGCTCAAGAGAAATGGGAGGAAGCCATTGAACAGTTTGAGGCCATCCGGGAGGGAATGAAAAACGATCCTGATCTTTTCAAAATACTATTTAGAGACGATGTTGACTGGGCAATTGCTCTTCTTGCTACAGGGCAGAGTGCCAAGGTTTTGGAGCAGCTTGAGGCTGGCCTTGAGCACACATCTAAGCAATTTGGTCCAAACCACTACCGTACGACTGTCATCCGAGGTCTGATTGCCGTGGCCCACGCAGCAAATGGCGATAAAAAGACTGCTTTGAAGTGTTTTGCAGAGGTATTACCCATTCTTATAGAACAGACTAATCTGTCTGGAAACAAAACCCTTAAGCGATTTACAAAGAATCCACATCTTATTCTGATTGTTGAAACCTATATGAATTTGCTGGCAGACATTAGCTCAACCCCGTTGGAAAGTGAGTTGGGATTTAATGCTGTAGATTTTTCATTTATACTGGCAGACTTTTTACGCGCTCAATCTGTTCAAGCTGTTATCACCGCGGTTGGTGTGAGATACGCTACAAAAGACTCTGAATTAGCTGATATTGTGCGCCTCGAACAGGATGCAGGGAAGCGCCTTGATACCCTTTACGGAACACTTGCCAATGCCGTAGTGCATCAAAAAACTGTAAAAAAACCAGAAGTCATCCAAGCATTAAAGAAAAAAATTGATGAGTTAAATAAGGCCCGTTTAACATTTATCAAAGAGATTAAAGCACGGTTTCCTAAATATACACAATTAATTAATCCTGTACCCCCGTCGTTGCAAAATGCCAGAGCATCACTTAAGCCGGAAGAATCTTTACTCTCCATCTACGTTGGACACGATCAGTCTTATGTATGGGCGATTCCTTATAAAGGGAAAGTGGAATTTGCCACCGTTCTTTTGCGTAAAAAAGAGGTGGATACAATGGTGGCTCGAATACGCTCTACCCTTGAACCGAATGCGAAAATGCTCGACGAAATTCCAATGTTTGATCTGGACACCGCCTATAGCTTTTATCAGGCGTTTATAGAGCCAGTAAGGCAAGGATGGGAGAATGCAAAAAGCATTATTGTGGTTCCTCATGGTTCAATTAGCTATTTACCATTATCAATATTGCCAACTGAAAAACCCAAACTCCCACTTAACAAAGAGGCATTGTTTGAAAGTTATAAAAAAGTTCCATGGCTTCTGCGGAATCATGCGGTAACGTTGTTTCCATCGGTTTCAACACTTGTGATTCTCCGTTCCATGCCCCAGGCTGATAGTGCTCATCTTCCTTTTGTTGGTTTTGGCGATCCGTATTTCAGTGAACAACAAGCAAAAACTGCTTCTATACAGAAAGAAAAGGTTCAAGTAGCGCATTTAGAAAATCTTAGTAATTATGACCTTCGTGGCATAAAGGTTGAGCGCATCAAAACGGAACAGCTTGATTCTGCCGAACTTTCTCTTTTACCTCGTTTACCTGAAACAGCAGAAGAGATTAGAAGTTTGGCCCTTTCAATGAATGCAGATCTGAATAGTGATGTGTTTACCGGAGTGAAAGCCAATGAACACCAGGTCAAGACCATGGATTTATCTCGTTACAAAGTAATTGCCTTTGCAACCCATGGTCTGGCTTCAGGAGATCTCGATGGTCTCATGCAACCAGCTTTAGCCCTGTCTTCACCAAAAGTTGCCGGTGTCGAAGGTGACGGGCTTTTGACTATGGAAGAAGTTTTTGGTTTAATGTTAAATGCTGATTGGGTAGTGTTATCAGCTTGCAATACAGGTGCGGGCAAGGATGAGGGTGCAGAAGCTCTCTCAGGCCTTTGTAGAGCGTTTTTCTATGCTGGTGCCCGATCTTTGCTGGTAAGTAATTGGCCGGTAGAGACAACTTCAGCTAAGGCACTTACAACTGATCTTTTTAGAAGGCAAGCTGAAAATCCGAACATTACACGGTCGGAAGCACTTAGGCAATCTATGCGATCTCTTATTGATGGAAAAGGGTATGTCGACCAGGCTACTGGAAAGGTGGTATTTTCATACGCACATCCCATTTTCTGGGCACCTTTTACCCTAGTTGGAGATGGAATCAGCACTGCAATATTTCCCCAAAAGTGATGGCTTTAGTTTTAATGCATCTATCCGAAACCTGCGATATCTCCAACATATCAACGGTTTTTCATCCTACTCAACAGTTGTGATATTCATTTTTGCCCCGATTTCGATCGGGGTTTTTGATTGCCAAATTAGCATATCTGCAATAAGGGTGATTTTGTGATATTCTCAATATACATGCAATCGGCTGTGCTGTGGATTTCTGACAAGTATGACCACATAAAGGGTTTATTAGACTGGCACAATATGTAGTATACAGAGAAATTAAAGAGGAGCCACATTTTTTCAGCGCAAAAACGTTGAATTATAGCTTCGGATTTTCAATCCTTTCTTTCCACTACTGAAAATGAATGAATGGACCAATCTGCAATATAAAAATATTCGTTCTTCTTTTCGGTCGTGCCACCTGGATTACGATATATATCGCTGCTCCACTTTAAACCCTCATACATATATTTCCATTGAATCCAAAGCTGATCGTCCTCAATCCAGCTCAGGCCACTGGAAGTTCCCCATCCGTCTTTTCGGTTTGCTTTTCCGTCTTCGGGAAAAGAGTACTGCATTTCGTGCCCACTTAAAGTCACGATCATCGTCCGCCCGAAGATCAGATTTCTGATTTCCTGTCCAGTAAGCTTGTTTTTCTGAGAGATTTTGGGATAATCTAAAGTTTCCCCAAGCAAACCTGCCCCAGCCTTTAGGAGGCCACCAGCAAAACGATCTGAAACTTCCAAGTCCTTGAAAGGAAACAGGTACATTATGGCATGTATGTCAGGGATAAACCGTTGCCCTTTCAAAAGTCTTTTAAGCATATCTTCGGCTTCTTGATCACGGCCTATACGGGCATATGTAACTGCAAGAACGATTGACGGACGCATCAATTCCGGATTGTGGGTTAGGGCTCTTTCACAAAAACTTGCTGCCTCATCCAATTTCCCAAGACAAAAATGAACCAATCCAAGATAATACAAAGGCAAGGCGATATTATGAGGATCAAGTAACATCGCTTTGTTGAAAAAAATGGTGGCTTCCTGTGGTCTGCCGGCATAAATCAGGGTTACACCCATTGTCAAATGGCTCGTAATGTCGTTGGGTTCAAGGGCGAGAGCCTTCTCTGCCTCGGTGATTGCGCTTTCATGTTGACGTCTGTTAAGAGCGAATAAAGATGCAACCTGATGAGCAACGGATGTCGGCCTTTTCATCGCCATCTGAAGATAATGACGCGACCATAGACGATGCGTCTCTAAGTGTATCCCTGCTCTTGTCATCCATTCCTCTCCCTGCCCGGTGCCCATCCAGAATGTCAGAGCCAGCGCCGCATAGGCTCGCCCGTATT
>CALLDL010000097.1 GCA_937998305.1 uncultured Desulfobacterales bacterium | reverse complement strand
TTCAGGTAAGATGCTGCGCCTATACCGACACCGAGTATAACAAGCGATAAGACAATTCTGATGATGGGTCGTGGACTTCTGACAGGGTTCGGCTGTTTCTCCGGCAACATATTGTTTTGTTTATTATCTCCCATTTTCATTCCTGTTAGTTTTTTAAACTTTATTCCTCAAGGGGTTAGTGAGTCCGTCCATGTTCCGCCCAGCGAGCGATAGAGACTGACGCGTGCATTAAGCAGGTTTGCCTGCTGTCGAATTAAGTCCCTTTCGAGTCTCTGAACCGCCAACAATTGGGTCAGCACCGGCAGGTAATCGGTAAGCCCGTTACGATACCGAATCCCTGCCTCCTCTAATGCCTTACGGGCAGTAACCACCACATTTTCGAGGGCCCTGATGTGTTCCCGCTGCTTGGCCTCAACGACCAGTGCATCTTCAACTTCTTTGATGGCCGTTAAAACCGCTTTCCGATATGCAGACAAATTTTCATCCACGAGAGCCTTTCTGCGGTCCACTTCTGCAGCCCGTCGCCCCCCATCGAATATTGGTGCAGTTAAATTGCCCGCCAGGGTGAGCAGCCAGTTGTTGAAAAGTACATCCATATCGCCTTGCCCATATTGGGCCCCGGCGGTCAGGCGAATTGCCGGCAAACGATTTGCCCGAGCGGCTGACACTTGCCAGTCCGCAGCCTGAAGACGCATTCCAGCCCTTCGCAAATCCGGACGTGATGAAAGAAGATCGGCCGGTAGTCCGGTTGCCGGGATTTCGGCCGGTTCCAGCAAGTCTTCCCGGCTGATCTTTAATGATGTTCCCGGAGGCTTTCCCAGCAAAAGAGCCAGTTCATGCCTCAGCACCTGTTCCTCGGCCTCAACCAGCGGGATTTCAGCCATGATGTCTTCAACAATTTGTTTTTGTTGATAAACATCGACCGCCGATACCATAGACATTCTAAATCTGAGTTCAATCAGCTCCAGTAATGTCAAGTTGGTTTGAAGCTGACGTTCCAGAAGCCGTTTTTGCATCCGCTGGGATATAATGTCAACCCAGCGATTGGCCACTTCAGCCGCCAGGGTCATTGCCGCTGTGTTTAAGTCTTCCCGGGCGGCGGTCACCTCCAGAAGAGCAGATTCTTGCCCGGCCCGAATACGCCCCCAGAGATCCAGTTCGTAACTGCTGATAACTCCCAGGGAATAGTCTTCATTCGATATGGTTTTCCGGGAACCGTTGTCTGACCGCTGACGCGAATAATAAGCCTCGGCGGTTCCTGTCAAATCCGGATAAAGTGCTGCACCGGCCTGAACGGCCAAAGCCCGGGTTTGAACGAGTCGGGACCAGGCCTCTTTCAAGGTTAAGTTGTCGGAGAGTGCTTTAGTGATGAGCAAGTTGAGATCAGGATCATTAAATTCCTCCCACCACCGTACTTCTGGTTCGGATTCTGACGTATAGAGCGAAAAAGAGCGCGGCAATTCACCTTCCGGTGACTGCCTTTCCTGGGGCTTGAACGGAGCGCAAGATGCGACCAGCAACAGAATGATGGTCAATATAAACCTATTTACATGATTCTTCATAGGCCGGTGCCGGTGTTATATTTTGGAAATTTAATTTGTGCCCAATATATGTTTATGGATGGACACTAACTACGATTTATAGGTTTAAATATCAAGAAATAATATGCTAAGTTAAATCATTGTCCATTTTTTCAAAGATACATGTTGAGCTTACAAAATCCCGCTATAGCGAGCCAGCCAGAAGGATTTTAAACTTTGACACTCTTTTAGATGTATAACCATTCAATTGGTTTACATAAACCTAAGCTGAGCGTTTCAAATTTTTGAAATGTTTAATTTAACAATATTTTTAAGAGATTCTGACATTTTGAATTTCAAAATTTTGAAACCCTACGGAATTTCCAATTTCACCGCATCTACTGCGTCAGATGCCGTTCCGCATAGACGACTATAGCGAAACGACATCTTCCTTGTATCTGCGGCAAACTTGAAAATCGCTCAACTTAGGATAAAGATATGGGTGCGAAACGATGAATTATACAGGTAAAAACTGCCAAAAAACGACACAAAAATTGCCGAATATTGTCGAATATTGTCGCAAGCTCTTGATTCGGCGATGTGCCCATCCAAGCTAACCTATCGATATTTTATCTTTTTATGGCTTTTCCATTATTTTGCATAATTTTTGCATAAACTTTATCGAAAAAGTTCCGATATTTAAAATAAAGGGGCGGTTTATGAAATCCAAGACTTTCGTGTTATCTCTGCTGTTGATGGCCTCAGTGTGCATTATTTCAGGATGCATGGATAAAATGCCATACAATTTCAATGGCAAGGTATCCCGCTATCCAAATTCTAAAATTGTGAACATCATGCGGCTGAATGGCGGGTGCTATGCCGAGCTCGAAACCATCGATTCAGGGAAAAAAGTCTTGGAATATTATAAAAATCATATGGCCAAGACAGGTTGGTCGATTCGGGTTGAACGGGGATTTGAGCCGTTGCGTATGAATGACCCGGAAGCCATCGCATTCCTTGCTCTTTTTAAAGGCAGTGACGGCTTAATGATTGATACATATACGCCGGTTAACGGTGGGAAAACACATATCGCTTTATTCTTGGGAGATACTGATGTATAAAAAAAGATCGTTTTGTTTTTGGAAAAAACTGAAGAATCAGAAAGGGTTCACTTTAACTGAAGTTATCGTTACTATCAGCATTCTCGGTGTAATGGCGGCCATTTCAATACCCAGCTACATTTCCTGGTTGCCCAGACATAGACTCCAAACATCGGTAAGGCAGATCTACGATGACATGAATATAGCGAAAATTCGGGCTATAAAGGACAACACTGTTGCAGGTATCGATTTTGACACGGTAGCTGAGACTTATACCGTATATTTTGACATGGATGGAACTTTGGGCTATGCTTCAGGTGTCGATACCATTATAAAACTCAACGTTACGTTGGAAAATAGCGTAGATATTACTGCGGACAATACATGTGAATTCAACAATAGAGGACTGTTCACCGCCGGTCCGGGCCAGATTCGTTTGACAAATCCAACCGGTCTTATTATGCGTGTTGATGTGAATGCTGCCGGCGGCATCTCTGTTTTAACCAGCAAAGATGGCGGGGTGACCTGGAGTTAAATTGTATAAAGTTTAGCTTTTCTTCTTAATCCGAACGGTTCATCTTCGCGCAACACTTGAAAGTCATGGATCAAATCCTCCAATTTGTATCCAACACCCCTCTTTTTATATTCACACAACAGCTTGAAAACCTCTATTATACAGCTCTGTTGAATCACTGAAAGTTGGCATTTATGAATTCCCGACAATGTCCATGAACGAAAAACAGGGTATTATTCTGCAAAAAACCTGCCTTTACTTATTGCTGCAGCTTTTTCTTGTCAAACCTTAATCTTCAGAATACAATACACCGCGATCCAGACTGAAATCGAACAGAACTTTTTGTTATACATTATTTAAAGGTATTGCCTATAAATAGCGAGACCTTTGAAAAATAGATATTTTTATTCGAGTTCAAGGAAGACGAAAATTTTAACCACATGAATACATTGAGTATTTCGAAGATTATAATTTGAGTCTGACACAGAAATCGGATAAATAAGGGCTGTTTTGCAAAGGTCTCAGAGAGTCATTCAACCTGGCACCGAATGTAATTGACAACCCGGTCTGAAGTTCTTGGTTTTCCCTAGTCATGATAAAAATTGTTGAAGCCAATACAAAAGAATTTGTTGAAAAAGCAAAGGAATTAATTCGAGAATATGCCCAATCGCTGGAATTTGATTTGGACTTTCAGGACTTTGATAAGGAGATGGAGAATTTTCCCGGACAATACGCTTTTCCTAAAGGCTGTATATATATTGCGCTGGATGCAAATCAACCCATCGGCTGTGTGGCCCTTCGAGATTTAGGACAAGGTATTTGTGAAATGAAGCGTCTTTACGTAAAGCCGTATTACAGAGGTCAAAAGGTCGGAAAATTATTGGCTGAGGTTGTCATTAAAGCCGCCAGAGATATGGGGTATGATTATATGAGACTCGACACCATCCCTTCAATGAAACAGGCAAATATGTTATACAACGCAATGGGATTCAAACAGATAGCGCCGTATCGGTTCAATCCCATTGAAGGCGCAACTTTCTTTGAATTAAATTTAAAAAAAAAGTGACTCTTTAGCCTTTTGAAAACATTACCGCTTCAGGTATAGTCAATAACCACCCCTAAAAAGGGTGGCTTGATGGTGACCCTAAAAGGGTCTTTAAAAAATTATTCACCGCGGAGCCGCAGAGAGCGCAGAGTTTTTAGTTTTTTTTGCTTTTCGCTGACCCCAGAGGAATAGGCTTCGCATTCCACAGGGCAGGGACGCCGAAAAGCAAAATGACTCAACCCTTCGGGTAATAAAATGACCGTATTGGCACCTTGCAACCAGAGAATTGATGCATTTTGTCGTTTCCGCAGCGTAAGCTGCTTAGTGCTTTTCCATTGCCGTCCTCTCAACGGCAATGGAAAATTTATTATTCTCTGCGTCCTCTGTGGCTCAAGCGAAGCGGGCGGTGAATATAAACTCACATACCTGCATAGCAAAGCTGGGACCTTCGGCTTAGCTGAAGGTTTAATGGATCAATTAAAGGTAAATGATAATTTTGAATAACATATCTACAGAAGAAAACCATATACTTTTTCCTTTGAAATTTTTGTGTTTTTGGGTGGTCCTGATGCTGGTTTTGTCTGCGCCGGCC
>CALLDL010000096.1 GCA_937998305.1 uncultured Desulfobacterales bacterium | reverse complement strand
TCTCCGCCGTCCGGTAAGATCACCACAATAGTACCATCGGTCAGTTCTTCGGCTTTCTTTTGAGCGATCACCACGGCGGCTCCGCTGCTCATCCCCACAAAGATCCCTTCTTCTTTTGCAAGACGCCGGGTCATCTCAAAGGCTTCTTCATCGTCGATATTCACGATTTCATCCAAAAGTTTCTTTTCAAATATCTCCGGACGATAGGCCTCTTTCATATTTTTTAGACCCTGGATTTTATGCCCCAGATACGGCTCAACACCCACGATGCGGATGTCCGGATTATATTCTTTCATCCGTCTGGTAAGACCCATGAGGGTTCCGCTGGTTCCTAAAGTGGCAACCACCATGGTCACCTTTCCATCGGTCTGTTCCCAGATTTCCGGGGCGGTTCCAAGATAGTGGGCCTGCCAGTTTGCGGGATTGTTGAACTGATCGGCCATAAAATAGGTGTCAGGGTTTTCCCGGGCCAGTCGATAGACCTCTTCAATGGCGCCGTCGGTTCCCAGATGTCCGGGAGTCAGCAAGATATCCGCCCCCCGCGCCTTTAGAATTTTCTGGCGTTCAACACTGGCTGCATCGGACATGGTCAATAACAGTTTATACCCTTTCACGGCGCACACCAGTGCCAGCCCGATGCCGGTATTTCCGCTGGTGGCCTCGATCACGGTTTTGTCCGGGGTCAGCTCACCGGATTTCTCTCCGTTTTCGATCATATACAGTGCGGCCCGGTCCTTGATGGAGCCGCCCGGATTCAGATATTCCAGCTTTGCCAGTATCGTTACATTCGGATTAGGGTTGAGATGCCTAATTTCAACAAGGGGCGTATTGCCGATGGTGTTAAGAATAGAAAACGTCATTATATCGATGTCCCATTTTATTTTTACATTGAAAACCTGGTCCTTTGGGCCAGGTCAGAGATAGATAGCTCTGCCTTGGGGTTTTGTGTCTAAAATCACAAATTCCAAGCACCAAATTACAAATAAATCTCAAATTCCAATATTCAATGACCAAAACCTTACAGCACGAGACATTGTTTGGATTTTTGAATTTCGGTCATTGGACATTGTTTGATATTTGTGATTTGATATTTGTAATTTCAATAATTCAATGAACTCCAACAAAGCAAATCCCCTCTGGGGATAACCAAAGCCTGGTCCTCTGGGCCAAGATTTTTATTCCGGTTTTATTCCGCGGTTAATTTCTGCATCCAATATTTTGATAATCTCCTCTCGAACCCCATGCTCATCCTTTGATGCATCGATGATGCGAAACCGTTCGGGCTCAAGATGTGCAAGTTCAAGATACCCGGAGCGCACTTTTTTGTGAAACGATAGCGTTTCTTCTTCGAACCGGGTCTCTTCACCGGTTCGGATTCCTGTTTCGATCTGTTTCCAGGCGCGGGCCAGGCCGATCTCCGGCGGCAGATCCAAAAGAAGGGTGATGTCGGGTTTTAAATTTTCGAACAACAGTTTGTGCATTTTTTCGATCAGACCGATATCCAGCCCTCTTGCAAATCCCTGATAAGCCATGGTGGCGTCATAATAGCGATCGCACAGGACCATTTTGCCGTCGGACAATAAAGGAAGAATAAATTCTTTGATATGCTGGGCCCGATCTGCCGTATACAACAAAAGTTCCGCAAGCGGATCCATGTCTTTGCTCATGGGGTCCAGGAGAATGGCCCGTATCTTTTCCCCGATCCGTGTGCCCCCCGGCTCCCTTGTGATGACACAGTCATGGCCTTTGTCTTTAAGAAACCTCACCGTATGCTTTACATGGGTGGTCTTGCCTGATCCTTCTATTCCTTCAAAAGAGATAAACATAACTATATAAGTGCCTAAAGTGAACTAAAGTTTGAAGTGCCTAAAGTGAACTAAAGTTTAAAGTGCCTAAAGTTAAGGTGTCGCTTTGCTCCATCTATTCATATAAAAATGGCCAGAATCTCATAACTTCCTCGTTTTATGCGGGATAAATAGGCACTTTAAATCACTTTAGACACTCTTTTTTCCTTTATAAAAATGACGTTCCAGCAGTCGATGGTATGACGTCCACGTTTCATCAGGGTCCTCTGAGGCGATGAAATCACGGATGGCGTTAACCTTGGAGTCGATTTCGTCGATATAATTGAGTAAAACAGCCTCGATGGTTTTGGGAGGTTCCGGAGAGCCGAACTCCCGGGTTCCGTGATGACTGACAATCATATGTTTGAGCAAAAGCATCTGGTCTTCCGGGAAATTGTCGATTCCTGATAACTTTTCATCCACCATTTTGATCCCGATGACAATATGGTTCAGTAACCGGCCTTTGTCGGAATAGTCTATCTTGAATTGATACTCAAACTCATCAATTTTTCCGATATCATGAAGAATTGCCCCGGATAGCAGAAGGTCTCGATCGATTCCGCTGTAATGCCCTGCAATTTTATCCGCCAGGCTTACCATTGAAAGGGTGTGTTCCAACAGGCCGCCGATATAGGCGTGATGCATTTTTTTCCCCGCAGGTGCGGTTTTGAATTTATTCACAAATTCCTTGTCTTTAAAGAAAGCGTCAATCAGCGCTTTGAGATAATCGGTGGTTATGGAATCCGTGCGTTTCACAAGCCGTTCAAACATGCCCTCAATGTCTCGGGAGGTTTGCGGCAAAAAATCGGAAGGATCGATCCTGTCAGAGGAAAAGGGCGCCATTTTTTTTATGACAACCTGCAAGGTCCCTCTGTAGTCACTGACACTGCCGTTTACATGAGCAAAATCCCCGGATGTGATGCCGGCGGCTATCTGATCCACATTATCCCATACCACGCCTTTTATTGTTCCGGTTTTATCGGAAAGGGTTACATTTAAAAAATTGTTTCCATCCCTTTTCTGGGACAAAATCTTTTCGGACAACACAAAAATATCATCCACCCGATCACCGGCCCTGATATCCGTTATAAACCGTTTTTTCATTCACAATTCCTCATGATTTTACCTTAAAATTTTTTTCGGCCGACTGCTTTGTATCGGTGTTACTGATAAGAAAGGCTGCGAAACTTGAATTAATGATTTCTTATCTTTTAAGGTTTTTTTCCTGACCCCTGACTCCTGACCCCTGACTTCTGTCCCCTTGACACCTCGAATCCTTGTGGTCTTCTTTTAAATTGTGTCACAATTTGAAACCCTTAATGTTCCAGTCCTTAAGCTCTTCGATCATGGCGTAATCGGTGGCATCGCACTGAATGGGGGTGATGGATATAAAATTTTCGTTAAGTGCGGTGCCGTCACTTTCAGGGGTATTTAGGGACGTTTGCCCATCGGTCCCATGCCAGTAATATGTTCGGTTTCGGGGGTCGATCCTTTTTTCGACAAACTCGTTATAAAGAGCTGTTTCCTGCCGGCTGATCCGAACCCCTTGTATCTTATTTTGTGGTATGTCCGGTATGTTTACATTCAAAAACGTTCCAAAAGGGAGCCCTTTTTCATAAACATTTTCCGCCAACGTTGCTGTAAAGAGCGCGGCATAATCATAAGCGGAAGTCTTGTGTCCCTGTATGGAAACAGAAATTGCCGGCACTTTGTATAGCGTCGCTTCTTTGGCAGCAGCCACAGTTCCGGAATAATTGATATTGACCCCGACGTTTGCACCTGGATTAATTCCCGAGATCACCATATCCGGTTTCATCTCGAGGATCTCCATGAGACCGATCTTGATACAGTCAACCGGCGTTCCGTCCACGGCATATCCCTGACATCCGTTATTGACTGTAATCTTTGCGGTACGAAGCGGTTGATGAAGGGTGATGCCATGCCCCACGGCGCTTCGTTCTCGATCAGGCGCAACGACGGTGACTAAATGGCGGGGAATAAGCTTTTCGTACAGCGCCCAGAGTCCGTCTGCGTATATGCCGTCATCATTGGTTAATAAAATATTCATCGTTAAAAATAAGTCTGTTTTAAATACCGCCAGCGTATTAATTTTGGAACTATATCTTGAAATTTTTTAATTAAAATGGCATTTATACTTGATATTTTATTCTTATTCAAGATGTTATTGAGATGGATCAGATCCCGCTCCGAATTTTTCTCTGCCAAGGCGGATACAATTGTAGAATTTCCGAGACGTTAATATGAGCCAATTGCAAAACCCGCGAATTTTGCTGAAAAGGTGTGTTGAACATTACAGCAAGATTCCCACCTGCTTTGGTTATAAAGTGTTTTCTTTTGCCGCCTCCCTTTGTTCCTTAAAAAAATCTAAAGTGTTGTATTCCGCTCGAATCTGCAAAACCGTTCCTCGACTCAGTTTGGTCCTGTTTATCCTGACTCTGGTTTTAGGCCCTGCTTCGGCAAAAGGTCAACCCGATCCATTTCAGGACGATCCGAGCGTGCCGTGGCATATTGTTGCCGATGAGATGAATTATGATGATCAGGCGAAAGTCTATATTGGTAGTGGGAACGTAAACATCACCAAAAAAGAAAAAAATCTCAATGCCGATTATGTTCGTTTTAATCAGAACACCATGGAGGTTTTTGCTAAAGGTCATGTTGTTATGACCGTGGGAGAAAACATCATCACCGGCACCAGCGTGGAAATGAACCTGGATGCAGAGACAGGAACCATTTATAATGGAACCGTATTCATTGATGAAAACCATTTCTATATAAAAGGAGATAAAATTCAAAAAGTCGGTAAAGACTCTTACACTGCCGAGAAAGCCACTGTTTCGACATGTGACGGTGATCAGCCCGCATGGAAAATTACCGGCAGAAATCTAAAGGTTACCGTGGAAGGATACGGTTTTGTGAAACATGCGGCACTTTGGGCAAAGAAGGTCCCCGTGCTCTATTCCCCGTATCTTGTATTTCCCGTAAAGCTGAAACGCCAGACAGGCTTGCTGGCGCCCCGGTTCGGAATTTCAAGCCGTAAAGGGGAGGAATATATCCAGCCGTTATTCTGGGCCATCAATGAGAGCTCGGATGCAACATTTTATGCTCACTATATGAGCCGCCGTGGAGAAAAGCTGGGTGCGGAATACCGTTATATTTTGGATGAACAATCCAAAGGGACCCTGATGTATGATTTTTTAGATGACAGGCAGGTGGATGACGGTTCTCCAGGTTCTGAAAAATGGGGATATGCAGGTGACGGTGTTTTACGTCCCAATTCCGATCGTTATTGGTTCAGGATGAAACATGATCAGGCGTTGTCTCATGGGTTCTTTGCAAGGCTTGACATAGACTTTGTGAGCGATCAGGATTACTATCATGAATTCAAGGGTGGATATACGGGGTTTGATCAAGCCGAAAAGTATTATATAAAAGAATTCGGAAGGGGTTTTGATGCATATGATGACCCCGTACGACTCAACAGATTCAATGTCAACAGAAGCTGGCCGCTTTACAGCCTCAACGCCGAGTTGCGATGGTACGACGACGTCATAAAGCGTCGTCAGGAAGAAACGGATACAACCTTGCAGCGGCTGCCGTTGATTGCATTTAACGGCTCAAAACAAAAAATTTCAACATCACCGTTTTATTTTGATCTGGCTTCTCAATACACGTATTTTTATAGTGAAGACGGACCCAGGCATCATCGGGCGGACATTTATCCCAGATTCTATCTGCCTTACAATTTTGGAAACTACCTTACCATTGAACCCTCTGTGGGCCTTCGTGAGACAATTTGGCATTTCGACAAACAGGAGTATAGTTCTTCGGATAAAAAAACACTCACCAGGGAACTGTATGATATAAAGGTCGATCTTCTTTCTGAAGTCTATCATGTATTCAATATAGAGGGGAAACGTGTTGAGCGGATCAAACATGTCATAAGGCCGAATATCATCTACGATTACACACCTGAAAAGGATCAGTCTGAATTGCCTTCTTTGGATGGCATCGATCGGATTGACAAGATAAACCTGATTACGTATTCGCTCACAAACACATTAACATCGAAGTCGAAACAAATTACAGGACAAAAAAGTGTTGGTCCAACGGATACCCCAAAGGGCGATGGAGGTGTTGAACCGCCGTCGTATGCTTACAATGAGTTCTTCCGGTTCAAGCTGCAACAAACTTACGACATCAACAAAGAAAAAGA
>CALLDL010000095.1 GCA_937998305.1 uncultured Desulfobacterales bacterium | reverse complement strand
TTGGCACGACAATATGCTGCTGAGTCACAACTTGATTGATCAGGCAAAGGATGTAGCCGCTCTAAAAACTTTCGTATTTGCTTCCAGTTATCTTATTTACGCACCGTCAATATACCTCTCCCATGAGTCATCCGATAGGGTGGCCCATCTTAAAGAGGTTGATCTGGTTCATCCCAGAAATATCACCGGAGTAGCAAAATACTATACCGAGCACGAGCTGTCGTTTATCAAAGAGTACTATAAGCCCTCCTTATGTTTAGTCAATGCACGAATTTATCGAGTCTATGGATGTGGCTCGAGAGATGTGATCTCACGATGGGTGCGAGCCGCTTTGTCGAATCAACCGATTGAATTATACAATAAACAGAGTCGTTTTGACTACATTTATGCAGGAGATGTGGCCGAGGGTTTGCTTCGCTTGGCAAATTGCCCTGAGGCTTCAGACCTGGTGAACTTGGGTTCTGGAATTGCCAATAAAGTCCAAGATATTATATCCATTCTGGCTGATTATTTTCCTGGGTTAAAAGTTAGAGACCTTGGAAGGAAAGAGGCCCTTGAGGCCAGTTGTGCCGATCTGACAAAGTTAAAGCATCTCACTGGCTGGTCACCAAGGACTGAATTTGAGCACGGTATTCAAAAAGTTATCGAGTTTGAGAAAGGAAAAGCTTTACATGGACGTTAACTATAAGGTCGTTCAGGATATAACTTGGGATTATAGGCGGCTTGATCCAATTCCATCCGATGATGAGATGGCTCAATTCTACCAGAGTCATTATTACGATCTGGTTCGGAAAGGAGGACGGCCGCCTGAGTTACGTCGGCTTATGGAATGAGGTGACGAGGCTGCACGAGAGAAAGAATGGTTCAGAGCTACATTGTTTACAGACATTGCCTATCTACTAAGACAGTTTTCTCCTGGAACGCGGGTCTTAGATGTAGGTTGCGGGACAGGAGAATTCATCTTATTTTTGACGGAGACAGGCATATAGGCCGTAGGCATTGAGCCAGCTGCTGAAGCCACAGCCCTTGCGCAATCATCTGGGCTTACATTTTACAAGTCTACTACGGAAGAATTTATTCAAAGTCGCAATTCAGATGGTGTAATACCCTTCGATGCAATCATCCTTTTGAATGTTATAGAACACAATCCGGGTCCGGGATCTGTTATTCAGGACGCTAAAATGCTTCTCGATCCTAGTGGTATCATTTGTGTTAGGGTGCCTGATGACTTTAATGAACTGCAGGACTCTTTTCAGAAAAAATTGGGTCTATCTCCTTAGTGGATAGCCGTTCCCGATCATATAAACTATTTCAACTTCCCTTCACTTAAATCCCTTCTGAACAAATTGGGGCTCGAAGTGATTTATGCTCAAAGCGATTATCCGATGGAGTTGTTCTTGCTTATGGGGGATAAATGCGTAGAAAATTCCGTTGGGGGGGAACAATGTCACCGGAAACGTATCGATTTTGAAGTGTCAATTCCTGCGGAATTAAGACGCCATATCTATCGGGCTTTGGCCGAAGCAGGATTAGGCCGTGATATCTTAATGCTTGCTATACGAGGACAGATTGATGAATGTGCTTATTACCAGTGCATCCCGCAAGGCTAGCCTTGTTAAGGCATTCCAGCAGGCCCTAACAGAGGAGGGTGGTGGAAAGGTTGTTGCCGTGGATACGAGCCCTCTTTCTCCCGCCCTATATCTTGCCGATGAGCATTTTCTCGTTCCACCTAGCCAAAAGCCAGGGTTCCTGGGGACAATATTACAGCTATGTGAGCAGCTGGATATTAAGCTTGTTATCCCAACCCGGGATGAAGAGCTTCCATTCTTTGCTGAACATAAGGGGAAGTTCGCAAAAATTGGTGTTTTTGTAATGGTTTCAGAACCTGCTACATTGGAAATTTGTCAAGATAAGATGTTATTTGTCGAATTCTGCAAAGAAAATGGTTTTGCAACTCCCAAGAGATACGAGAGTGAGAACCTGCCTGATCGTATCGTTTTTCCCCTATTCGTTAAGCCACGGAGAGGGAAAGGAGGACGGCATACACTCTGTGTTAATTCAATCGAGGAACTCGACTCGGCGTTAAAACAAGTTCCGGAGGCAATCATTCAGGAATTTATAAAGGCTCCAGAATGCACTATAGATCTCTTTAGCGATTTTTCAGAAAAGGTGATTTCTGTAGTACCACGAGAGCGCATACAAACTTTCGGAGGAGAATCTTTTGTTGGCAAGACAGTTTTCAGTTCTGTGCTTTTCCGGGAGGCAGCTCGGCTGGCAACAAAGTTAGGGTTGATTGGGCATAACACGATACAATGCTTCCTAGAAAATGATGATGTCAAATTCATTGAAGTTAATCCGCGCTTTGGTGGTGGCGCGCATCTTGGGTTTGCAGCCGGAGCGCCTACCCCTCTTTTTCTTGTAAAGCTGCTAAAAGGAGAAATCCTAAAACCTATGATAGGGAAATTTAAAGACAACTATTTTATGTTGCGATATACTGAGGACCTATTTTTCGATTTAGAATTACTTGAATACCGGGTGTTCAAATGAAAGCCGTTTTGTTCGACTTGGATGATACCTTGTATCCCGAAATTGAATTTGTGAAAAGCGGATTTAGTAGCATAGCTCGTTATCTTAGCTTAAGATATC
>CALLDL010000094.1 GCA_937998305.1 uncultured Desulfobacterales bacterium | reverse complement strand
AGGTAGTGTAGCGACCCGAGCTCCAACACGGTCTTAAAAGACCGGATATCTATCGGTCTGCTACACCACAGTCGATTGTCAAACAAACTCTTACACGTTGCTTAGATTTTTAGGATAGTATGGGGAAACATACAAGATATCAACGGTTTTAGATGACAATCGATCCTTATTCCGGAAATCCAGCCTTGCGCATGGCGCCGGCACAAAGCATAGTAAAGGCTTGATTTTTAAACTTCGTATATTTGAGAAAAAACCCCACGGATAGTTTGGGATGTAACTCTATAGTTTTCACGGCTGATGCACGTGCCTCTTCTTCCCGGTCTAATAGAATATAATTGATGGCTATCCAAAAATTGGTGCTATAAGCATTCGGGTTTCGCTGATGCGCTTTCTTTAGTTCCATTAATGCCTCCTCATACTGCCCCATCTGAAGGTAACATCGGCCTAAATGAACATAGTAATACCAGGCCGGAAAGGGGTTGAGACGAATTGCCTGCTTGAGATAAACAATCGCTTCATCAATGCGCCCGGCGTAGCTTAACGTACTCCCTAAAATCATATGAACCATGGCTCCATTTGGGTGAATTTCTACAGCCCGATTCCCTGACTCAATCGCTTTTTCAATTTTATTCTCCGACAAATAGATATAGCCCAATAAGGCGTGTGCATACACATCAGATTCATCGATGGAGAGCGCTTTTTGGGCCAACTTAAAGGCCTTTTCACGACTCTCCTGGGGCGATATACCTTGGTTCATAAGTTCATAGTGATACCAACCCAGCGCACTGTATCCATGCGGATATTCAGGTTGAATATCAACGATTTCCTGAACCAGCTGGCCATACCGTAGGAGGCTTTCTTTGGTACCATCCCGCCAAAGCTTATGCGCCTGTAGAAATTTTAAATAAACATCTGGATTTTTACTTTCCTTTTCCACAATGCGGGCTTGCTCACCATCGGTAAGCTTTATACGCAGGTCGGTTACTATTTTCATAGTGATCTCATCTTGTATTTCAAATATATTTTTTAAATCACGATCATAGCTCTTTGCCCAGAGATGCTGCCCTTTGATGGCATCAATCAACTGGGCGGTGACGCGTACCCTATCACCAGACCGCCTGACACTGCCTTCCAGAACATATCTAACTCCGAGTTCTTCGCTTATCTGCTGGATCTTGACAGGTTTGCCTTTGTAAGAAAACGATGAGTTTCGAGCAATTACAAAGAGCTCACCCACGTTGGAAAGGATGGTGATGATTTCTTCTGCAATGCCATCGCTGAAATATTCCTGAGAAGGGTCGCCGGTCAGGTTATCGAAGGCAAGTACGGCTATGGAGGGTTTATCCGGTAGGGGAAGCGTCATCTTCTCAACAGAAGCCGGCTCGACTTTTTTTGATTGCTGAAGATAAATATTCCAGCCAATTAGACTCCCGGCAACGACGGCCAGAGTTATAATGGTAGCCAGGGCAGTCCTGCGGGAAATTCGGCCTAAAAACCTTTTTTCACCGATCACTTTGCCAGCAGCATCAGGTTCCGTTAAAACTTTATAAATACGCACCGGTTCTGCGATATTCTTAACGCTGTGTTCTCCTAAAAATTCATACCCGAGTTCAAGTTTATTTTTTACCTGATCATAAGCCCTTCCGGTAATGCAGATGCCTCCGGCTTCTGCCATGCTTTCGACGCGAGCTGCAATGTTGACACCGTCACCGTAGATTCGGTCTTGCTCTTCAATCACATCTCCAACATTAACACCGATGCGAAAATTCATTTTGCGTTCAGGAGGCAACTCTTTGTTTTGTTCATCGAGTTTTTGCTGGATATGCACCGAGCAGCCTACTGCGTCAACGACGCTGGTAAATTCCGCGAGAAGATTGTCACCGGTCATATCCACTACCCGACCTCGATGTTGCTCGATAAGGGTGGTCATGGAGTTGCGATAGATATTCAGTGTTTGGATAGTGGCTTCCTCATTATCATCCATGAGGCGACTGTATCCAACAACATCGGCATTGAGAATGGCGGTGAGTTTGCGTTTAAACCCTTCTTCTGCCATAGTGGCACTTCCTATTTAAGGTTTCAAACAGAGGAGCTCCGTATATGGATTATTCAAAGGAGCGGAAAAATCAATTGAGATTAGGAGATGATTCTGTAAATGGAAAATCTCTTCCGCAACGAGCCGGGCGCATGACGGCCCGGCCATTGTGGTCGATTTACCTTCCCGGCGTCTTACCGGGTCGGAAATCCCGCATCTTTCCAAGCCTGGGTACCGCCCTCAAGAATAGAGACGTTTGAAAAACCCATATCCTTCAGGAGTTTACCAGCCAGACACCCCAGTTCCCCACTTTCGCAAGCCGTAATAATGGGGCGAGAGCGGTCTTCGAGTTCCGGTTCGCGCCATTCCGGGGGAAGTTCATTATCCGCTTTATAGGTCAACGCGCCGTAAGATATGTTCATTGCCTCCGGAATGATACCCGTAGCAGGGATATCTGTCGCGTCACGTGGATCAATCACTAACGTCCTCGGATCTTCTTGAATCCGCCGATGGGCTTCTGCCGGGCTAACAACTGGTACTTCGGCCATCGCCGCGGCTACCATTTGATTGAAAGTTATTGCCATAACTGTACCCTCCTTTCCAGACGATTTTGCTTCTGATGCGTTATTGTTGCTTGCCAATGATACTTCGAGCCCCTGACAGAGCATGGATTATCCTGTCAGGAGCAAGGCGGGCTCATTTTGAGAGTTTTCTCCATCGAATCTTTACCCTATTGTTAGGCTAAATTTTAGGGAGAACCAGCATCTATTTCGCAGAGAGAGTCACCTCAAGAGGAAGGAAAATTCCAAATAGAAAAGGGAGTTCCAGTTCACCATGAAAAAGCACTGCTTCCGCTTTGCCACATCGTGGTATTAGATGTCAAGATTATTTTACGCTTTGTTAGATTGAATCTCAGATGAATAGGTCTATAAGCATGATTCAAAAAATATTGTAAATGATGTTATTGATGGTGTGGAATTGGATGATGTCAACTGGTGCTATATTGAGAGAAACACAACTATCGCAATTTTACAGATATGATATGGATATCTGAAACCTATCGATTCTAAATGTGCAACACAAAAATCATACATAATTTTAGAATGATGATTGTTTTATCATAGATTGTTTAAACATAATTACTTATCTATTTATACTTCTTTTCTCAAATCGGATGATTTTGTTTTCCCTATCATTTCGCTGCCTGTAAAGCTCTACTCCAAATCCTTCCTTATTTCTCCATAAGATTTGACCTTTACGCTTTTTATTCTCTCCGTCTGGGTGCGGATCCACCACTGTGATCATTTCTCCTACTGATAAGATCTTTTTGCTCTTGATAAAAAGACCATTGCGACCATAATCTTTAAGTCGACCTTCATAGAGTCGTTTTGTAGTTGCGAAAAAAATTTCTTCCGAGCAAGCATGTCGCTTTTCCTTCCTGCGTTCAATATCCTTATCGATTTTTAATGCTTTCATTCCCTACCTTTCTATAACCATTATCAACAAGCGAAGGTTTTCTATCCTTCGTCTGCCTTAAAATTTATGACTCCCCTAAATGCCGTTATTTTCACTGTATCCGCCTATCCTAATGAAGGTGAAACAGGCCAGTTGAAAAGATGCACGTACATCCGAGAAGCCTGATTTTCGCTACCCTAGACCTCCATTTAAAAGAAATAACCTTTGGTGACAAAAGTCAGCACATGGTTTGTTAAGTAATGTTGAAGCTGGGTGGCGATTATTAAACTAATTAATTTTGATTGATTCGACTACAAAATAATTTGCGTGAGCTTAAATGTACAATCGTCTTATCAATCTTAATCAAATAAAAGATAAAATACATTAAACACATTAGTATCCAAACTTTGCAACTGTGCCAGACTCATTTCATGCTGATAAGATTGAATCTGATTTATGTGGAAAAGGGGGCGGGACAAAAAATGTTCCCTTATGACATTTTAGTTGAAACCCCACCCCCGACTATGAAAACAACCCGACAAGCTTGTGGTCTATCACTTGATGTGAAAGGAGGAGATAGAAGCTTGTCAAGTGATATCTATAAAAAGCAATACCTGTGCCAAATTATTAAAAAAGGCCAAATTCTATATAAAAACAGACAGATATAGTGAGGGCAAAAAATGCCGAACGCTTGAAATGTGAAAAGAAGTCGTTAATATTGTGGATGGAATTTCTTAATACTAAAGTATTAGAATGGCCTAAATGGTGAATAATAGACCATATCAGCTGAGTACGGATATATTGAGAGAAACCCAAATATCGCAATTTTACAGATATGAAACGGATACATGAAATTGACGACGCAATCAACCGTCTTCTATAGGTTTTGTCATCTGTGATTAAAATCGAATATCGCAGGTTTTTCAGGGTTCAAAAGGCACCGATTGGAGAAATCTGCATAAAATAGAAAACTGAAATAGTTGTTTTATTACACCCTCAGAACTTAAACCTATTATTATAAGTTTATTCCAT
This sequence comes from uncultured Desulfobacterales bacterium, assembly GCA_937998305.1. Classification (GTDB taxonomy): domain Bacteria; phylum Desulfobacterota; class Desulfobacteria; order Desulfobacterales; family UBA11574; genus UBA11574. The sequence goes on along the minus strand of CALLDL010000094.1, from coordinate 1,446 downwards.
AGAGAGACTAATAACAAGATTACGTTTGGGACCTTCCCCAACCTCAAGATGCTTAATCACTCTTTTCGAGTGAGCATCTACTACGGCAACTTGATTCCGATCAGGTAGGGCAATGAATCCATATTTACTATCAGGTGCAAAAGTAAGCCAATATCCTTTACCATCCATAACTAAAGAATGGATTTCAGGAAAGTCTGGTCGAATTAAACTATGAATGTTTAAATATTCAGCACAGACAGACCATATCTCTTTTTGATCGGGACGAATAGTAAGGCCATGACACCTTTTGAATCCCTCTAATGTAATCCATCCCATTTTTTTAACAGGATTGAACCATCCCAGATTGGTCTTGTGTTCCAGTGTAACAATAACCTCACGTTTCTGGATATCTGCTACTTGAAATCCGTTCAAGCCATCCACATGTTGAAAAAATAGAGAATTATCTGCTGAAAGAGCTGCTGGGCGCAATGAATCCATGAAAGGAATATGACCCACAACTTTGTGCCCTGCTTGAATATCTACAACCGTGACATTTTTAGATGAACCAATTGGAGAGAGGTACATATAGCGACCGTCACGAGATGCTTGTGTATTATGCGGACGATCACCGGTGTTGATCTTCGTAACTACAGTCTTCTTATATCCATCTACGACCCAATAATTTCCATCACGACATGGAATATAAATCCAATGACCATCAGGAGTTGTAGCAATTGCATGGGGTTCTAACCCAACTTGAAGTCTATGTCTTATCTCAAGCTCTCTTGGATCAATCCAGAGAAGTTCACCATTTTCAAAACCATTTGCTTCAAGGGCAACATAAACCACATGTGAATCATTCGGAGCAGCAATTCCGTGGGGATCAGGCCCTACCTCAAGCCTTTTGATAAGATGAAAATTCTTTAGTTCAAAGATATGGACATCATTTCCGTGGGCATTAGTCTGCCAAAGGTATTGAACCCCCATGGCTGGCGAAGTGAAAAGCAAGAAGATAACAATTAAAAGTTTTGCTATATCGAATGCCCTTCTCATATCTCCTTTCTCACTTTAGGCTATATAATGCAGAAAGCACCGATCTGCAAAAAAATATCCATTAACGGCAACCTTTAATGTACAATGAAACTGATAAATGATCGCAAGCCTTAGGAACCGATAAGCTCTTGTCATTGTCACAGTAGAAATTAAGACATGGCGATATATTGAGAATAACAAAGTTTTGGCAATTTTGCAGATATCATTATTATTGGTGGTTGAGTCAAGTAAATCCTAATTTTGACTATTGTAAACAAATCTCCGTCCAATGACGATTTTTTATAGATATTTTGTGGCTTTTTTTATTTTTAGACAGGATACGTTCCAAAAATGTATTCATCATATTCGGTCGGAGATTCCAAGAACTGTTCCAACTTAGCCTCATTCGATCTTCTATCTTCACTTTCTTTCCAG
>CALLDL010000093.1 GCA_937998305.1 uncultured Desulfobacterales bacterium | reverse complement strand
ATAAATTAATAATCTTGGATCTTTATAGCAATGGTATTTTCGCATTAGCCATAGTAATATTGACGCTCAGCGCACTTGATGGCTTACTGACCTTGTATTTGACGAACTCAGGTTCGTCAGAATTGAATCCTTTCATGTCATACCTGATAGATTTTAATCCCCGATTTTACCTCGCAGTCAAGTGTATTATTACAACAGCTGCAATTATCTTCCTAATTGTAATGAGAAATTATAAATCCAGGCTATTTGGCATACGTATATCGAAATTATTAACAACCACTGCATTGGTCTTTTTTGTAATTATCGTCTATCAGCTTTACATGATATTATATTGATCCTCAATATGGCCTGTGCTTTTATTGCTTAAATAATATTGTGAATTTTTCCACGTACTCATGCGCAAGCAGGATTTTTGCTTTTAGCTTGATCTTTTTTAACTGTTGAAAAATTTTATCACCATTCTTGCCCAGCATACGCATATCCAATATTACAAAAGCGACTTTCTTTTTTAAACTTAAATGGCATCCTGTCCCTAAGTTGCAGTGAGCGCACTATAAATCAATTTCTGCAACATCAGAGATCCACCTTTCAATTCCATTTTTTCATTGCCTACATACAGAACGATTTTTTTATCATGTTTTTTAGTAGCTTGCATTGTCTCTCTTTGTTTTATCAATGACGAAATATCCTTGCGTATCAGCTGTCAGCAATTATTGAGCCAGATATACGGTTATTAATTTATCTCAAAATTATAGATAGTTTTTAAATTTGCAGATTTTTACGTATGAAATACTGACGAAAATTGTCAGATGAGGTGGCAAATAAGCGAATAAACCAAAAGGGTGGCCTGAACATATACAACCTGCCTTAATCACGAGGAAAGCAGATAATAGATAAATGTATCCTCCAGCCTCTCGACTGCTATAGGAGTCAATATGTCTTAATAAAACTCTATGCATTTATGTGACCATGGCAATTAAATCTGGTAATTTTATTTAAGTTCAGCCTGTGTTTAGCCGATAAAAAAGTATTACTAAACTGAAAATTGCCAGTGATGATGAGAGCGTATTATGATAGCGGTTCTTCGCCCATTTATACCTAAAGCGACCTCTTACCTTCAAGCACTTTTGAGGTTCTTCCAAGCTGCAGTGTTGTTGATAACACAGAGATATCGGTCTGCAAGTCTTCGTTTCAAGATTGCTTTCTTTGTGGTTATTCTCATGACAAGCACCTCTTTTATTCTCTGTATCATAACGGTTCAGATAATGAACAATTACATACTGAATGAGATTATCAAGAGAGGGGAATCGGTGGGTAAAAGTATTGCTGCTTCGGCAGGATACAACCTTCTGTCGAAGGATCTCCTCGCACTTGATAATCTCGTCTTTAAGGCAAAGTCGTCAAATAACGACATGCTCTATGTGGCCATCGTCGATCAGGACATGAAGACGGTTGTCCATAGTGATACAGAGATGATCGGGCTGAACAAACCAGTTGTCCAGGGGAAGCTCTACAAAGAGGCTGTAGACGGTACCACCGTAAATGAATTTACAAATTCATCGGGTAGTATTTTCGAAATTTTGTGTCCCATAGTTTTTATGAAAAAGTCACTGGGTAGCGTGATCATTGGCATGGACAGGTCCATCCTACTGGAAGCAAAGCGAAAAATCCGTAACATGATATTGATAGTCTTCGGATTCATTGTCGTTCTCGGAATATTCGCAAGTTCGTTGCTGGCATCCTTCCTGATAAAGCCCATAAAGGAGCTCTCAGCTGGTGTGGAAGAATTAAAGTATAGTACTGCAAAAAATCCCTTAAGGGTCTACTCTCAAGACGAGCTGGGAAAACTGACACGCAACTTTAATGAAATGGCAGCATTGATAGCCAATCAGCGGGGAAAACTTACTGAATATGCTCGTGACCTTGAAGAGGCCTATGTTTCCATGGTAAAGGTGGTAGCTGCAGCCATAGACGCGAGAGACTCTTATACCCATGGTCATTCCGCCCGTGTTGCTCAGCTATCTTTTCTACTTGGCGAACAGATAGGGCTTCCCAAAGAGGATCTGAGAGATTTAGAGGTCGCCTGTCTATTTCACGATGTCGGCAAGATAAAGACACCAGACTCTATTTTGCTAAAACCAAGTAAACTCAATGAAACTGAATACAAAGAGATGAAGCAACACGTGGTGGACGGAGCATCTATCCTCAGTTGGGCGCCATCATTAAGCAAGTATATCCCTTCCACCCGTCACCACCACGAATGGCATAACGGTAAGGGCTATCCTGATGGGCTGGTTGGAGACAATATTCCATTATTTGCAGCAATAATAAGTATAGCGGATGCATTTGATGCTATGACCTCAGATAGGCCATACAGAAAAGCCCTCTCTAATGAAGAAGCGTTGCGCAGAATTGCTCGTAAGTCAGGGATACAATTCCGTCCAAATTTAGTTGCGATCTTTCTTGAGCTAATGGAAAAGAACCGTGTCTTAGATGAGCCAATCCGTGTTGCGGGGGCAGCCTGATGAACAATCTTCGCAAATCAAAACTGCTCGTTCTCATTTTTATGCTCCTACCCATCTTCCAGTCTTGTGCGGGGATGAAAAGCCGGATTTCACCAAAAAGTTCTGTTAAAGCGTCGGCTCCTGTCAAAGATTTTTCACAGACAACCAATCATACATCAGCTCAAGATGCCGATCTAGCCCAAAAACATATTAAAGCAGGTGATTGGCAGAAGGCGATTGACATCTACAATGTTGAGTACCAAAAGCACCCTCATGATCAAGCGCTGATGAGTGAGTATGTGAAGACCATCGAGAATATAAAATCATCCGCCGACAAGGCATTAGATAAAAAGGACTTTGCATCTGCTGGCAGGAAATACGATGTTCTGTTGAAAAACTATGAGCACCTCAAAGGGTTTGATAAGAAACTCTCATTTAACAGCTCCCATCTCAATGAAAAACTTTATTATTGCAAGCAGAGTCTTTTCAAAAAGGGATTTCAAGAATACCGACAAGACAACCTTAGTGGAGCGATTGAAATTTGGCAGGACCTCTTCGCCATGGACCCTCAAAATGCAGACATCAAAGAGTTGTTGAGAACAGCTCGATTGCAGCAGAAGAACCTGCAAGAACCAGAATAGGCCACTGTGTTTCTTCAAAAGGTTATGGGATCCTGATTTTTTCTTCAGAATTGAATTTGCGGCGGGTTTTGCGCTTGATCTCTCTGACCACAGATTCAGGGTTTTTACTGGTTTTAGGTTCC
>CALLDL010000092.1 GCA_937998305.1 uncultured Desulfobacterales bacterium | reverse complement strand
AAAAAGCACTAGATCTTATTACCTGAATCTTGCATGAAAATTAATGAGAATTTTTAAGTTACTTGATAGAAGTAGGAAAGCCTCCTGCTCGTGCAAAATTCAGGTATTAAAAAAATAGTCCTTTTGATAGAGCCGCTTGAGACAGTGAGACCTTTGAAAAATAGAAATTTTTGTTCGAGTTCAAGGAAGGTGAAAATTTTAACCACAGGAATACATGGAGTATTTTGAGGATTAAAATTTGAGCCTGACACAGAAATCGGGCAAAAAGGGGTGTTTTGCAAAGGTCTCACAGCGGTTACAGACTTTGGGAGAGACATTGTATGGATAAAACAAAAAAAACAGAACTGGAGCGTTTAAAAAAAGATTATCTGTTGACAGAGCAGCGCTGGCAGGATGAAAAGAAAAGCCTTTCAAACGTCATTTATGCTCTGGGCAGGGTCGTGGCGCTGCATGAAGCGTTAATGGAAGAATATGAACCCCTTAAAAAGATGGTTGCCTCGGAGCAGGAACTCCCTCTGGTTGAAATTGAAAATCAGGTCGAAAAGCTTAAAAGTAAGATTTTTACACAAGAGACAAAAGAAGTCTTTGATGACCGAAATAAGCTGGATAAATTAAACGACAGCCTGCTGAAGTCATGCAGAATTATCAAAAGAATCGTGGTTGCCCTTGTGGATGATTTTTACCCGACAACCGGCGAGTTGAAAGCCAAAGCCGATTCTATTGATATCAACTGCCCAGAAGAGACGGCTGAAATGGATTTAGAAGGGCCGTCAACCGCATTTTTGAGTTATATCAGGGGGCTAAAAAGTAAGATTTCGGAAGACTTCAGATACATCAACAATACGTTTCTTACACTGCTGGACCACGTCAAAGAACTGGAAAGGACATTAACGAGCGAATTCGACCAGGGTGTCACCCTCAAGAAGATTGAACAGTTCGAGACGAAAGTCAATACTGAAGTAGGCTCCATCGCAGATTCGTTCAATATTCATACCACCATCGATGAAATAAAAAGTGCGGTTGTTGAAAAGTTGAAGAAAATAAAACATCTGATGGCCTTGAGAAAAAAAGAAGAGGTGCAAAAGGCTCAGAAAGCTCAGGAAAATATCAACAAACTCAAACAAAAGATCGTAAAAACGGAAAAAGATGCCCGTGCCATGGCCAAAAAGGTGGATTATTTTCAAACGGCCGCCACAAAAGACGGGCTCACGGGTCTTTATAACCGTACCGCTTTAGATCTGAGAATCGATGAAGCACTGAAGATGTTTCACAAGGAAGGAGAAACCGTTTCCTTGATCCTTTTCGATGTAGACAATTTTAAATGGATTAACGATACCCTGGGGCATGTTGCGGGTGATAAGATTTTACAAAAAGTGGCTCAGTGCTTGAAAGAAGCCTTTCGAAAAGGTGATTTTATCGCACGATATGGAGGAGACGAGTTTGCTGTTGTCATTGAAGGGTTGGATATGGATATCGCGAAAAAGAAAATTTTAGATTTTAACGATCTGTTTAGCAAAAAACGATTTTTTTCTCACAGCGTCGGAGATGTCAACGTCACGGTAAGCGCCGGTATTACCATGTCAAAAGAAGGTGATAATGTAGAGGACTTTATAAACAGGGCCGATAAAAACATGTATGAATCCAAAAAAGAGAAACGATGAAACCGGATGATAGCGCCATCGCAACCGGCGCTGTATTGAACACAATCAAGCAAACAAGGCAGGATCATTATTGATTCTGCCTTATTTGTTTGCCCCGAAACTCTCTTTTTGTTATTATAACCGAATAAGAAAATCTGGCGAGGTGATTCATGGACCCAAAGGTTAGACAAGCGATTTTTCGTGCGGTGGAAAAAGAACCCTTTGCACAGGCGTTGAAAATGGAGCTGATAGAACTTGAACTCGGATATTCTGCAGTGGAGATGATCTATGACCCGTCGGCCATGAACAATATCTATGATCGAGCCCATGGCGGGGCTATTTTTGGTCTGATTGACGAAGCCTTTGAGGCGGCGTGTCAGACAGAAGGCACCATTGCTGTTGCATTGAACGTGAATGTTACGTATGTCTCAAGTCCCCAAGCGGGAAAGCGTTTACGTGCCGAAGCCCGCCAGGTGAGCCGAACAAAAAAAACAGCAAGTTTTGATATCAAAGTATCGGAAAAGGATGGTCAGTTGATTGCAACATGCCAGGCTCTGGCCTATCACACCGGGAAACCGATACCCTTTTTATAGCCCGCCTTTTGCTTGAACAGCGGCAAAACGGTTTGTATGTCAATTTGGTTTTTGACATGCAGGGCATAGCGTTTTGGAGATAAAAAATGAAAGTTTCAAAAAATGCCCTCAAAATATTAAAAAAAAGATACCTTGCACCCGATGAAACCTGGGAACAATTGTGTGAGCGGGTGGCACGTAAAGTAGCGGGGGATGAACATCAGTCAAAAGATCGCGGGAAATGGGAAAAAAAATATAAGGATATGATGCTGAATCTTGATTTTTTACCCAACAGCCCCACTCTTCGAAACTTCGGAAGGAACGAGGGCTGCGGAAGTGCCTGTTTTGTCCTCCCCTTGGAAGACAGTCGTCGGAGCATCTTTAAAACCCTTTCCGATGCCGTGGATGTTCAGGCGTACGGCGGCGGTACCGGAATGAGTTTTTCAAATCTTCGCCCCAAAGGCGACCGCATCCATTCCACCGGGGGCATCGCTTCCGGACCCCTCTCCTTTATGGAAATATTCGATTTTACCATCGGTGATATTATCAAACAGGGCGGAACCCGCGAAGGAGCAAATATGGGGATTTTGCGGGTGGATCATCCGGATATTGAAAGCTTTTTGGTTGCCAAGGCTATAGAGGGGACGTTGAAAAATTTTAATCTGTCGGTGGGAATCACGGATGCATTTATAAATGCCGTTAAAAATGACGACGATTATGATCTGGTTTTCGAAAAAAACGTATACAAAACGATTTCCGCATCTGCGCTGTGGGAAAAAATTGTTGATGGTGCTTGGGCAAACGGTGAGCCGGGTATCCTGTTTTTGGATACCATTAACAGAAATAATCCCTTAAATTCCATGGGTAAAATTGAGGCGACAAATCCATGCGGGGAGCAGCCGCTTTTGCCCTATTGCTCATGTAACCTTGGATCCATCAACCTTTCTCAGATGATTCGAGGGGATTGGGTCGAAGGCGGTGCAGAAATTGACTGGGAGAAACTGCGCCAAACCGTGAGGACGGCATTACGTTTTCTTGATTCGGTCATCTCTGTGAACAATTATCCCATTACTAAAATCGAAAAAATGACTTTAACCACCCGGCAGATCGGACTGGGGATCATGGGTTTTGCCGATATGTGCATCAAACTTCATATCCGGTACGGATCCGACGAATGTATCGACGTGGCAAAAAACATCATGACCGATATTTATACCGTGGCCAGTGAGATTTCCGTTGCGCTGGGCAAAGAAAAAGGTGTGGCGCCGGCCTATGAAGAATATCCGCTTTCCGGTCCAAAACGACGCAACGGCACCCTGACCACCGTGGCCCCTACAGGTACGCTTTCCTTGATCGGAAACTGCTCATCCGGTTGTGAACCGAACTTTGCATTCAATTATACCAAGGCGTGTCTGGAAGGTGATGATCTTGACATCGTTCCTGCAGTGGTGGGGGAGTGGTATAAAAAGAAAAAAACCGAATTATTGCCTGAATTTTTCGTGACCACAAAAGATATCTCTATTGAGGAGCACATTATGGTTCAGGCTGCATTCCAGACAAACGGCGTGGACTCGGGTGTGTCAAAGACAATCAACGCCCCGTATGATACGGATAAATCAGAGATTTCCAAAGCCTTCTTCAAGGCATGGGAGATGGGCTGTAAAGGGATCACATTTTACAGGGACGGCTCCCGGGATGTTCAGGCCTTGACGATCCGAGAGGAAGTGATTGAAGCCGAAAAAGCGGATGAATTAGCTCGCGGAGAACTCAAGCATCGGCCCAGGGCAACTACAGGACCTAGCCTGAAAATGAAAACCGCTTGTGGCAAACTCTATGTGGACCCTCATTTTGACAAAGACGGCGTTGTTGAAATTTTTATCAGAACCGTCGGCGGCGGCTGTGCGGCCAACACCAAGGCCCTGGGCATACTTCTGTCTTACTGTCTTAGGGCCGGTGTGTCGCTTGAAAAAATCATTCGCTCCATGAAATCGATTCACTGTCCCGCGTGCACCAAGGCTATATCTTCAGGCAAGGATGTGGAGGTCAACAGCTGCGCAGCCGGCATGGGAAAAGGACTTGAAGTGGCCATCGCCTATTCGGACGTGTATCGCAAGGTTGCAAAACGGATTGAGGATGCGGACATTCACTTTTACGGGGGCCGTTCAACCGGCATAAAAAATATGATTTGTCCGGACTGCGGTGCAACGGTCCACCGTGCCGAAGGCTGTCTGCTCTGTTCCAATATGGAGTGTGGGTGGACTCGCTGCTGACCGAATTTTTCATGAAGAATTATATATAAATTTGAGCTTTGAACGACGACGACAAAATAATTATTAAAACACAAATTAAAATTTTAGTTTAAACTAAATCTGACACTATTCAGATATCCATTACATATCACCATTAACATCTTTTCCGCTTTTTGACCATATCACAAATTGCTAATGTTTAGATGTGGATAGCAGAAATCGCCACAACTATCGTTTGGTGATATGGTATTGTGGTATCACATAAAAATCAGGCCACTGATAGCTTTTTTTCATTGCAGATATCACAGGTTCGGCCGATATTTGAATATATTGGAGATACCCCAAGATTTGAAAGAGACCCGATTCGTGTGCTTTCCAATACGTATCACAACTCGCTTTTTCTCTCCTTTTTGGTTATATTACAAATTG
>CALLDL010000091.1 GCA_937998305.1 uncultured Desulfobacterales bacterium | reverse complement strand
TTCGTCCACATCCCTGTTTCTTCGTCTTCCTTGCCTGCAGAATCGTTGATAAATCGGCCTTCATTGCATTCATACTTACAGTTTTTCCCATTGGAATCACATTTCATAATTGCCTGTTGGCAAATAGCGATAGGGGCATCTGCTGTAGCATCCTTTAGTGTTCCGGCAAACCCGATGTAGGCAACAGCCTCAGCGAATCCTTCGAAACTATCATGTCCAAATATGCGTGCAAACCACGATGCAATCGGGATATTTTGCCGGCGGGATCTTACCTGAACCGCATTGATAAAATTAGGGTTTTCATCAAGTTCTACAGTTGTGACCCCCCATAGAGCGACAGGTGCTGTAGAGTCATTTGGCGTAAATCCACGGGGAAGACTTCCCAAACCGAAACTCCAATGCCCTCTTTGCACATCACCTACATTACCACTGGCCCAATTGACCTCTACCGCAACTTGGTCGCTAATGTTGGCAACCGCAGTGTCAAAACCAATTTGGTTTGCGTTTGTGTTAACGGATTGGCCATCATCAGTGTATAATTCACCAGCGCCTGCGAGCGCTCCCGCATCAGCTGCGTTTTGAAGCTCGTTGCGCGCTACAACAAGGTGACTGGTGTCTATGGATAATGCAATAAAACCAAGCAGCATAACCAGACAAACTGCAACAATAACTGCAACTACTCCTTGCTGATTATTAAAATTGGAAAAAATATCTTTTGCAGTCATATTTTTTTATTTCCTATAATGATTATTCGCATCTCATCTTGGTTACAGCTGATACGTCAATGCTGCCTGGCATACTTCCTCCAAAAAAAGCGGCTAGAAAATCAGGTATCAACAGAAATTCATATTGGTAAGTGACATTAACTACGAGTGGATCCCCGTGTTGCGCACACTGTCCGCTCGGTACAGTGGACGTAGGGCTCGGGCCACCACCAAAGCTAACCAGACGGCCTGCACAGTAGCTATCGACGACACTTTGCATCTCTGCAACAGTTACCGCCGGATCACGGTAAACAATTCCCATACGAGCTGCTTCGCGACTTGCATTGGTCACCATTGCTTTGTTGTAAAACAAAAGCCCAAATTCGATAATTCCAAAAACGAACACCACAAGTAACGGCAAAACGATGGCAAATTCTACGGCTGACGTTCCTCTTTGATTGTTCAGCAGTGCCTTCACGTTGAGTTCCTTATTAGTTTCAAATATTATTGTAAATTGAGTATGGTCGTGCTTTCCTTTTGCTCTGTTTCTTTGAAACTATTCTGATATTTGTCGACGTTGTTAACGGATGCATTTCCATCCAATCCCACGACCGGATCAAGGTTTTTGCCAGCCTCAGGATCTACCATTTGCATGTAGCGAATAGTCTCCAAAGATCTTCCCCAGTTTCTCTCCAAAAGGCTCTGCTCAGAAGCCGGAGTGGTTCCACTGCAACCTAACACAACCGAAATTATACTTATGAATGCAATTAAAGTAGTACATCGAATAAACATTGTTTCGTCTCCAATCGAAATGTTTGAAATTTTTAGGGTTTTAAGCCTTCCAATCTAAAAACTGAAAGGGTTTTCCTAATCCTCCTCAGGCATAGAATGGCCAAATTCTCCATCCAGATCCGCGGTGACGGATGCCGGTTGATTCTTTTCTCTTCCCTCGATTTGGCCAAAAAGATAAAATTCAGTTGCACTGGGTTCAACATAGAAATCGGTCGGCAAAGACATTTTTGCTACTTCGAGAGGTTTGACCAAGTGAGGTGTAACGATAATGACAAGCTCTGTTTCCCTTTTTATAAAGGCTTTGCTTTGAAACAGTGCACCTAAAATAGGGATATCTCCTAGTAGAGGAAATTTTTGTACATCCGTTAAAACGCTATCACGAAGCAAGCCTGCAATGGCAAAACTTTGCCCGTCTCCCAACTCCACTGTGGTTGATGCGCGCCGGGTGGTAATGCCCGGAGTCACAAAACCTTCTATTACCGCGGCAGTTGAGAAATCGAGCTCTGAAACTTCAGGTGTTACTTGAATGCTGATTTTTTCTTTGCTCAAAACCGTTGGGGCAAAAACAAGGCCGACACCAAACGGTTTATATTCGATTCCTACGGTTCCAAGACCTTGAGGGACAGGAACAGGAAATTCGCCGCCCGCCAGAAAGTTAGCAGATTGCCCGCTAAGAGTGGTCAGCGTTGGCTCTGCTAAAATTTTGAGAAGACCATCTTCATTTAATGCATCCATCAAGCCGGTCCAGGTGTAATCGCCTGTATCAAAGCGGAAAAGCGAATTAACTGCCGTTCCTGCCAAAAGAGATTCGACAGCTGGAATACCACCATCCAGCGTACCTAACCCGCCAAGCAAACTCATAGCAAATTGATCCCCTTTTTCGACCGCAAAGTTAATGCCCAAACGCCTCGTTAAGCTACGCGAGACCTCAGCGATGCGAACCTCCAGCATAACCTGATGCACGCCACCGACTTCTACAAAGTTGTTGACTTTGCCCTCAGGCGCATAGGATGCAGCCAAAGCCAATGCCTGAGACAAATTGGCCGCGTTAGAAATTTTTCCGGAGAGCGTAATTGAATCATTGGTGCTGAGAATTCGAAGGGCTTCTTCCTCAGGCAAAATCTCATGCATTTGCTGCTTTAAACGCGACAGGTCGTAACCCACCTCGAGATCATAAATGGCGACTATTTTTTTATTTTGCCATAATATTAAATTTGTGGATCCCGCCGCTTTTCCAGTAATATAAATTTCATTTGCAGACAAAATCAAAAAATCGGCTACTTTTGGAGCGGCAACGGATACCCGGCTGACCGGTGCAGCGCTCCGAAGAACGATAGATTTACCTGAAACCAGCTTAAGTTTTCGAGCATCAAGTGTTTGCAGTTCAACAGCGTCGCTTGCGATGGAAATAGCCGGAAAAATTAGCAGAGCTGATATAAAGGCCATGGCTCGAGATTTAATCTTTCCATATCGGGGTAAAAAGGCCATGAGTATTATACCTCCATTGTTAAATGTTTAGAGCGTAAATTTCTTTTTCTCAATTTTGGTTCCTTTAATAATTTCCACAGTAACTGATCCTCTAGGAACCCATCGTTTCTTTCTAATGGATTTACTTTTAACACGCTTGCGATTTACTTTTTTATTCGAATACTTTGTATTTTTTGGTTTAATCTTTTGCTGCTCGGACCATCTTTGATACTCGAGAAGCTCTGGAATGGTCACGCCTTTAGTCAAAAGATCCTCCGAATCGATCACCCCTCTTAAAGCAAATTGAAGCCTTCCTTCCGAAGCGGCCAACGCAACTTTTTCTGCTTGTTCTGGAGTGACCTCTAATGTATAAACGTCCACCGGCATTGGTTCGCCTTTCTCATTTTTTTCAATCTGGGTGCCCGTCGCCAGAACAGCCGTGTTTTCGAGAAAGATTTTTGATTTAATCTTCTTTGTTTTTGGTTCCTCTACTGTAACGATAACATCCACCCGGTTTCCTGGATTAATGAAGCCGGATATCCCGATAATCTTATCTCCTTTTACAGCAATGGCGCGCATTCCGGGTTTCAAGACAGCCGATACGCCACCGGTCTTTACGCTGGTTGGCGCCAATTTGGCCTCTGTGATCGGTTCGTTTAACATAAGCGGTGCAACAATCACTCGGTCTTTAAGATCAGTGGTGCTTGAAAAATATCCGATCGGCAGACTCTCCTCAAGGTAAGGCGCCATTTTGATCATCTCTGGTTTTAGTTTTGTTCCCCATGTCAGATTCCCGGCAGCAACGGCAACCGGAGCCGCGTCCACCTTTTCCACTTGAACGATTTCTTGGGGTCCTCTTTGCCGTTGGACCCATTTATACAGGAAGACGGTCCCTGTGACAGCGATAATAAGCGAAATTGCGATGGGAGCCAGCGCTTTAAATTTTCCCATTTTTTGCCTCCTTAATGTTAACTAAAAATTACGTATCCTGATTGATTTAAAAACATATATAAACCCGTTCCGATTGCTATCGCGATGCCGTAGCAAAGCCTGGGTTTATTTTGAACATTTTGAATCGGATCCAGAGTGAATTGACGAGTTAAAATAATCGTTTTCAAAGTCGTTAACTGCTTTTTAAAAAATGAACCAAAATAAGCTCGATGTACGAGAATTAATACTAAAGCGTAAATTCCACCCACGATTGCAGTGCAAAGAAATGCAAAGATCACTCCTTTTGCACCGATCAATGCACCAACAACTCCCATTAGTTTGGCATCGCCAGCACCCATACCCCCCATAAGATAAGGCACCAAAAATACAATGATTCCGATAGCCAAGCCCGCCAAACTAAATAATAAGCCATCGATGCCCCGCAGTGCCACATGATAGGAAAGGGCGATCACCATGCTCGGGTAAGTGATTAGATTGGGGATTTTTTGTCTGCGAAAGTCAATAAGAGCAGACAAGATCAAAATCCCGGATAAAAATGAAATTGAAACAGTGTTCATAGTAAAAATTCCAAACCTTTTTCGCGTTCAAATCAAAAACTAACCTTTAACTCTAAATGAAATATTTTGTTGTAGAATAGTGAGCATTCGCAAAAAAATGTTTTTGGAATGCTCACCATTTCTAAAAAGCAATCAAGAATATACCAAATTAGGAACCTGAACCAGGTATGGCAGCTCCAACTGTTTCGAATGTCGCGTTAGTATTATTGCCCAAAATCGTAGCACCTGCGATCACTACCAATGCGATCAGCGCTGCCATGACTGCGTACTCAACCGATGTTACACCATCTTCGTCTTTTAAAAATTTCACAAATTGTTTAATCATTTTTTCCTCCTTGTTTAATATT
>CALLDL010000090.1 GCA_937998305.1 uncultured Desulfobacterales bacterium | reverse complement strand
AAACACGCCAGAAGGGCCGCTAATAAAAGGGACGAGAGCCGGTTGATTAGGAAATAGTTAATCACCAAAAAACCCACTGACCCTAAAAAAAATGCCATAAGAACATAGAAACCCGCCGGATATTTTGAATTGGCCTTGATGGTGAGGCCATCAAGACGTTTGATGCCGGGTATTTTCAAGAGGAGTCTGTTGAAAAAAGGAATGTCACTCAAAACTCTCTTTTTGACAATATCGATTTGCCCGGTATTGTCCTCTTCGTAGGTGTGCTTTCTTAGCCGTTTACGAATTTTGGCCCGATTAACGGATTGCATGTTTTTAACGGCATAAATGGAAAGCTCGATAACGATGATTGCAATGAAAAAAATGATTGCGCCGATAACGAATATGTTCATTTTATATACCTTTCGAGTTAAACTTCGACAAAATTTGACGGATCAAACAGATCCTGTTGAATAGGTATCCCGGCCACCTTGAATTTTTCGGTGAACTGTGGCCGGATTCCGTGAAACTGAAAACGGCCTTTAACGTTCCCTTCAGGGTCTATCATGGCCTGACGGAAAGAGAAAATTTCCTGCATGGTGATGACATTTCCTTCCATGCCGGTGACCTCCTGCAGACTGACGAGTTTTCTTTTTCCGTCAGCCAGTCGTGAAACCTGAATGACGATATGGATGGCCGAGCTGATAAACCGCCTCAAAAATTCACTGGGGATATCAAAATTGGCCATGGCTACCATGGTTTCCAGGCGAATAAGTGCATCCCGGGGGGAGTTGGCATGGATGGTCGTCAGGGACCCGTCGTGGCCGGTATTCATGGATTGAAGCATGTCAAAGGCCTCCGCTCCCCTGACTTCTCCCACGATAATCCGGTCCGGACGCATTCTCAGACTATTACGGACAAGGTCCCGCTGAATGACCTCCCCCTTGCCCTCGATATTCGGCGGACGCGTTTCCAGGCGCACAAGGTGTTCCTGCTTGAGCTGAAGTTCTGCTGCGTCTTCGATGGTGACAATCCTTTCACTATTCGGGATGAATCTGGAAAGGACATTGAGCAGGGTGGTCTTTCCACTGCCGGTTCCGCCGGAAATCAGAACGTTCAGTTTCGCTTTGACAATGCCTTGCAAAATGTCCTGGATTTCGGGGACAAGGGTTTGATAATTAATAAGATCTTGAAGCTCGAGCGGATTGACTGCAAACCGCCGTATGGACAGAATCGGGCCGTCCAAAGCCAACGGCTGAATAATGGCATTGACGCGCGAGCCGTCGGCAAGCCTGGCATCCACCATTGGGGTGGATTCATCGATTCGACGACCCACCGAGGAGACAATCTTGTCTATAATTTTCATCAGATGCGCATCATCCTTGAACCGTCCATCGGTTTCTTCCAGCTTGCCGAATCTTTCCACGTAGATCTGTTTAAAGGTATTGACCAGAATATCAGAGACCGTGGGATCTTTCAAAAAGGGTTCCAGGGGGCCGAGTCCAAGAACCTCGTCCAGTATTTCCGTGAAGATCTTTTCTCTTTCATTGAGGTTGAGCGGTAGATCATAGGTCTCTTCCCTTAAAATGTTTTCTACGACCTGTCGGATTTGTACAATAAGGTCTTCACGGTCCAGCGTATCGATGATGGAAAGATCGATGAGATCCAATAGCCGATAATGGATTCTGGCCTTGAACTCGAAATATTCATCCGGTATGTATTTGCCTGTGGATGGATCGGCCGTATCTTCAGAATAATCATTGTAGTTTACGATGTTAGTTGCGATGTTCGTCACGGTGCTCTCCTTCAGTTTTAGTTTTTTACGGTGTTTTTTATGTCACTTTTTTTATTCATATGAAAATCTTTCCATTGAAAACACGTCAGCGATTTAAAAACCCCCACTTCTTTTTGGGTTCCGCTTTGTCCTTGAAAAACATAATTTCTGTCATTTCTTTAAAAGATTTGACGATTTTGGACTTTGGCGCGATTTCAGACAGGGGTTTTCCGTTATTGATCGCAGACATGGTGGTTCCGTAATCATTGGGAATAATCCAGAACATATCGTGCCCGATGCCTTTTTTAGCATCCTTCAAAGAGATTTCGCTTTTATTAATGTAGCGGTTCATCACGACTTTGATCCGTTCCTTGGGCACGTAACCGAGATCGACAAAGGACCTAAACAGCTTGTTGGTATTGGCCAGACAGGGCAGGCTCAGAATAGATATCAGAAGAACCTCGTCAGACATCTGAATTGTTTTTAAGGCTGCTTCATCCGTAGACTGCCCGCAATCGATAACCACATAATCGAATATACGTTTCATGACATTCAGGAGCCGCCCCATGATTTTAGGGGTCGGAGCCTGGTGACCGTTCAAGTATCCAGGAGAGGGGAGAACGTGTACGCCGCTGGAATGCTTTGAAAGTATTTTCATGAGAAAGGTTTCATCCAGGCGTTCGATATTCTTGGTGATTTCACCCCAGTGGTATTTGGGAGAAATTTCCAGAAAAAGAGGGATTTCGCCGAAAAGGGTGTTCATGTCTAAAATGGCCACGGACCGATCCTTTTCCTGTTCGGAGAGGGTCACCGCCAGGTTTACGGAAATGGTGGTGGTGCCGACGCCCCCCTTGCTGCCCACGACACTGATTAATTTGCCGGTTTTT
>CALLDL010000089.1 GCA_937998305.1 uncultured Desulfobacterales bacterium | reverse complement strand
GCACGACCGCTGTCTACGCTTCGAACGCTCTGTTACCATAACGCTCGCAAGACTCGCTCCCGGCTCGCTCGCTAAGCTTTAGCCGGACGGGACCTTCACCCGCAAGATAACACAAGCTTCTCCCAGCGCACCCCACGTTCCGCACAAAAGCCTGAACCAAGTTCATGCCATCTTTATGCCGGACGCCGCCCAGGCAGTAAACAGGTTTCCCCTGAGATTATCCTGGAGACCTGCAAGCACCCCAGTTTTGACGCCATCTCTGATATTTCGACACCTCATCAATGGTTCGCTTACGCTCATCTCCTTGATCCTCACCCGACATGGTCTTTTGCCATGCCTTTTCCTTCAACGCTCACCACCATGGCTTTTTACCACAGCAGCTTGAGGTGGTTTGAAGCCTGCTCCTGTAAGCCGGCTCCGAGGGGCCCTCCCTCATCTTTTGTGCAGTTACGCACACTTGCAGATATCACAACCATGCATTAGTTAACAATTCGTATCGTATACCTGAAAATTTCATGAAATCTTATCGGAGAGTGGCTATTAAGATTTCACCCTGCGGGCTAACCTTACCGCTATAAACCTGACCTGTACCGTAAGCCCCCCAATACCAATACCTCATTTTCCAATCGTTGGAAAAAAAGAAGATATTGCATTTCGCTACCTGTTTCTATGGAGATACTTCTTATTGAGCTATCACTCATTTTACCGTATTTACCTGCTCTTATCGGTAGTCGATGAGCCGTTCCCAGTTAAAAAAATCGATCGTGGCCAGGGAGGCCGGACGATCCCCGAAGACCAGCACCGCGCGCAGACCATCGGTTGTATATTGAGTGTCCTTTGTCGATGTATTCGCCTGAGTTGGTTGGGGTCGTCCGGAGCCTTTGATAAAGCCGATCTTTATTAATGCCTGCGAGTACGCCAGGTCCTGGATAAGGTCAATGCGTGTCTCGTCCACGTGAGGATCCAGAGGAAGCGTCACCCTTAAAGGCGCCTTGTCTGCAAAACGTCCCCCTAAACGGGTGCTGGTTTGACCCACCCAGACCAGCTTACCATCGTACCGTATCGGTGTCTGCCAGAGCCGGAAGGTATGGGCCTGGGCTTTGCTGTACCCCCGACTCAGCTTGTGCCCGGAAAGATCCTGGACGCGTCCGAAGGCATAGCGCGGATTCAGCACTTGGTACCGGTAACCCCTGCGCAAAAAGGCGGTCGTCCAGTCCTCAATCGCGCCGATAATAACTACATTGAGGGGCTCGGCTAAGGGCCCGCCGTTATCATTTGATACGCAACAAGGCAACTGCTCCAATGCTTCACGAAGCGCGGCTTCGCTTTCCACCTTTTGCAGCTCGACAGCCGAAAACATTGTTTCCATGCGGTCGATAATAGCTTTCCCTTGGGTTAAATCCGGATTGGAGGCGAAAAACGTAAAGTTCTGGCTGAAATCGTGGCTTAACAGGTCGACATCGATGACTTTCATTCCCTTCGACCAGTTCGTGAAGATGTATCCGGATGCACGCGATCCCGGCACGATTGGGTTTCGAATGGGAAAATTCAGGTTCAGCAAGTACTCGTCAAGCGCCGCATTCGCATCAGTGGCAAAGGCTTTGTGATAGGCGAAGGCAACTTCCAGTGGGGAAAAATATTCAGGATCGATGGCCGTCGGCAGCAAAAGAAGCTGTCGACCTGCATTGTTTCCGACCTCGAGCCACACGGCTTGAATATTCTTCTGGACAAGATCGACCCCAAAGATTTGTCTGGCTTCCTGGTCACCGACAACAGCGGCCGATACCCGAATCCCGTTGCTTTCCTCTGTCAGGGCCCGTTCATGCACCGGGGCCTCGTTAATCGTGGCCGGTTTCTTAAAGGTAGCGCAGGAATCCATGAACAGCGCAAGAAAAATTGTGGAGCCGACGATAATAGATCGCTTTTTCATAATGGTTAGTATTTTCTTCACGTTTTGAATTTCCTTGATAGGGTCTCTCTAATCCCAGCTATTGGGGGTGAACCATCGAAACTTTATTCCTTTTTAGTATAGGAATCCGATGGGATTTCCCATTTAAGCATTTTGATGTCAGAAAGGGTGTAGGGCCTCGGCTCGAAAAAAAGCACGACCCGTAATCCATCGGTGTAAAAGGGATCGCCCACGAGATTCATCCTGGGCGCTTCCTTGGCGACAACCGGGACACCCTTGACAAATCCGAATCTTGCCAGCGCCTGTGAATACGCCAGGTCTTCAACAAAGTAGCGTCGTGCTTCATCAACGTCCGGGTCGATGACATGGGTCGAGATGGTCGGCGACTTTAACGTGAATTTCACACCGATATCCCGGCTGATCTGCCCGACAAATACCTTCTTGCCGCGAAAGCGGAGAGGACTCAACCAAAAACGCATGTGATTACGCTCATTGATGGTGCTGCGTGCTTTCTGCCAGGCAACATCCTGGCGTCTTCCGTAAACATAAAGTGGGCTGATGGGTGAATAACGGTAGCGTTCACCCTGTAAAAATGACTTGATCGTACGTATGAGGGCCTGAGACCAGATGGTCTCCGTAGCGTGCCAGTTGCGACGAACAAGGGCCGATAGGATATCGTTTATTTTTCCGATGAGGATCAGATTGAGGGGATCACCGTACTCGTCTCCATCAGCATTGGTGGTACAGCAGGGAAGCTCTTCAAGCATCCGACGCAGCTTTTTTTCGTCTTCTATGTTGATGATATCTTTGGCAGTATAAAGGGTTTCGAAATCGATCTCCTTGTGGTCGGCTCTAAATTCAGGGTCGGCGGTGATGAACGAAAAGCTCTTGACTTTTTTACGGGAAATGAGATCGATATCGACGGCCTTGAAGCCTTCGTCCAGGTTGACAAGCACGAAGCCGGCTTTTGTTGATTCCGGTCGAATTGGGTTTTTAAATTGCAGTTTCTGAAATTTTTCATCGTCCGTCTTAAAAGCAAAAGCCACCTCTGGCGGGGAAAAGTAGTCAGGATCCAGCCCCGAAGGCAAAAACCAGTAAGTATCAGCGCTGTCGTTCTTGACTTCAACCCATACCGGCTGAATGTGTTTCGATGCCAGCTCAACACCGTAGATCGAATGGGCTTCCGCAATGGTCGGTACGGCAACTGTGATCGTTACATCACCCATGACACTGCTTTTCATCCGGTTTTTATAGGCCAATGGATCTACTGGCGGTGGCTTCGTCGTTGCGCATCCCTGCACGACAAGAACGAACAATGCTAAAAGAAAAATCCAGAATTTCCAGAGTGTTTTTGACTTTGACCGATTCACCCCAAACTCCAAAATTTAGAAAAACCGTTTGAGCAACGATCTCAGAAACTATTTCCGATTCAAATCCTCTTCAACGTACCTGACGATAGCCTCTAACAATACCTCTCTCGGGAATGCGTTTTTATCTATAAAACTCGAGCTGATGAGAGGGTGACTCCTGTTGAACGGGACCGCGATGGCCCAATGGTCCGCGTTCAAGTAACCCAGTAGCACGCTGCCGGGAATCACCTGATCATAAAAGATAACCTGGCTATCGTTTCGGGAATCAACTTGACTCAACTTCTTGTAAGTAAACTTTAATATAGAAGATACCTGCTCTGTATCGGGATAGGTGATGATCGAGTAATAACGAATTGAATCAGGCAATGAGTGGTTGGCCAACCACCGTTTACGCACCTCCGGCTTGAGACTTTCGAGCGCGCCTTCATCACCCGAGTCACACTCGGCATCCGGAAAATATTTTAACAAGTTCAGCATTGACTGAGTTGCATCGTTGGCCAGCGGAGATCCGCCGACCGAACCGGCGACACTCACCACCGCTGAGACCTTTTGCCGCAAATCCGGAAAGCTGGTGACGGCCTCAAGGATGTCCGGGGTGCCTTTTGAGTAACCCAAAAGCATCAGACGTTTGCCTTCATCGGGTTCGGGCATCGCCATGACGGCCTCTCGGATAAGACTTGCATTTCGAGCACTACTGGAAAGGGCTTCGACGTCTATGCGGGTAATCTCGTGACCAAACCGGGAGAGGTGAGTTGCCAGTGTCTTTTGAGGGTGTAAGAAGTTTTTAACACATTCCCATCCGACCCCTGTGACAACCACGATCCTAAGCGGGGAGATGCTGCTGCCCAGGTCCACTGGACTGCCCGTAGGCGGTCCTTCTCCCTCTAACCTTGCAAGCGCTTCCTCACAAGGTCGATAATCTGGTAACTCTTTACCCCGTTTGTTTGTGATCGAGCAATAGATCTCCCGGAAGCGGGCGCGGCCATCAACGGCACCGGCCATGGACGCGGGTATCAGAATCATCGGCGGCGTGTCGGCAGAATTCTGGATCAGTGGCTTCGGGGCGCAGCCAGCTAACGCGATCAAGCCACCACTTAATAAAGTGATCCAGAATACAAAGCTTCGTCGGATTGGCGACATTGAAGAGCGGACATCAAGCGAACCTCTTCTTGATCTGGGGCGAATGATCATCAATACCCTCAAGTGGGGAAGAATAAAACATTATAGTGATAGGAAATTGTTTGTCGACGGGTAAGTGCTTCGGTCAGGGTCGAGCACTAATGTCACAACTTTACCATGATATTGATATCTTAAGAATATTTTGTCAAGCCAATTTTTAATGCAGATATAAGGATGTACCCTCTTTGATCAGACCTGGAAATCTCCGACAATGGCAACGTAGTAGCCGTCTTTCAAAAACTCAACCCTTCTAATAAAAAAAAGGCCTGTTCTTTTATTCCTCAATCGAAATGAAACTCCCCGCCGCAAGCGGACGGGGTATTAAAAACTATAATAAATAAGGTGGATACAATATGTTGTGTCCACCTTTCAGTCTTCAAACTTGTGATATCTGAAAATAACCGGTAACAATCGAGCGTGTGAAAAACTGCGATATCTTGCAAGAAGTCCAGATATCTAATGATTCCAAACCTATGTGATACTAACAACCTATCTATCACTCAGCTTCAATATTTTAATGAAAAATATGGCCATTTTCTATACACAATATATTGTATAATTTTGTTCCGATCCAAGCCGGTTTTAAATTTACGATGCCTTGCCTTTATTAGTTCCCCATTTAATAATGTTTTCATCGTTCACACCGATTAACTCCACAAATCTCTTAATCTTTAATTCATTATTCATCATAGGATTACGAAGTCTTTCACATAAAGATTAAAGAATAGATTTATGCCACATTCTCCAAATTAAACTTACCAGAGGTGGAATGAGAAAATCGAAGAAGAATAGAGACAACAATGCCATCTCGTGGTTATTATCGGTTAATATAAGTTTAAATTGACCGTTTAATAAATATTGACAGATATCTGCATGGAAACTATAACCAAAACTATCTAATCCGGACTGTTATAATCAAAATTCAAGAAAGCAAAACAAAATGAAAAAATTTTTATCAACCAAAGAGGTGGCCCAATTTTTAGGGGTAAACGAAAAAATGGTGTACACCCTGGTTTCAGAAAAGGGACTGCCGGCAACCAAGATAACGGGGAAGTGGCTATTCCCCCGTTATCTTGTGGAACAGTGGCTGGAAAATGAAACCATCAACTATCCAAAGCCAACAGATCCTTTACCTCCTTACCACGGCCTGCTGATCATCACCGGGAGCAACGATATTCTTCTTGATCGGACGATTTCCCTGTTCAATAGACTTTATCCGGAGCATTTAGCTGTCTTTGGGAACCTGGGAAGCATGGGGGGAATTCGAGCGCTTAGGCGCAATCTTTGCCATATTGCATCGAGCCATCTGCTTCAGGAAAACGGACAGGACTATAATTTCGGGTTTGCCAAAGAGGAGCTGGAACAGCTGCCGGCGGTGGTTAACTTCTGCCGACGCGAGCAGGGACTTTTGCTGGCGAGAGGAAATCCAAAAGGGATTCAAAAAATAGCCGATTTAGGGAAACCAGGCATAAAGATCGTGAACCGGCCCTTGGGCACCGGAACACGGTTACTCTTGGACGGAGAACTTAAAACGGCTGGAATCATAGGGGAGCAGATCGAAGGGTATCATCTGGAGCTTCAGCGACACCTGGATGTGGGGCTCGAAGTGTTGTCCGGAAGGGCAGATGCAGGTCTTGGAATCCGAGCAGTGGCAGGCCTGTTGTCTCTTGATTTTATACCTTTACGCTGGGAGCGTTTTGATTTTCTTATTCTCAAGGACCGGTTTTTCGAAAAAGGCGTACAACTCTTTTTAGGGCTTTTACCTGAAGCCGCCTTTCGGGAATTGACTCAAGGTCTGGAAGGGTATGATATGAGCCTCTGCTCAAAGATGCTCTTCCCCCAAAAATAAGCAGGGGCCATGAATTTTTTGACGGACAGTTTTTTTTCGGCATTGCTTCTAATCTGGACACTGGATCACAACTTGATTGAGATTATCGGTGTGTCCCTCAAGGTGAGTTCCATCTCCACATTTATTTCGGCTTTGGTGGGCGTTCCTTCGGGATTTTTGATTGCCTTTTCTGACTTTAAAGGAAAACGGTTGGTCATCACTATACTCAACACGCTGCTGGCGCTACCGACGGTGGTTGTCGGCTTGTTTGTCTATGCCTTTATTTCCAGAAAAGGTATTTTCGGCGCCTATGACCTGCTTTATACCCAGAAAGCCATGATCATCGGCCAGATGATTCTCATCATTCCCATCGTCACCACATTCACTATCTCGGCGGTGAGCCGCATTGACGACCGTTACCGGAAAGCCGCATTGACCCTTGGCGCAAATCTCAGACAAACTGCATGGGTAATCATCCGTGAAGCGCGCTTCGGTATTATGGCCGCCGTGGTTTTGGCATTTGGAAGAGTCATCGCAGAGGTGGGAATCAGTATGATGCTCGGCGGCAATGCCAAAGGATTCACCCGGACCATGACAACAGCCATGGCTCTGGAATATGACAAAGGAGAATTTGTGTTGAGCGTAGCCTTAGGGATCGTGCTGCTGAGCGCCAGCTTTGCCGTCAATATTTTTTGTAATTATTTTCAAGGTAAAGGCCGCACAAGTAATTAAACGTCCCGGAAATTTTACAATCGTTTGAAATTAAAGATATTTTAATAGCGTCTGGATTATACCACTTCCGTGGAATGTTGGAATCTTGGAATAATGGAACATTGGGTTGAAGGAACAATATCAATCTAATTCCTACAGTAACCCATTATTTTTATCCAGTGAAACTTTCTTCTATTTCACCGGGGCCATCATTCCATTGTTCCATTATTCCAATTGTGAGCGAAGCGAACTAATTTATGCTTTACAAATTAAATAACATTATCAAAGCCTACGACGATCGGGCAGTATTGGATCTAAACCAAATTTGTCTTAAAAAGGGTAAGGTGATCGGTCTTTTAGGGCCAAACGGTGCCGGAAAAACGACACTTCTTGAAATTCTGGCCTTTCTGTTGTCCCCAACCTCCGGTGAAATCTGGTTTAAACAGGAAAAAATCAATTCAAATATAGGGAGACTGATCAAACTAAGACGCAAGGTGGTACTTGTTCAGCAACATCCCATCCTCTTTACCACCACGGTTTATAAAAACATCGATTTTCCGCTCAAGATAAGAAAAACCCCCAAGGCAAAAAGAAACGACATGGTCAATGAACTGCTGGAGCTGGTGGGCATGGCATCTTTTAAGGATGTCGGAGCACACACACTTTCCGGCGGTCAAACCCAGCGGGTGGCCATTGCCCGAGCACTGGCCTGTTTCCCGGAAGTCATTCTTTTAGATGAACCCATGAGCAGCGTCGATGTTGAAAACCAGATTACCATTGAACGCATCATCCGGGAGATCAATCAGATAAAAGGCATTTCAGTGATTTTCACCACCCATGATGTTGTTCAAACCTCAAGACTGGCAGATGACACCCTGTTTCTCTTTGAGGGAAAGGTTGCAAAATCCATATACGAAAATATTTTTAGTGCTTACATCGAAACCGACGATGGCGGTCAAAAATACTTTAGACTTCCCAACGGGCTGAAACTAAGGACACGATCTGAAAAAACAGGACAGACCCGGATATCCATTTCACCCGGCAAGGTTAGGATCAGTCAAAACAGCTGTAATACTCAAGAAAATACCCGAAAAGGCAAGATCATTCAGCTCAACCAGGAACAGTTCAATGTCCGTGTTCTGGTTGATGCTGGAATACCTTTAAATGTATTGATCCCCAAAGGATCATTCAAAAGTTATGAAATGGGCATCGGCGACGACGTCTGGATAACCTGCCCCGTAGAGAGTATTGATATTTTTTAGGTTATACCTAAGTTGAGCAATTTTTTGCGAAGAGATGTATTGAGATCTTGATGTATAAGGGTTTGCGAAAACCGCAGGCATACCCGTGGATATGTCGAGGATTTTCGCGAATCCCTTATGCGCAAGAGATCGGTGCAGATCAAGTAAAAAATCGCTCAATTTAGGTTATAATAACATTATCCCTTTCTGCCATCTCAGAATGTTCTTCTTTTGTTCGAGCTTATATCATATTTACATTTGACTCTGAGTCTGATATGGTTATTATCAAGATATTAACTCTTTAATATAATTGTTAAAATAAAAAGACACTTCATTTAATCATATTTCTAAAAGAAACCTTTATGCACCACAAAACTGATGAAACAGGAAAAAATAAGTGATGGCAAATATTCTTATCATAGATGATGATAATCAGTTTCGGACAATGCTCCGAAAAATGATAGAACGAAATGGATATGAAGTTATCGAAGCTTCTGACGGTAAAGAGGGGATAAAGCTCTATCGGAAGAACCCCACGGATCTCATTATCACGGATCTCATTATGCCGGAAAAAGATGGAATTGAGACCATCCAGGAGTTGAAGAAAGACTTTCCGGACATTAAAATCATCGCCATTTCAGGAGGCGGTCGATTAGGGCCACACGATTATTTACATTTGGCCAAAATGTTAGGAGCACAGCGAACATTAACCAAGCCCATCAAACTGCCCGAACTTCTAAAAGCGATTGAGGAACTTTTGGAATAATTCTATTTAGTGCCCGGATGAAGACCAGGATTTTTCGTTAAGATCAAGTCGAAGATCCTACAATCGGGGGAATCTGCGGCAACTCGAAAAACGATCAAGTTAGGTCTTACCTAGAAGCCATCTCAAAATAAAGTTTTTGGTTCAAGATCAAGGCGGGGCTGAGTTTTAACCCGCAGGCATACTCAAGTATGTCGAGGACTTAAAACGAGGCTCCAACGCCGAGGTTGGGCCAAAAGATTATTTTGAGATAGCTTCTAGTATCCATCCACAAAGTGTAATGGTCCCTATTAAGTGTCCAATTCATAAATGAGCAATTTTTGTCCTGATCAAGGGCGCACAAGGGTTTGCGGTGAGGCGTACGCCTGTACGCCGCAGCTGGAAACCTGCGGAGAACGCCGAGCAGGGCAAAAAGGGCCATTTATGGATGGACACTATTTAAGACTGCTCCTTCAGTGCATCCAGCGTTTCAAGGTCACACACATCAAAACTTTGTCCGCACCCACCGCAAATCATCTCGCATTTATCCGGTATACGCGACCTCCGTTCCTTTAACTGTGCGCGACATTCCGGGCACCTGAGATCCATCGCAGCATCTTTATTATCGGTGTCGATTTTCATATTGACTTCCTTTTAGGATCAAACTTGATGTTGTTTAGTTCAACTTATTTTATAATTCATATAAACCACGATAAATCGAGGCATCCAATTCTCACTGCTTATACATAAAAAAATAATTGAGACAACCTATTTGTCAAATATTATACCCATTAGAAAACAATTGACAAAACAAATCTACCAATGACATATAAGCGAATTTACATTCAAACAACCTATAGGTTCTCATTAATTTTCATGCAAGATTCAGGTATCAAGACGTCAATCCTGCAAGGTCTGTCGGCGGCCTGGCCCATTTGCCTTGGGTATATTCCCATCGGGCTTGCCTTCGGGGTACTGGCGCAAAAGGCCGGGCTTGATCCCATAGAGATCATGCTGATGTCTATTTTTGTGTTTGCCGGCAGCTCACAGTTTATTGCCGTATCCATGCTTTCCACCGGTGCAGGTGCCGTTTCAATTATTATTACAACATTTGCGGTCAATCTGAGGCATTTACTGATGAGTTCGTCTCTGGCGGTATTTCTTGGTAATACCACCCGAAAGAAACTGTCCCTATTTGCCTATGGTGTCACCGATGAAAGTTTTGCCGTCAACCAAACCCGGTTCAGCCAGAATATCTGGAGTCTGGATCAGGCGCTGGTGGTGAATCACGCGGCAAATATTGCATGGGTCGTCAGCAGCGTCATCGGCGGTTACAGCGGCCGATTCATCCACGAAGGTGCATTCGGTATCGATTACGCGCTAACGGCAATGTTTATCTGCCTTTTGATTTTTCAGCTAAGAGGACGTCTTTATGTAATCACCGCGGTCATTGCAGGCGTTGTGGCGGTAATTCTGTCTTTGATCATTCCCGGCAGTTCATACATTGTACTGGCTTCCATATTTGCGGCCACGACGGTACTCGGTATAAAAAAATGGGCGTTACGATAATTCATCAAAAGGTTGTATGGGTCATCCTGGGTATGGGCCTGGTGACCTATGTCCCGCGCTGGTTTCCGCTGATGTTACTGTCCCGGCGCAACCTCCCCAAATGGTTGGTGGATTGGCTCGACCTGATTCCAGCGGCGATTCTCAGTGCGCTGCTTGTGCCGGAATTGGTCACCAACGGCATGCCCCGCCATATGTCCCTTTGGCAACCTGAACTTTGGGTGGCATTTCCAACCTTTATTTTTGCACTGAAAACCAAATCTTTAGGCGGTACTGTTGTCATCGGAATGGTCCTTTTTTGGCTGGCCCAAAGTGTCATTTGAAATCTGCCAAATTAAAAAAAACAAAGTTTTAGGTTGATGAACTCGACAAATTTTTCTAAAAGACGGATATTGAAAAAATAAT
>CALLDL010000088.1 GCA_937998305.1 uncultured Desulfobacterales bacterium | reverse complement strand
GGGCACAACCTTTTTTAACCCTGGCCCAGACCGATCACCAACACTTGATATTCAAAAAGCCATGTCTGTAATGGTGCATAGGTCAGATCTATATATGAACGACACGCACCAGGGCAGGCTTTAGCTCACTTCAAACTCTTGAAGAGATTCTTTAGGCAAAGCCGGAGAACTCTGACCCCCGCGACGCGGGGCAGGCATGGCCCATCTTAGATCCCGCATTTCGGGAGAGAACCAGGTTTTCAAGGATTAATAAATTTTTTGAGATCTTCAGATGCCAGGCTCTGCCATAAGGTTTCTTCCTTGTGGGGCTCCAGGGTAATGGTGGGTGACAAACCTTTCTCATTTATAATCTGAAAAAGACCTGCAAAGTCTGCATTTCCTTTCCCGACTGCCAAATGTGTATCTTCTTCGCCGTTGTTGTCATGAAGGTGAAGTTCCATTATTTTTTCACCCAGCGTTTCCACCCATTCTTTGAGCGGGCTTTTTCCAAAAACATGTTGATGTCCTACATCCAAACAAAATCCGAAAGCATCGGATGGAATCGCATTAAAAAGGGCGCAGTGCACTTCAGGACCAGTCTCATAGACATTTTCCAGCAAGAGCTTGAAGCCGAACCGCTCTGCGCGATTTACATGGGATTTCCATGTCGCAACACTGTTGGCCAGCCATTCTTTCCAATGCTTTCTATAATAGCATGGATCATAACCGGTGTGGCAAACCACATTGACGGGATTAAAAACATGAAGGATCTCAAAAAAACGCTCCAGCCGTTTTCGTGTTGCCTTTAGCAGCATATTATCGAGCCCGCCCGGAACCAAATCCATAAAAGGACCGTGCAACGTTATTTTTCGGTCATTTATTTTTAAAATTTCTGCGATGCTTCTAAACTCTTTATCAGATACCGAATCCAGGGCAGCAGCATCTATTCCAATTTCAGGGTTCATGTCGTATTCCATAAACAAAGGAAGGTAATCATTTTTTAGTTCTATAAAGGGAACGTTCACCTGTACTTTTTTAAGTAATTTTATAAAATATCTTCGTTCATCCATCATCTTTTCCCAACGTTTAATTCGCTGGCATAGCACTTAAAGAAACATGTAACGTTTTGCATGACCTGCGTCAATGGAGCACCAGCGGAGTTAGCCTCAGGTGAATGCAATGTTTAGGGTTCACATCAATCTTTAATCTTGAAGGCAATGCTTGACAATGCTTTCACAATGAATTGCGGTAGTGTTTAAAAAAGGAATACCATATTTGCTTTCAGTTAATATTAATGGCAGTTCGGTACATCCCAAAATTAATGAGTCGATTCCCTCCTCATCTACCATTCTTTTTGCGATTGCTAACAGTTTCTCTCTTGTTGAGTCTTTAAATATTCCTAATTCAATTTCTGAGAATAACTTATGATGGATTAACTGTTGTTCCTCCTCAGAAGGGACAGCAACTGATATTCCTTTAGAAATAAACGGTTTTTTATAAAAGTCTGCTTCCATAGTGAGTTTGGTGCCCATTAAACCAATATTTTTCAAATCCATTTCTTGAGCTTTGTTGCATGTCTCCTCAATTATGCTCAAAAGGGAAATAGGGGATTTTGATTTTATTTCATCAAAAACGATATGCGGTGTGTTAGATGCAATTACAGCGAATTCTGCACCAGCACGATGAATTGAAGATATTTTTTTTAATAGCCACTCTGAAAGTCTGGACCAATTCTTGGTTTCAACAAACTTCATAAGTTCATTGAGGTTTGCACTGTAAATAATAATTTCTGGATAGGCCATCTCAACATATTTTGCATTGAATGCAGCAATTATTTCTTTGTAATAATCAACAGTTGACTCTGGACCAAGTCCTCCAATTATTCCGATTGTTTTCATTTATATTTCAGCTCCTATTTCTTTACCATAATGCCCGGCATCACGGGCTCGATATTGGTATCAAATCTTGGCATACTTAGCGAATCCCTTTACGATTTTTTGTCCTTCAGCAAATCCTTCAAACCCGCGAACGGCCTGTTGCCGGAACGTGGTTCCTGCTCGTCGGCCGACGTTGATTCGTCATACCATTCCGCAACCTGATCCCGCGAATGCTCATTGTCGTGACAGTAGATACACAGCAACTCCCAGTTGCTGCCGTCCGGCGGATTGTTATCGTGATTGTGATCCTTATGATGGACCGTGAGTTCTCGAACTCTCTTGCCTGAAAATTCGCGCCCGCACCGCGCACAGATCCACGGAAACATCTTGAGCGCTCGCCCCCGATAGGTCTTCTCCTGACGCTCTCGGTCATGCCGAGCCTCGGCTATGATACGATCCATCCTGTCGGACTCAGTGCGCGTCTTCTTCGATGACATGTGAGTATCCTCCAGTCGTTCGGCGTAGATTAAGTTTAACACCGCGAATCCCCATGCGACCCGGTGCGACCCCATTCACTATTTTTGTTCCGCAGGACCGAAGGAACGGATGAAAAGATCGCGGAGGGCCTGCCGGCCGTCATCGGAAAGATAGCGAGTTCCGGTGCCGGCAAACGTATCTGAGGTAATTACCGGTGTGTTCTCAACCCATTGGCTGTCCTCCCAGGAAAACCACCCCTTTCGTTCCTGATCATAGACGCTCAGCGGCCGGTTAAATAGTTTTGCCAACTCGACCCCCCAGCCGGTTCCCCCCTTGACGGTATTGTCCGCCTGTATCCAGCCGACCGCAATGACATGGTAGCCGCTATTGACCATGTGAAATATGGACTGGATGACTTTTCGGATCTTATCCGTCCGGGAGTAAGTGCGTTTCATCAGCTTGGACACAATTTCCATGCTGACATCGCCCTTTTGCAGTTCTTCCCGGTTCATAATCAAAACGCCCCGGGTGCGCTCGGCATTGTGCCCTTCAAATGATATATTCACTTCTTTTATGTGCCAGGCCTCGGCAAGTTTGCCGAATTCCGCCTCAGCCCCCTTGTGGCCGCCGCTGTACAAAGTGATTTTTGAAATGTCCGTCATTTTTTTATCTCCTGAGTTTTTTTAAGACGTTTTGAAATTATTCAAAAAAAACACCCCGCCGCGGTTCGGCAGGGTGATCTGTTAAACTAATTCAGCTTTTCTGTATTGCAACCCTGGCCGTCATATTTTTTTCAAACAAACCTGCCCTGAATTTTCGCGTCCAGACCCCTATTCACCTGTTTTTCTTAACAAACTTCGTCAGAATTACAATTTGCCGGCCATTCACACGGCCCTCAATATGCTCGGGGTTATCTGCCACCGGCGAAATTCCGCGTACAACTGTGCCACGCTTAGCCGTAAAATTAGCCCCTTTTACATTTAAATCTTTGATTAGCGTTACCGTATCGCCTGCTTCGAGCACCTCGCCGTTTCTATCGATATGTTTGACTGTATCTTCGTCACTTTTCCCTTCGCCCGTCGCTTCCGCCCAAACTTGGGTGCCTTCATCTAAGTAGAGCATATCCAGTAGGTCCTGAGGCCAGCCTTCAGTGCTCAAGCGCTTAAGCATACGCCAAGCCATTACCTGCACCGCTGGTACTTGGCTCCACATGCTATCGTTAAGGCAACGCCAGTGATGAACATCAACTTTTTCTGGATTTTCAATTTGTTCGCGGCAAGTTTCACAAATAAGGGCGCACTCATCAACACTACCATCTGAATTAGGTGGAACTTCATACACACCCAAAGTCTCTGTTGCACCACACAATTCACATTTAGATTCGCTACGTGCATGTAATGCTTTTTCTGTGCTCATTGTTTACTGTTCCTCAAAATTGGATACGTACATTATGCCGAAAATTGGGCGTCCTATTGTTCTTAGCAAGAGGTCGTTCGGTATACCTCAAATAAACGTAAACAAAATGATGACCAATATAAAAAGAATCTAAATAATAGTCTGTTACTCTGCTATAATTCGGTTTCGATAAAGATGGTATAGAAGAGTTATAATCAGATGTTTATTTAGTATCAATAAAAAAACAGTCTTCGTTAACTATTTACAAGTGATTTAAAATAAGTAGGAACCTTTGCCTCAAAGGTCATCTTCTCTTTTGTGTAGGGATGTAATATATTTATGGAGGCCGCGTGAAGTGCAAGTCTCTTAATACCCTTTTCTTTTTCCCCGTACATTTTATCTCCAGCTACAGGACAACCTTTTTCCGAAAAATGGACCCGGATCTGGTTTTTCCTACCTGTAAGCAGATCTATTTCAAGCAGACTGTACTTTTTTGATTCTCTCAGAACTTTATACCCGGTCTTAGCAAGCCTACCTTTTTTAGGATCATCAACAGAATACATTTTATGAAAACGGTTTTCTGCAAGATATGAAGTAATTACGCCCTCCTTCTTCGGTAACGTTCCACGTACTACGGCATAGTACTTTTTTTTAAATCCCCGCCACTCTTTCTGAAGATAACGCTTGGCATTTCCATTTTTTGCAAAAACGATAATACCGGAAGTATCTCTATCCAGACGATGTACGATAAATATCCGGTTTCTTGATTTCTGATTCCCTTTTCGCACGTACTTATTTAAGAGATAATAAGCTGAATTTTCTCTGACTTTCTCATTGCTCACTGTTAAAAGACCACTCATTTTATCCACAACCAGAATATCATGATCTTCATAGAGAATAGAAAGCCCCCTGGGCTGATATCTTCTGGGGGGGCTTTTAAAGCTTTTCTGACTTTTCCGCATAATTTTTACTTAAGAATACTGAACTGTGAAACAGCCCTTCTGCCTTTCTGTTGCCGATTAATAAAAAGCAGTCCTTTATATCTGCAGTTCCACAATGTCACTGTCGCTTAACACGTGGTCTCGTTGCACCAACTGTCCGTCATAGACGGCCGTGCCCCATAATCGGGCGGTTTTTAATTTGCGGGCGAAATCCTGGTGAACTTTCCCTGCAAAATCATCGACCGTATCTCCTTTTTTCAAAATAAACGGTTCTTTGAAATCCGGTTCTTTGCCGGGAGCCTTGGAGTAAACGCGTATAATTTCGAGTCGCTCAAACAGCATCCTTTTAAACTGTTCCAGGTTGCGGCCGGTGGTTGCTGAAACCGGAATGGAAGGCCAGTCATTTTCAAGCAATTCACAGAATATCTCGAAATTTTCATCAAAATTATCATCGTCAAACTTATTGGTCAGCACCAAAAAGGGAATGAAAATCAAGCCCCGCTGCTCAGAGTATAGTTCCTTCAGGTGGTCGGGCATGATCCGGTGTTCATGAAGGATGGCAACCGAATCTTCAAGCTGATGTACCGGATCTGTCTGCAAATCTACAACCAATAAAATATAGTCCGATCTACGAATTAAGTCCAGCAATTCCGTTTCCATAAAATTCCGGTTAAGCGGCGGCGTATCCACCAGTTGGATCTGGATATTTTCCATTGGCATCATTCCCGGAGTGGGTTTCCAGGTGGTATGCGGAAAATCAGCGATTTCGGGTGTGGCGTTGGTGAGAGCTGATACCAGGGCGGATTTGCCCACATTGGCAGGACCGACCAGCATCACTTGTCCGGCGCCTTCTTTGTCGATACGAAAAGCCGATTCTCGCTTGCCGGTACCTTTCTTGGCCTGAGCGGTGGTTTTTAATTTAGAGAGCCGCTTGCGCAGTCCGGCCCTGAGTTTGTCCGTGCCTTTGTGTTTGGGAACAATGCGCAGCAATTCATCGATACAGGAGATTTTCTCACCAGGTGTTTTGGCGGCACGATATCGTTTATCCGCCTCAAAATACTCAGGGGGAAGATTTGTCGCCATGGATTTGACCGGATGTTTTTATAATAAAATAGTTGAATTAATGATCGAAATCAAACCTTGATTATTGACTTAACGAGGCTGTATTTTCGCCTCATTTCAGATTGCTTTGATATTTCTGACTTGACAATACTTTTCCTGTGGCTCACCGCAGAATAAGTTAGACCGAATAACTCCCCGATTTGTTTGTTCGTATATAGACCGGTCCCTCTAAAAAAATATCGATCAGACATCTCTTCTAAAACACCCAAAAAGACATCACGGCACTCGTTTCCATTGGATAAACTGTGGTACAAGGCTCCCTTAAATTCTATACGTAACGGTCTGGCCATATTGAAC
Organism: uncultured Desulfobacterales bacterium; assembly: GCA_937998305.1. Classification (GTDB taxonomy): domain Bacteria; phylum Desulfobacterota; class Desulfobacteria; order Desulfobacterales; family UBA11574; genus UBA11574. The sequence continues at coordinate 3,461 of CALLDL010000088.1, read as the reverse complement.
TATTAGCAACACCCATGAAAAGTGTCAATTCGTTTTAATCAATAATCAAGGGTTTACCCCATGCTTTAAGACACCTAAATAAAAATGATAAACGCCAAATCGGCACAATGTTAGGCGTCTGTCTCAACACTGTTGTTAGCCCATAAGATTGGTCATTTGCATTTTAAAATATCCTTTAACATCATTAATGTATAAAACTATAATCGAAGGCCTTCAATTACGCAAATACTCTCTTTTGTGGTTATAGTTCGGGAAAGTTTAAATCCTGATGATTCAAGTAATGTTTTGAATTCTTTTTCCGTACGTTCACGTCCACCTGTAGTGACAAGCATTTCAAGATCCAGGAGCTTGGCAACGGAAGGCTCGTTTCCGGGAGGAATAATCATCTCAACAACCAAAAGCCTCGATCCTGTTTTCATGGCTCGCAGGCAATTTGTCAAAATTATCCGGCACTGCTCATCCGGCCAGTCATGAAGGATATTTGACATGAGATATGCGTCACTCCCAGACGGGATTTTCATGAAAAAATCACATTCAACTGCTTTGCAACGATCTTCAAGTCCTCGGGACAGTATTATTTCTTTTGCCTTTTGAATTACAGGGGGAATATCTGCAACAACCCCTTTCATTAAAGGATTTGCGATTAAAATTTCTGCCATCAATGCACCAAGCCCTCCGCCAACATCTGTCAGTGTATTGATGTCTGAAAAATCATAGACATCGATAATTGCACGGTGGGAATTAACTGCTTTTACTGCATTGGCTTCGTTAAACACTTCTGCTGCATTGGGATTTATTTCAAGCCAATCAGAAACCGGCATACCATGAGCTTTTTCAAAGGCTGTGCCCCCTGTTTTCACACTATCCATAAAGTATCCCCACGCTTTGTCACTCCAGTCAGAGTTAAACATTAGGGCTATGGATCTCATTGCACCCGTTTTCAAATATTCAGCCATTGGTGTAAGTTCAAACCGTTTGGCTTCTGTCTCGAAAAAAATCCCGACACTTGCCAGGGCTCTCATCATCCTGTAAAGAGAGGTGGCATGAGACTGGCTTATCTGAGCGAGTTCTTCAATACTTTTGGAACCTTCGTCCAGCATATCCGCTATGCCAAGCTCAGCCGCTACATAAATAGGTTTGCTTATCCATTTTCCGACAATAAAATTCATAAGCTGTGCTGGTGGTGGTAGCTCGTTCGGTTTCATTTCTGCCTCCTTTTTTTGAAATAATTCATTAGCTACGGATTATCATAAAACTTCACAAGGTATTCGCCTCGCACTTCAATAACTCTGCTTTACGTAATGCAAACTTTTCGTTACTTATCCACTGATATTGCTGCAGATTTTTAATTTTAAGGATTATCGGTTCAGGAATTTTGAATCAGAAAGGGAAAAAAGTTAATGGATGCAAAATGGAATGTTTTAAGGAAATGAAAAAAACAAGAAAAGGTCGGATATTCACGATTTGTTGACCTGTGAATGTTATATACGAATCTATTGAATGTCAATACAGTTGCGATAAATTTTCGATAAATCTCAGGGCTAACGAAAAGCTCACCGGCGCAAAAGGTGGAGGGAACGATAGTGACCGGAACCATTTGCGTCCGAGTGAAGCGCCGGGTTATATGAATTTATTTCAGCCATTCGACATTAAAAAGCATATAGAATGAACAATAAAAGCTGTAAAGCCACCATTCATACAGGTTGTAATTTAAGACTGAAAAAATCGGCAGCGTTTTTGTAAGATATCTTTTCCAAAACTTCGTGGGAGATATCGGCCGCTTTCAATTCCTTGAGCTCTCTGTCCCATGCATACGGGATGTTCGGAAAGTCGGAACCATACATAATTCTATCTGATCTGTAATGGCCGAGAGCCATTTTTTCCTCAATCGGAAAGTAATCTGTGATGACCATAGTTGTATCAAGCCAGAGATTGTCATATTTTTCAATCATTTCCCTGTAAGCCGATATCTCATCAAATCCCATATGGGGGACACAAATTTTAAGATCCGGAAAATCTTTCAAAATATGTTCCAATCTTTCAGCACTGCAAAGCTGATACGGATCGCAATTGTAGGCTGTGCTTTTCGGCTCTCTGCCGATATGCATTACAATCGGTTTTTTATTTATCTGGCAACATTCATACAGGCGGTTCATATGTTCACCGTTCATGTCGAAGCACTGTACATGAGCATGCAGCTTCAGCCCGCTTAGACCGGAATCAAATGCTTCTTGTAAAATTCCTTCGGCATTGTCCTCGCCGGGAAATACGGTAGCCATGCCTGTAACCCGTTGGTCATATTCTTTGCATTTCTCAGACATATACTTATTCAATTGTTTCGCAATTCCGGGCTTATGGGCATACTGGAGTGCGATGATATGTTTTATGCCGCGTGAAAGCAAAAACTCAAATATCTGAAATGAGGTCATCTGATATCTGATATGCCAGGCATTTTCATCAAACCATTTCCAGATTGCGGAAAAAATATTGCTGGGGAAAATATGTACATGGGCATCAATTAAAGGAGGAAGACCAGCAGGCACTTTTGAATCTTCCTGATCATTAACTGACGGCATCTTTGGTCTCAACACTATAACACCATTTTCTTTCTATAAATATTATAGGTCATATAACGACCAAGCTCACCTGCCGCGATGAAGCGCAGCGGAATAGCGGTCGGGTGTAGCGCTTTGTTAAGTTTTGTTATTATGCTCAATAGTTATGACTACATTTCCCTTTTTGTGTCCTTTTTCAACATACCGGAAAGCCTCGGCAGTCTGTTCCAGTGGATAGCATCTGTCTATGACCGGTTTTAACTTTCCCGCCTCAATAAGATCTTTGAAGAAATCCAGGTCTTCAACTCTCTCGACCGCTACCCCGCCCTTGACTTTCTTACCGCCTGTCATTGAAGTCCATATTATTTGAACAATCTCTGGCAGACCCATTAAAGCCGCGAGAAAAATACCCTTTGGTTTCAGCGAGCTTTTGCAGCGTGAAAACGAAGTCTTGCCTACTGTGTCAAAAATAAGATCATAGGTCTCACCGCTCCTGGTAAAATCCTCTTTCGTGTAATCAATTACCTTATCGGCTCCCAGGGATTTCACCATTTCTAAATTCGTGGTACTGCATACCCCGGTAACTTCGGCCCCGAAGTATTTGGCAAGCTGTACCGCAAAAGTACCTATACTTCCGGAAGCGCCATAGATAAGTATTTTTTGTCCGACCTGGATATTCCCCTTATCTCTAAGGAAAAATAACGCGGTATGCGCCCCCAAAAAAACGGAGGCGGCTTCCTCCCAGGCCATGTTAGTAGGTTTTAACGTCAGCACCCCGTCTTCGGGCATACAAGTGTACTCGGCATGGGCGCCAAAAGCGATGCCGGGTGTTCCAAAAACCTGGTCACCTTCTTTAAATCGTTTTACATCTTTGCCGACCGCCTCAATTTCTCCGGCCAGATCAAA
>CALLDL010000087.1 GCA_937998305.1 uncultured Desulfobacterales bacterium | reverse complement strand
TACCAAAATGCGGGTTCCAAGTCAATATTGACGCACACATTTTTCGCTACATGCCCTATATGAGACCTTCGAAAAATGTTCATTTTTGCCTGCCCAGTTAAATCCGCAATTAATATTTAACCGGAGGGCAAGTTCAAGCCTTTGGCCCCGCTTCCAGCCCGTAGGGCTTACAGGCCGGAGGGTAGGGCCTACGCCCCGGAAGGGAAGGCAATAATTTTAATCGCCCCGATGAAAAACCCATCGGGACAGGCATCCATATATGGAGTATTTCGAGGATAAAGATTTGAGCCTGTTGATAAATCCCGCTTATCGGGAACGCAGAAATTGGGCAAAAAAGGGTGTTTTGTAAAGGTCTCTATAGGTTCAAAAGTGCATCAATTACCGGCTTGACTTTAATCCGGTGTTCAGGCGGCACCATCAATACCTTAATCTTAAGATTGGGAACAAAATCAGGACCCGGATGGTTTAAGGTGTTCATCTTGTAATTGCCGTGATTCTCATTGGATGCCATCAACAACAGAACATCTGCAAAATTACCTGAAAAGCCCATGGAATCGATATGTTCTACGAACTGCAGAAATAACGTATTCACTGTCATAACAAAGGGATCGACTTTGGCATATCCCGCTTTGCTGCAATCATGCTTTGAAATAAAACACCGGCACCCAAACGGCCGAACTTCATAAATCGGACACAGATTATCTTTTAACACCGGGCAACTTTTATTTGAATGTTTCTTTTCCTCCTCCGGCGGATCGTCCCCTTTCATGCAAAGATCTGCAAGTCTATTGGTGGTGATTTGGGGCTTAAAGCGATTTCTGGATATCTTTGACTGAATATTTCTAAATAAATTCGCCTGACCATTTGAGGTCATGTGATTTGCGATAAGATATCCCTCGAGGGTTGTCATGGTCACATTGGGAGTGCAGCACGCTGCGCAATATTTTTTGCAGGCCACATCCAGATTTTTTGCAACATCGTTATAAAGCCCGTAAACTTTGTTTAGAACATTTAACCTTTGCTCCAAATACATTTGATCTTTCCCACCCAAATTTCTCAGATTATGGTTTTAACTTAAAATTTATCCGGCCTGCTCCGCTGTAATGGCGTTGCTTAAAATAAAGGGTATGAAACGTACGTGCTCAGGGGGTGTGCTTCCTCGTGCAACGATATCGGCGGAGTGACTTCGTCATTTCAATGACTTAGCAGTGGGGGAGACCGCGGCTCCCGCATGCTTTTCGCGGGAGAACGCGGAGGGGGCAGGAATGCCACCGCTGCTAAGTCATTGAAATGACCAGACACGTAGACGCCAGAGTGAAACGGGGAGGCACACCATCTGAACACGTACATGCGAAACTAGCGTTATTCGTCATAAAAATATTTTTTAATAATAATATCGAGCTCTTCTGCAAGTCCTTCATCCTCTCTTCCTGCATAATTTTCATATATCGATTTTGATATCAATTCAAACGCATCAACATATACAGGATCAAAGTGATGTCCCCTTCCGGCCCGGATAATTTCCATGGTCTCATCATACGAAAGCGGCTCCTTATACGGCCGGCGGGAACCCAATGCATCGAAGACATCGGCTATTGCAAAAATCCTGGCGATTATAGGCACCGTTCCTCCTTCTATTCCACCATTGTAACCACTGCCATCATATTTTTCATGGTGATAACCCACCACATCCACCGCTTCTTTAATCCATTCAGCCTTATTTACAATATCAATCCCGTAGGCGACGTGCTTTTTCATCAATTGAAACTCATCTGTCGTCAAACGTCCTGGTTTATGCAAAATTTCATCTTCAATGCCGATTTTCCCCACATCATGAAGGAACGCGCCTTTTATCAATCGCCTGATGTCATCTTTGGGAAGGCCGCATGCCTCTGCAAGCTTAACGGATATAATGGTAACGCGGTAGTTATGAGAGTCTGTATCGCTGTCCCTTTTGGCAACCGCACTTCCCAAAACTTTCAGAATTTCAAGATTGGCTTCAAATAGTCTCGCCGACAATAAAGACACGCGGTTCAATAGATGGATAATAACCGGGTAAAGCAAACCCGTTGTTACAACCACAATAAACATGGCCAAGAGTGCTAAATTTATCGCTCGTTTTCGAAGACTATTTAAAGTGTCAGGAGATACGGCAAAAACGGTCTTCCCATAGGCGGACAATTCACCCAGACTGTTCTTGATGGGTGAAATGATCTTCACATGCGGGACACCATATAGTTTAATAACGTTAAATTTCAGGTTTTTATGGCTACGAAGATCGCCTGGTGTCTGCCCCGCCAACTTTTCAACCCATTCGATGTGTTCATATGTTTTATCGCTGACTTGTGCAATCCGCTTTTCATTGAGGTCATAAATACCAATCCATACAAACAGACCGTGTTCAACATTTCGGCGTTCACTCATGATTTGTTCCAGATGACGTTGAATCGCAGATGGTTTTAAATCATTTGGATCATCAAATAAGTCTCGGATTTGATTGTTCAACATCTTGAAGCCGTTTTCCGTTCGCAGCAAAATCTCCCGGCCGATGTCTTTTTTTCCATACTGCCAGGCACCGAACCCGAATAAAACCGATATAATAAATGCTGTCACGCCAATGCGAAGAATGAGATTTCTGTGAACGGTCCGAGGATTCATGGGTTTCATAAACAATATTCCTAATATATATTTACTAATGTAATGTACACTTATCCATATGGGTTGAACTTAAGAGCTTCGCCCTAACTGGAATAGTGGAATAATGGAGTAATGGAATGATGGAATTGAAGGATTTATTGACAATTTAAACAAGTTAATTCCAATTTTATTCCCAATATTCCAACATTCCATTCTTCCATAAAAAGTTACTTTTGGCCTGCGGCACCAAAGTCTCTTTAGCGATATTGTGGTGCAAAACTTGAGTTATGAGTAACAGCTGATATGTTTCAAAACGGGCAACAAGCCCGGCTTTCTTGCCATAAGAGACCTTTGAATTCATATCACATTATTACTTGCTGGAAAACTCTTTCATAAGTAAATAGAAAAATCCCACCAGAAGCAAATTTATCACCGCTGTGATCAAGAATCCGCTTTCAAAGCCGATTTTCCGAATAATCGGTCCCATGGAAGCCGAACTTATCATCATCCCAAAATAGATGCATGTATTATATCCGCCCATTGCAAGTCCTCGGGATTCAACAGGGACGACTTCCGCAATAAGGGCGCCGACGGAAGTAAATGCCAGTCCCATACTGGTTCCGAATGCAACGGCAAATGATACAAAATGAATCACCCGCGTGGATATTCCAAAACCCGCCATAGAAGCGGCAAATCCTATAAGCCCTATAACAACTAGAGTGCTTCGATTCTTTACTTTATCACTCAGATGACCAAAAGGAATTCGAGATATCGCATTAAAGATTCCCTGAACTGCAAAAACAAGGCCGATTTGCCATATGGTCAGGTTTTGGTTTTGGGCGTGAAGGGGAAGAAAAGTAATAAACATTCCTAAAGCGAAACACCCTCCAAGGGTCACAAGCCAGCAACTCAAAAGAGGACGGTTTTTTAAAAGTCCCCTTATAATGATCGAGGTTTTCTCTTTTTTGGGTCTTTCACCGATAACGAGATGGGTTGGCGGCAAAAAAAAGACGACCACCCAAAAGGTAAAGAAAATGATGATACCGGAAATGAAAAACACCTGGAGAAATCCTCTTTGCTGAGCGATGAATCCGCCAATCGCGGGACCCAAGCTCATCGAGGTGTAAAGGGCTGTTGTATACCAACCATATGAACGTCCTAAATGAGTGACGGGGGAAAAATCAGCCACAAAGGACATCATCGTCGGACCGAATGCTGCTACTCCGGCACCGAAAAAAAAATAGATCCATAAGAGTTGCATCGGCGTTTTGCTAAAATAGAGCAAAAATGAAGTGACTGTCAGTACGACCAGGCCACCAGACGCAAACAGTTTCCGTCCAAAGCGGTCAGAGAGGATGCCCAATGGCAAAGACAAAATTCCGGCCATAAGCAAAAAAGCAGAGTTTATGATGCCGATTTGAACGGTATCTGCACCGATAGATTTTGCATAAAGTGGAACCACGGGAAGGCGCATGTTTGAACCCAGATAACCGGCAAAGGCAACACCGCAGCAAATAAACAGTAACGTACCATAAGACAGAGGGCGCCACTTTCTATGCACAAAAGTTATCATTGAAATCTCTCAGAGAGTAAACTTCGTCCATCTGGTATGGAGAAACCATACTTTTACCATGAAATTCTGTATCTGACCCCGGAAAAGATATCCAAAACAGATCCATTATCAAGAAAGATCGAATCACCGCTATGCCTTTTGAAGATACATAATCTATAAATCTTGGCAAAGCGAAAGAAATGTGATTCCAACTGGTTGAGCCCTACACCTTTATCAAAACTGCTTCTGAAACACAACACGGCACACAAAGAGGGTGTCAATTATTTTGAAAAATTCGGTGAATACCCTCAAGCATCTCATTTTCTGTCAATTGGCGGCGAAAATTCTGGGTTGGCAAGACCGTTGAACCCATTTGCGGTGTACGCCTCGCTGAATTCTTCGCTGAGCACCAAACGTTTGATTTGTTCAAGATACTCTTCATATCGTGAGAGGTAAAACGACAGGGGACGAGGAAAGTTGATTCCCAGAATACCGTCAATAAACATCTGGCTAATTTCACGGTGGCGCTGAAGGGTGTACTGTGAGCTTACCAGGATGTGACGTTCATCTTCGGAAAGCGTACGTAAAAATTGCGGCAGAGCGACACGGGAACGTGGCTGATACATCCAGAAGTATAGCATATCCATGGCATGGATCATGATAACTTTTTCCAGATCCCGGGCCTCTGCATTTGCTTTCCGATTTACATCGGATGAATATTCAAGGATTTTGAAAGATTCCACATTCGGATAGAGCAGTTCCAGTTGAGCATAAATGTCCAAAAGCTCTCTGAACTTGTTTTTGTACTCCCGCAAACGCGTCCGGATATTCTTGTACCGGTCGGCCGTTCCTTCTATGAAACCGGCAACAAAATCCGATGCGGCCTTGGATATGATTGCTGCCCACTTTTGCAGAATATCATTGACGCCCACCGTACCGGACATGGTTAGGATGCCGCCGATACCGGCATTCAATATTACGGCCACGGGAATTGACAGGAGGCTGCGGAAGAAGTTTCCATAAACCGCACCCTTAGGTAACCCCCGTAAAATATTATGGCTGGATAAATAGATACCGTTGGCCAGCGCCATAAATGTATACAGAAGCACCGGGCTGGTCTCCGTCGTGATGCCAAACCCCCGATCCAATATCACGGTCTTTACCATGTAATCCAGTAACGGTACGGAGAAACCGGTAAAAAGCAGCGAATCCGTGATACGCGTCCAGCTGATATAATCATTCCAATTCAAAAGCGGTGAGCGACGTAAGCCGCCTCCTCCCAAAACAGATTGAAGAATATTGCGCAGTCCGGTAATTCCGAACCAGATAAAGGCCCCCAGATAGGCCAACACCCACCAGTCCTTGGTTAGGGCAAAGGTTAGAAAAGCCGGGATAAATCCGATCAGTACCTTGAGAGCATTTTTCAGATTGGAGTTCAAATCGCTCCAGCGCAATCGCCGCCATCTTTCCGGCGATTCCGGCGGCTTAAGATAGAGCCCGTTGACCATTTTCTTTTGAGCACCGCCAAGGGTCACGATGTTGCCGGGGTTGACCATACGGGTAGAGGTGGCCTGGACCTGCCAGCCTTTTCGGCGCGCAACTCTCAACCAGCCGAAAACGGGAAGAATCGTTGCCAATCCAGATAGTATTTTGTCAAACGGTCTGCCCGCTTCATGTGGAACATAAACCGTGTATTTGTAAGCGTTGATTCTAATGGGAATGGTTTCACGAAGATCAGTTCGACAATCCAGCACAATTTGTCGCTGTGCCCGTTTCGGCAGCGTTTCCTTGATCGCCAGCCCCATCCCGTGAATTTTGGGGGAACGGCCCGTGGAGTCACTTCCTATCCTTGCTTTGAGCGGCCTTCCGGTGTAGTAAGACTTCAATATATCAATATCGTAGAGAATCGTGATCAACTTGTCTATTTGTTGGGTATTGGCCGAAGTTCCTGACCGCTTGAGATCCTCAATAATCTCACGAATTATTTGCTTCAGACGAATCGGACTCCCTTCGTTGATCGCCTCCTGCAAACGGCTTATCTCAGCAATATGGGTGGTCTTGCCCGCGGCATGATCTTTAAGATTGAATATCTCGAGCCGGGTGATCATCCCTTGGCAATCGTATAGAAGCTCAAGAACATCCCTGGCTTTCAAGTTGGTTAAATTCAGTGTCACCCGGTACCCGGAATGGAGCTGGGTAAGCCGTCCCAGAATTTCAAATGGATTCAGTCGCAACAGTTCCGGGACACCCGGACCATCGTCGGGCATCTCGAGATATCTGATCTCGGGGTTTTTTCCAGGCTCCAGATAACTGTCGATGACGGATTCGAGGTCCAGCGTGTTCATGGATTCGATCCATTGGGTGATGGTGTTGCATCTTTCAGGGCTTGCTGTGGGAAACTCTGCCCTCATCCGCTCGGTTTCCCCTTGCAACACCTTCAACATCTGGTCGTGAATGAATTTCGCAAGATGCAATCTCGACTTCTGCCCGATACCCACATACGCCAGAAATTCCTGTTTCTTAATCGGAGGCAACTCGATTCCGTAAATCCGATTAATCTCCAGCCGATGGCTTTCATTAAATTTCTTTAGAAGCGCCGGGACATATTCCTGTTGATACAACGACACCTTGCAGCCGGCTTCCATGATCTTCATGACCGTCGGTTCGGCAAGAAAGCAGAGGAATGCCTGTGCATCATTAAACCCGCGAGGAACCCATATCAGCTGCACGTATTTGTCACGGAATCGTGCGAAATACTCAATGCCGATTCGAATGTCGATTTTTAGAATTTTGGCGGCTTCGAGAAGTTCGGCTGCAAAACGCGGCTCGATAAAGTTGTAGTGGATCACCCGCAGGCGTTGAACACCTTTTATCCATGCATCCATGATAAGATGGGTGGAAGACTTGCGCCCTTTTGTGTTGACATCATGTACGTGATCGTCAAATGCAATTTGATTCCAATCTTCGGGCATTTCCAAAAGATGGTAGCGCTTGAGTTGCCGCCGAATGACGCTCGGTTTCCCGGATGCCGCTGTCCGGAAGTCATGGGCCAGTTGGAGTTGCTTTCGGTAATCGCCGTGAACCCGCACCAAGTCCTTCATAATTTGTAGTAACACCCTGGCGGTATTTTTGGGCATTGGACCTTCGGCCGTATCGATCACTTCATTGCGCAACAAACGCAAAGCATTGATACGATCTTCAACCCCACCGACTTCCAGAGAACTTAAGAGGTGGACAACCGCGTAGGCAATCCGCAACCCTCTGGTTTCAGTCATTTCTTTGATGCCGTGGGAGTGAAAATACGGATAGTAAAATCGGCGAGCGTACTTGGTGCTGCTTTTTCCCTGCAGCACGTCGTTGACGATTCGGATCAGTTCGTGGTCGCGCTCATCAAAAAAAAATCCAGGGATTTTATCGTTCATAACAAGACAATGATAAGAACTCGTTATATCGAGTTGGGTTTATCCAAAATTCAAGATTGTGGATTTGCCGATATTAGAAAAAAATATGGGTTTCGATGCCCCTCTTGCATTTATTCTCATTGTATTCCGGTTCACGTTGTTTGATTAACTTTATTATAGCAAAATGTTAAAGCAAAATCTATGCCATTTTTAGAAGTGGTTATTTATAGAAGCTGTTTCAAAATCTCCGGTTCGTTGGTTTGAACCTTTTGTAAAGCGCTTAGCCAAACAGCTTGACTTTGACAAAGGCAATCGGTAATTTTACAAAAGTAAAAATTTTTCATAATTTATCGTAAAAACTTGAAAAAGTACCCTACAGGGAGGATTCCATGAAAAGCAACGTCTATTTTATTGATTTAAGGGCGTCCGCCAAAGAAAATCTTGTGGCAAAGCTGGCAAGGCTTCTGGATACGGCAGGCCTTGCCGAAACCGTAAAAGAAAGGGAGCTTGTTGCAGTGAAGCTTCATTTTGGAGAAAAAGGAAATACCGCCTTTATTCGGCCGGTATTTATTCGAAAGATTGTGGAGTCCATAAAACGTATCGACGGATATCCGTTTCTGACCGATGCCAATACCGTGTATGCCGGGACCCGAAGCGATTCACCCCATCATCTGTCCACGGCCATTCAAAACGGTTTTGCCTATTCAGTGGTAAATGCCCCCATTATCATTGCCGATGGATTAAGGGGAAAAAGCGAAACCGCCGTTACCGTCAACCAGAAAAATTTTAAAAAAGTGTACATTGGTTCTGATATTTTTGAAGCCGATGCCCTGATATCGGTGGCCCACTTTAAAGGGCATGAACTTTCGGGTTTTGGAGGTGCCATTAAAAACTTGGGGATGGGGTGCGCTTCCCGGAAGGGAAAACTGGCACAGCACTCAACTGTTTCTCCGAAAGTGGTCAAGAAAAAATGCGTGGGTTGCGGGGACTGCCTCCCCCACTGTTCCCAGATTGCCCTTTCACTGGAAAATGAAAAGGCGATTCTAAACGCCAAAAAGTGTATCGGATGCGGTGAATGTATTCTTATCTGTCCCGAAAGCGCCATCGAAATCGAGTGGAATCAGGACATACCGACATTTCTGGAAAACATGGTGGAATACACCATGGGTGTTTTAAAAAACAAAACAGACAAATTGTTGTCTGTAAATTTTATCACCCAGGTATCCCCGGCATGCGACTGTTACGGCCACAATGATGCACCCATCGTCAGAGATATCGGCATCGTTGCTTCCAAAGATCCGGTGGCCATCGACCAAGCGTCCGTGGATCTTGTGAACCAGGAAGAAGCCCTTCCGGAATCATGCCTTGAGATCAATACTGAAAAAGGTGGGGATAAATTCAGGGGGGTTTATCCGAATGTCGACTGGACCCTTCAACTGGACTATGCCGAAAAACTCGGACTCGGAAGCCGAAGCTATGAGCTGACAAAAATATAACCCGTCCGAAAATTTACTATTTTGCAGATCTTCCGGATATCGTTTGTACCCATTTAGCCCGGATATTTCAGGTTAGGGCGAAATTTCATAGGCAATGCTGACCTGAACCCGAATACGACTCTCCCCGATCTCCATGGGCGGCGCCATCGTCCCTGCGTCTGCTTTCATCTCGGCTGCTCGTAACATATGAGGTCGGGGCGACGCATAAATCGGCTGTGTGCTGAGTGAAACGATGCGTTTTAGTTTCACACCCGCGGCTTCGGCCAATGTTTTTGCCCGTTCCATTGCTTCCTGCGTTGCCAATTTTAACGCTTTTTTTTCTAATTCCGATTTATCTTTGAGATAAAACTGAATACGTTGAATCGTGTTGGAACCGCTTTCAAGGGCTTTTCCAACAATCCGGGAAACATGTTTGGATAACGGTTGGATCTCAAATCCTTCCAGCGTCACCACAATGGCATTGTTGACTTCATAACCTTTTATCTTGGGCGGCCGGGCTTTATAATCCTTTTGGGGCGTAACACGATAATTGGATGTCTCAAGTTTAAGATGTTTAATGTTCAACCCGTTGATGGCTGTTAGTACTGCTTTGGTTTTGTCCGCATTTTCCGAACTGGCCTGTTCCAATTTCCTTCCCTCTGTTACAACGGCGATGAAGATTTTTGCTGAATCGTTCTGACCCGTGACCTCGCCTGTACCTTCGGTAAGAATTAGATTGCGATCTGAAGCAGAAGAAGACCGGGCAAACACAGAATTCCCCACAAGACAAAAACATGCCGTTAAAACCAAAATAAATGCTCTTTTCATCACTTCCTCCATAGATTAACTAATAAGCAAATTAGATGCTCGACATAACCCTTACCAATGGAAATGTAACCGAAAGACTTTTCAAAAGTGCCTAAAGTTTGAAGTGATCTAAAGTGCCTAAAGTTGAGGTAGCGCTAACGCGCTGTCATTAAAATATAATTGGCTAAAAAATCCCTTAACCCTGGCCCAGACC
>CALLDL010000086.1 GCA_937998305.1 uncultured Desulfobacterales bacterium | reverse complement strand
CTCAAGTAGTGATATGAGAGTATCCAAAAAATGGCAAAATTTCAGGTATGATATGGATATATGAACCGTATCGCATTTTTAAATCTGGTGTCAATCTATAGGCCCTAAAAATGCGGCTTTAAGCCAATAAAAAGGACAAATTCATAGGTTCGGATTCACCCTTATGAGTTGTGATTAAAATCGAATATCACAGGTTTTTCAGCGATTTAAAAGTGCCGATATGTTGGAGAAATCGGCAATTTTTAAAGTGCACTTTCAATACCGATATCAGAAGAAATCTGCAACATAGAGTCAAAGTGGTGATATACAATATATTGTGTCTTTCATAACCTAAGCTTCAGGCAATTCGGCCAAAATTTCTCTCACCTTTTCTGGCTCAAGTAGAGTGCCGAGTCGCTCGAAAATCTCCAGAGCCTTCATTAAATATTTTCGCGCCTGGGTGATTTGGTTCTGCTTCTTGTAAAGCCGGCCAGAACCTACATAGGCAAGCGCTAACTCATTTTCGGCCTTGATCTCTTGAAGTACGGCAATGCTTTTTTCAAAGTAGACAGCCGCTTGGGTCGCATTCTTTTTCATGGAGATCTCGCCCAGGATGCGTTGTGCCCACCCGAGATAATATCCCGCCCCACAGCGCTCTGCGGTTTCCATACCCCCTTCGAGCGTCTGCCTTGCTTTGTCGTCCTCTCCAGCCAGCCAATACGCCGCGCCCAGGATGCACGTTGTCGGAATCTCGGTTGGCATGTGGCGTGAAGGTTGAACCATCGCCAACGCAGCATCCAGAAGTTCAACTCCTCTGTTTGCCTCTCCAGCTCGGCACAAGGCCCATCCAAGACCCCTATGCGCCCATGCCTTATCTGCAGGCGTAACAGCTTTCTGCAATGCCAGCTCCCCGTATTCAACACCCCGACCCAGATCGCCCTTCCAGGTGTAGGCCATTGAGAGGGTCCAGGCTGCAAAAACGACAAGACTGTTATTTAAGGATTCCTCGGCAGCCTTCAGCGCCTTTTCGGCCTCCTTCACCGCCTGGCCCCAGCGACCAAGGCAAATGCAAGCCCTTGAGGCTCCGCATAATCCCCTCACATACCAGCGGGGATTAAACTGCCGTTCCATCATGCGAAGAAGCTCTTCTTTAACAGCAAGGACACGATCGTAATGGCCCCTATACAAATGGTTCCAACCCAACCAGGCATATGCATACCCAGCATCTTCAATGTTCCTTGCAGCCTCACAAAGCTCGGCCGCTTTAGTCAACGTTTTGATGCCTTGATCAAAGTTGCCGAATCCAAAATCACAGTTCCCCATACGACTATAGAGTGCTCCCAATAGCGCTTGATTTCCTAACTCAATCGCCATGGGCTCATGGTGGGTCAAAAGATTGTAATACTCAGAGGTCTTAAAGAGCAGAAAGAACGTGTCCTCCTGGTTCACCAACAAAGAGATTCGCCGCTCTTGGTTCTCCTTGGTCTCGGGCAGGGCATCGAGGAGCTCCATGACTTCATCAAAATAGGCTTTAGCCTCATCCATGGCGTTGAGCTTTGCCGCCTTTTGATTGGCCAGATCCAGATACTTCACCGCCTTATCCGCATTGGCACCACGTGCATAGTGGTAGGCAAGCAGCCCGTAATGTTTTTCATGGCTGTCCGAGTAAAGGGCCTCTGTAGCTTCTCCTATCTTTTCATGAATCTCCTTTCTCGTTTTGAGAAGTAAGCTGTCATAGGCGACCTCTTGAGTGAGCGCATGCTTGAAGATATAGTTCGATTGGGGATATATGCCTCTCTCATAAAGAAGCTCCGAGTCCTTTAAAACCGATAGTTGAAACAATAATTCCTGTTCTGTAAGCCCCGTTAGCCGCTTGATTAATTCGTAGCTGGACTCCCTCCCAACCACTGAAACCGTCTGAAGCAGGCCCTTCATATCCTCAGGCAGAGAGTCTACGCGGGCCATGATGACATCCTGAACCGTGGCCGGGATTACCACGTCCTTAAGATCTTTTGTTATACGATATCTGTTTTCCTTTTTCTCTATAATCTTGAGATCTTTCAGGGACTTTATCAACTCCTCTATGAAAAAGGGAACTCCTTCTGTCTTTTCAAGGATAAACCCCTCAAGGTCCCTATCGATCTCCTCCGTGCCCAGGAGATGAGAAACCATAATTAGGCTCTCACGGTTAGAAAGCCTGTTCAACATTACCTGACTGTGATAGGACTTGGCACCCCAGGTGTGCACAAATTCAGGGCGGTAGGTGAATATCAATAAGACCCTTGCCCCTGGAATACCCTCTAAAAGATGCTTCAACTGATATTCTGAGCTTTTGTCAATCCAATGTAGATCCTCAAAGGCCATGATCAGGGGCCTGATCTCCGAAACCCTAAGGACGATGCGCTTTAATGCTTCAATGATTCGACTTTTCCTCTCCTCAGGGCTCATAGGGATCTTGTCGATACCACTGTCTTTGACCGCCAGGAGTTCTAAAAGATATGGAAGGGTGGAAGTCTCATCGACTCCCAACATTTTCAGGCCCTTTTTGAGCTTTTCCCTGATCTCAACATCCCCATTGCCTTCATCGATATCGAAGTTTGCCTTCAAGATCTCTATGACCGGATGATAGGCTACACCTCTACTGTAAGAGAGGCACCTGCCCTCCAAAAAGGTCACATCCTCGTGGGCAACGGCTTTTCTGAACTCGTACAAAAGCCTTGATTTGCCCACCCCGGCCTCAGACATAATGGAAAAAGCCTGCCCCCTGCCATCTTTGGCTCGCTCGAAACCATCGAGCAGAAGCTCAAGCTCTCGCTCTCTTCCCGCTAACGGGGTCAGTCCCCGCTCGGCACTGACATCAAACCGCGTCCTTCTTGTACTGGGAGCGATGGCACGGTAGATGTTAACCGGTGCTTGTTTGCCTTTGATCCTCCGTTGGCCCAGACCCTCGAAGCGAAATAACCCTTCGGTGAGTTTGAAGGTATCCTCTGTAATATAAGTTGTCCCGGGTTGGGCCTGTCCTTCCATTCGGGAGGCCAGATTGACTGTATCGCCAACGGCCTTGAACTCGACGCGCAGATCGTTACCGACCGTACCCACCACCACCGGTCCAGTATGAATGCCGATGCGCATTTTAACAGGCGGGACACCTCTCTTTTCTTGTCTCAATTGATCACTGAATTTTACCATTTCCCGGTGAATGGCAAGACTGGATCGAATTGCACGCTGGGGCGCATCTTCCAGGGCAACCGGAGCGCCAAACAGCGCCATAATGCCGTCACCTGTCATCTCGTTGACCGTACCCTCGTAATCGTGAACTTTGTGAATTAAGATTTCGTAAACCTGATCCATGATCGCGTATGCTTCTTCAATACCCAGTAATTCTGACAGGGGGGTAAAGCCCTCCATGTCGCAGAACATCACTGTGACGTGTTTACGTTCTCCTTCGATTCTATCTTTCTGAGAAAGAATCTTTTCGGTAAGGCCTTTGGGTAGGTAGCGCTGAATTTTGGTTATCTTTTCATCGAAAGAAAGGTCTTTAGGTGGGGTTGTTTTAGGCTTTCTCAGATCATAAGCGCACTCCTGACAGAATTTCCCCGTTGCAGGCGTTATTGCCCCGCAATTCGGGCAATGAAATTCCATGGGACTTGCACACTCTATACAAAACTTAGCGTTATCTTGATTTTCAAACTGGCACTTTGGGCATTGCATTTTTATGCCCTCCATTAATGGTTATGCAGTTTGAATGATCTTGAGGAAAAGTATGATGATGAATTTGAAATATCGTAAATATGAGTTTGTGTCAAACCAGAGGGAACACAACATATGGTAGTATGGAACTAAAGTTGATATTACAGATATCTCCTATCAAAAACCAAATATCATCCAGCTTGTGATTAATTGAGAATATCACCAAAACGGGAGACTTGTGATATCATCTCTGATATTTAGAATATCACAACATTTTTAGGGTTTCAAAAACCTTTGATATGTTGGAGATATCTTCCATTTCGAAAATGCGGAAATCTGCATTGAGTTTGCATTTCAGCCAATATCAACAACTTCAGTGCCAGTCGAAATAGAATGCATCTCTTTTTTTATACCCATATCCGCCATAACCAAGAGCCTTATCCAATTCTAGTAATGTTTTATATGGGCCGCTCATATTATTGGTTGTTCGAAAATTCACAGCCAATAAGTATGATCCATCCTCTAGTCTAATACCAAGTCCTATATGTACCGTTCTTTCATCTCCCACAATTCTTCCAAAGACATCATAGCCAGCTTTAGTTAGAACCGTTTTACCAAAGTATGCAAGATCATCACAATCTCCATACTTTTCTTTTATCACGCTACGGGGAGATCTATGAAAACTTGGTATATAAAAAGCATATCTTATATTTCTGTTAATATAAAAGTCTAAAAGCTCTGGCGCATTCAGTCTATCAAAAATAATGTTAAAATCTTTCCACCTTATATTATTTCTAACAAATTTTACCTTAGCCATTTTATAATTGTTATCATTCTCTATTAACTCTCTATATTCCCGTGGAATATCATTAGGATTTCTACTGTAACATAATTTTACGACATCTTTTGCTGTCTCTTGAAATTTCGCGTACCAGATCACATCCTTATCCAAGGCATCAACAATTTCTTGAGCCTCCTTCTCTGATATATCTAATGCTTCAGGCTCGAAACGGAAATTAAAGTTCCATGAAGAGTCGAGTAGATTCCTTAATGAATAATTATCCATCTGGGAGTGTAATTCATCTATTTTACCATCTTCGGCGAGCCAATATAATGCCTGAAGAGGAGTACAATATTTCCTAACTTCAGGTATACCGACCTGATACATCTGTTCAAATGCTTTATCGAATGCTTTAGGATTATCGATATATAACTCGACAATCTTTCCCAATGCGTCAGTTTCTTCCTCCGAAATTCCATCCTGAAGCTCTGGGAGCTTACCAAGCTCTTCCGCTAACAATGGGTTCTTATGAGCTAAATCATTGAATCCTGATGGATAGGGGCCGAGATAGGGTGTATTTGGTTTGGTTGATGCACAACCGGTAAAAACTACAAGGGATAAAAATCCAATAAAGCATTTGATAATATATTTGAGTTTCACGTTTTATCCTAATTTTTTTGGTTATCTTGCCAATAACACAAATTCACCAAAATTTCATGTATATTGAGATAAACACAAATATCGCAATTTTGCAGATACGAAATGGATATCTGCAACCTATCGCATTTTTAAATCTGGTGTCAAACCGTAGGCCCGAAAAATGCGGCTTTAGGACAATAAAAAGGGCAAATCCAGAGGTTCGGATCCACCCTTCTGAGTTGTGATATAAATCGAGTATCACAGGTTTTTCAGGCTACCAAAAGTGCTGATATGTTGGAAATATCGCAGGATTCGTAATTCATTTCATTACGGCGGAATACCCGCTTTCCTCAAAGCCTCCTGCCCACGCTCTCTGTCCCAACCCCTTGTTGCTGGTCCTTTTTTTATCTTCGATATAGTCAAGTTAGGTTTTAGTCTCATAACTTCAGCGGCAGCTTCACGAGCCTTAACCTCGTTACCCGTTAACTGATACGACATTGTAAGACCCAACCAGGCAAAGAAATAATCGGGATTGCGCTCAATACATTTGTTCCATAATGATATCGCCTTTTCGTGTTTTTCTAAATAAGCATAGGACCAAGCCAGATTTTGTATGTAATTCATAGGTGTTACAGGATTAAGACGGATAGCTTTTTTGATAAAAGTAATGGACTCATCAAAGCGTCCCGCCCACCTTAATGCATGCCCATATCGATAATTCGCCTCGGCAGAATTGGGGCTCAAATCTATGGCTTTTTGACATTCGGTAATGGCCTGATCATACTGCCTCCTGAGATAATAGACACTGCAAAATATCTCATGTGCAGTAGAATTTTCCCCAGACAATTCGATAGACTTTAGGGCCAATTGCTCTGCTGTATCTAATGATTTGGTGGCAGACTTGACTCGGTAGTACCAGACATCATCCAAATAAGTCCTCGCCAACAGTTGGTAGGCTGCACCGTATTCAGGATCCAAGGAAATGGCTTCTTGAGCCAAACTTCTTGCTTGCTGTGAGTCACCCTCTGTTCTCCGCCAAAAATGCTCATGACCCATTAAATATTTCTCATAAGCTTTGATGTTTTTTGTTTTTATCGCCGAAAGCCTTCCTAATTCCTGGACCGTGAGTTTCACCTGCAGCTCAGCCATTATTTTCATGGCAATGCCATCCTGCAGGGCAAAGATGTCCTTTATCTGCCGATCGTAATTTTCCGCCCATATGTGGTGACCGGCAATTGCATCGATCAACTGGGCAGTGATACGCACTTGGTCATTAGACCTCTGCACACTGCCCTCCAGCACATACTGAATGCCGAGTTCTTCGGCAACTTGGCTTATTTTTACTGGCTTGGCCTTATAAGCAAACGTTGAGTTGCGGGCAATCACAAACAGATATGGAACTTTTGACAGGGATGTAATAATTTGCTCAGTTATGCCGTCACTAAAATGGTCTTGCTGTGGATCTCCGCTCATGTTGTCAAATGGCAGCACCG
>CALLDL010000085.1 GCA_937998305.1 uncultured Desulfobacterales bacterium | reverse complement strand
CGGGAAGCACGCCGGGCATTCCCAGACATACGGGACAGGTGTGCGTATTGGGCGGTGCTCCGAATCGTGTTGAGCAGCTGCAAAAAATCTTTGTCCTGGTCTTGAGCTGGGCATGAACTTCAAGCCCGATGACCGGTTCATGGTCCATTGTTTTAAATCCTTAGATATTTGAGTATCTAAATTGTTAATTTTGTGCTTTTTTGGCAAAAAATAAAAACAATCACGAAAACACGAAATAGGGAAAGCAGGAAATATTATTATTATCTTTTTCGTGTTTTCGTACTTTCGTACTTTCGTGATAAAAAACTCCCCGACCCTTGAGATATTTTGGTTGTATTTAAAGATCTGAATTTCGGATTCTGTATGATTTCAAAAAATTAGTCAAGCCATATTTATGCTTCGATTGGCCAATAATGCGTATTAAAATGCTTCCAAATGGGTTCATTGCTATAGCAATTCTCAAAATAACGTTCCGTTTCCGCCGCCGGACAATTTCGTTTAGATCGGCAAGAAGTCGCAAATAAAAGCGCTGTGAGGGTCAAATTGAGCGAAAATCGGAAAATCATCGTGATGATGCCTAAAAGGCCTCATAAAAAAACAAAATATGGTGTAAGTGTGGAACGTGCAATCGAAAGAACACTGCTGCTGAACATCTTTTGTTTTGACAAAAGCACCTTTGAAATTTTATAGAAGATGTCTTAATGCCTGTAAAATTCAGATGATAATCTATTGAAATTGAGGCGAATAATGAAATTTTTTTTATGCGTCATCGGAATGGTCATGGTGGTGGAGGGGCTTCCATATTTTGCATTTCCTGAAAAAATGAAGTTCGTCATACAAAAAGTGATCGAAATGCCGGATAAGGCCCTTCAAAAATTCGGTTTTGTGCTTATTATAATTGGAATATGTTTAGTTTATCTTGGAAAACAGTAAAGCGGCATTACCACATTTCATAGAATCGTAATACGATTTTATTTAATAAAACGCTTTTATATTGGGAGTTTTTGAATAAAACAAAAGACAATAACATCAGTTTCACACACTTAATTCTCAACAGTACCAATAAATGTAGCCGGCCGGTAAATTTTTTTAAGGCATAATCATATCCCGGGTGTGAAACTTGAGCAATAAACTTAGGATCGATTCGATGAAAGGTCAAAGAGAAGGGGTCCGGAAGGTTCTTTTAAAGGGAATTTTCTGGCGGATTCTGATCATTGAAAGCATTCTGCTGGTATGGTCGTTATTGTACAGGGCGATTTCAGATCATCATGCCCAGCCGGCGGACCTGTTCTGGTATGCTGTAAGGATCACCCTGCTGGTGGCGATTATTATCCTGTTTGTCATGGTTACCTTTAGAAAGTTTCTGAATAAAAAAATCATCCTTCCGCTTGAACAGATATCCGCTTCGAATCGGCGTTTAAAGGAGAGTGATTCCCCTGAGACCGATGTGAAAGTGCCAGAAGATGCACCAATTGAGATCAGAGAGATCGTTGCCACACGAAAAGAGATGCTGGCAACCCTGTTCAAAGTTTCAGAAGAACGTTTGCGCCTGGTCAATTTTATTCGTGACATGTTCGGTCGATACCTGTCAAAGAAGGTGGTCGATAATATTCTGGAGTCACCCGAAGGACATAAAATTGGCGGTCGGAGGAAAACCGTTACCATACTGATGTCGGACATTAGAGGCTTTACCAGTTTGTCTGAAAACATGAATCCGGAAATAATGGTCCAGCTTCTGAACCGATATCTCGAGCGAATGTCCAAGATTATTTTAAAATATGACGGCATCATCGATGAAATCCTGGGCGACTCGATTCTGGCGGTTTTCGGCGTTCCCGAAAAACAGGAAACAGACCCGGCCCGTGCGGTGGCCTGTGCCATTGCCATGCAAAATGCGTTGGATGACTTAAATAAAGAGTTAATTCGTGAAGGACACCCCCCCCTTGAAATGGGAATCGGCATCAATACCGGCAACGTGGTCGTGGGAAATATCGGTTCAGAAGTGAGAATGAAATATGCGGTTGTAGGTTCGGCTGTTAACACAGCGGCACGCATCGAATCGAATACCGTCGGCGGACAGATTCTACTTGGAGAATCCACGTATAATTTGATCAAGGAAGCGGTGACCTGTGACGCTCCTCAGGCGTTTATGATGAAAGGTGTTAAAAGGCCGCTGGTGACCTATACCGTAAAACGTATCGGGCCTCCATATAACCTTGAATTAAAATTGCGGAAAAGACTTGAAACAGGGGTTCACATGAATCTGCCTTTTAGATGCTGGAAGGTGGAGGACAAGAAAATCGGTGACGATGCCGTTTCCGGTGAGACCATTATGCTGACCGAAAATTCAATCACCGCATCTATTATCCCCTCTTTTGATCCTTTGACGGATATCAAGCTGGTTTTCGATTTTTGTGTGGAGGCCCACTGTTTTGAAGATATTTATGCGAAGGTGTTGTCCGTGCAAGAAAAAGATGGAACACCCATTCATCAACTGCAGATTACGTCCATCAATCCGAAAGATAGGGACCTCCTGGATCAGTGGATGAAAGACGCTACGTAGCAGCGTATAATTGAGCCCTCGGAGTGTTTTTTCTAAATACTCGCTGCATGGATAATGTTTTTCATAAGCTTTCACGGATCTTTTGAAATCCCAAATTCCAAGCATCAAATTCCAAACAAATCTCAAATTCCAAATACGAATGACCTAAACTATTTTGATTTTTCAAGTATTGATGAAAATATCTTTTTCAATTCATTTGCCTCTTGAATCAAATTTTGGGCATCACTATCATTCTTCAAATTATTCGTCTCATAAATTAACCTGAGCCAATAAGCGCTTTCTTTGGCTTCCTTACGGCTTATTTTCATCCTCATCAAAAAGTCTTTTTTGCTTAATGATTCGTTGGCCTCCCTGTAGTTTGCACCCACTG
>CALLDL010000084.1 GCA_937998305.1 uncultured Desulfobacterales bacterium | reverse complement strand
AAGAAGAATTGTATCGAAACATTGCTGTTCAGAAGCAGTGAGACCTTTGAAAAACGCTCCCTTTTGTCAAATTGATCCCGAAGCTACGCTACGGGAGTTTTATAAAATCGTAAGACGATTTTATTTTTTCATCCAAAGATAACTTAACTTCTGAAGACTTAATGGTTCTTGTAAACGGTTATCATCGCTTTGTTCACAAAGCTTTCGAATGCATCTGCTAAGCTCCATTCTCCTTTCCGGATTCTCAAAAAAAGGGTCAAGCGGGAATCTTCCTATACAGGATTCAGTAACCCAAACATGGATACATTGTGGGCAATTGTATTCAGTGGGGATTGTTTTTTGACCAGCTACTCTGGCATCAAGTCCTTCTTGTATAATATCATTTTCATTAATCTCTGATTCACAAAACATACAATTCATAGACACTCCTTAAAACAATAAAGTCGCAATACGATTTTATTTTTTTATTTCAACAAGCTCAATTTTAAAGGTAAGGGTTTTGCCTGCAAGTGGATCATTTTCATCTATGACGATACTGTCATCTGTGACGTCTTTAATTGTCACTATGACATATTTTCCATCTTGGGTGCGAACTTGCAGCCTTTTACCAATTTCTAAGTTAATTTCCTGCGGAAAACTTGATCTGTCCATAACATGTACGAGTTCTTTCTTATGAGAACCATAAGCCTCCTCAGGGGGAAGTGTGATGGTCTTGGTGTCTCCTTTTTGCATGCCGACGACCGCGTTTTCAAAGCCCGGCATCATATTTTTTTCTCCGATTGTAAACTCAAACGGCTCCTCATCTGTGGTAGAACCGAACACTGTACCGTCTTCCAAAAAACCTTCAAAGTAAACTTTTACCATATCGCCAGTTTTAGCTTTAGTCATGTTCCCCCACATTCATTTGATTATTAGATTGCTCAATTTAGGCCTTATAAAGATATGCATAAAACGCGCCCACCATGACCTTTCAAGAGGGTTTTGTCAAGATACTTTTACCTAAATAGAGCGTTTCAAGTTGCGCCGGAAAATATATATTTAAAATTTTTTAGACCTTACGATGAAAAACCATTTTGCCTTGTAACCATGCATCAATGGGTTCAGGGTGTCTAAAATAATCTTTCATGGTCTCCGCAACATAAAAAAAACCGGTCTGGCATCCCATTTCCTTAGAGCGATTGACCAAATCTGTCTGGAAGGTATGAAAGATTTCTCGTATTTGTTGATAACAACGAAGTCTGGCCCTGTGATTTCTAGTTTCGAAGATCATTTTGCAGTGTTCTGCACTTGTCGAGGTGCAGGTCCGACATACAGCAGGTCTTACCGCATAAATCAGACACATGCTTTCTTCTAAAAAAATACAGGGCAATTCATGCCGCATCATGAAAATTTCATCTGAAGGCTTGCCGGCTATTTTTTTAAGAATCTTTTGGATTCTTGTATTTAATGTCTGTTTTTGCTGATCTGTAAAAGTCTGATCTATATGATGTCCTATAAAGAGTGCCTCCGGGGGTGTTACCATCGGAAGGTTAAAACAGCAATAGTGACATCCCGGTTTACAGTCTAAAGGTTCAGGCAGGGACTCAAGGGATGTAAATTTCTGAATTGCTTCGTCAGTCCAACTTAGAGCATTCGAAGCCAGTTCCAAGGCTCTGTTTTTGATGTTTTCCATTGTTTTTTAATTTAAAAACATTGACACAAAATTGCAAATCCTTTTAAAATTTAAACATCCTAACATAGACAAGCCGGAACTAAACTGGAAACTGAAATTCTTGCATGCTTAAATCATATCAGAATATGAGAAATGTTTAGCCGGTTGACGCGTTAGCCCGTTGAGCCCGAAAAAAGGTTATCCAAACACTGCGGGCAAACTGGCCAACGGGAAACGGGAAAACTTGTAACGGTATTCGTTCGATTCATTACGTTAGAAATATTTTGCCACAAAATTCAAGAAAATTCCATTTAAGATAAAAGGAGCAATATATGGCACTTTATAAAGAAGGACTGGCCTTTGGCTATATTCAGGGCACCAAATATCATCGGGACAAGCCTTTAAAAGACCATCTCGGGCCCATTCCGGCTGTCCAGAGTTGTAAAACCTATCCGGATGCGGAACGACTTAAGCTGCCACAACCCGACCTGAACCATCCGGCGAATTTATGGCAATGTATGACAAGGCGTCGGTCCGAGCGTGATACCACTACGGAACCGTTGAGCTTGAATGAACTTTCGACGTTGCTTTGGTCGGCCCAGGGGGTTACGGCACGGGCTGGAATTCATCTGCTACGCACCGCACCTTCAGCAGGCGCCCTTTATCCCTTTGAAACCTATCTTTATGTTGATCATGTTGAAGACATACCTCAGGGGCTTTACCATTTCGATGTAGCATCCTTTGCCCTTGAGCGGTTGAAGGATGGAAGCTTTAACAGGGATATGACCAAAGCCTGTCTGGGACAGCCGGTGGTGCGTCGTGCTGCGGTTGTTTTCATCTGGACCGCCATGATGCTCAGGTGTATGGTAAAATATCGCGACCGCGCTGTGCGCTATATTCCCATGGACCTCGGCCATGTCTGTCAGAACGTCCAGCTAGCTGCCACCGCAATGGATCTCGGTTCTTGTCCCATCGGCGCATTTTTTGATGATGATATCAATCGGTTGTTGGAAATCGACGGTGAAGATGAGACAGCGTTGTATTTAATCACGGTAGGAAGAATGTGAGGCCTTTGATAAAAGTCCCTTTTCGTCTGATTTCAGCGTCATACTCAGATTTCAATCCTCGAAATACTCCGTGTATTCCTGCCTGCCCCGTAGGTCCGGCAGATCGTACTGGGGCGGTTAAAATCTTCGTCTTCCTTAAACTCGAACAAAATTGAACATTTCTCAAAGGCTTCAGTTCCTAAAAAATATAATACTTTGGTTCGTCAGGTTTCTTTAAGTTACTCTGCTAATATTTCTATAATCGGTGGGATAACATTGGTGGCGATGTCAGTTTGGGAGCCGCCGCCCAAGACCACTTCCAAGCGGCCGTCGGTTACTTCTTCGGCGGTTTTTTTCATAAAGCGGGCAATTTCCTGAAAGCATCGGCCACTCAATCCAAGGCTGCCGTAATCTCCCTGGTGGGTATCAAATCCGAAATACCAGAAAATCAGATCCGGTTTAAAATCCGTCACCCGGGGATAGAATTCGTTTTTAACGTTGTCGGCGTATTGTTGGTCGACATTCTCGATTTTCTCACCTCGGCCCCAGAACCCCCAAGAGCTGCCCGGTGCCCGGATGTCCACTTTTGTGCCGTCTTCAGATTCGGACTCCATGCCGCAGCAGCATACATGTAGAACATCAGGATCGTTTCTGAGAAGATCCCGGGTACCGTCTCCATGGTGGGCGTCCGTATCCATGATTGCAAAGCGCTGAATGTTGTGAATTTCACGAAGATAGGTGATGGTAATAACCACATCGTTAAAACAGCAATAGCCGCCAAAATAGTCTTTTCCAGAGTGATGGCCACCTGCACCGATGAGCGCAAATGCATTGTCGATTTCCCCGGTACAAATCTTTTCTCCGGCCAGAACCACGCCTCCCACCGAGTGCCAGGCCGTTGAACAGAGATGATCCGACTCCACACCTCGGATGAGTTCCGGAGTATGTACCTTCAGAATCCATTCCTCCTCAATAGGGGGCGATTCGTAGAGAATAATATTGTCTTTGGTCAAAAGGTGATCGATGGCACCTGGAAAATCTTCAAGCCTGGCACCTCGTGTTAAATAGCTTCTGCGACTGAAGCTGGGATGATAAAACACGCCGGTTTTTTTCATATATTTGTCCGTTTTCTGTTTAAGGGTCGAATAATTGTTATTTTGCTAAAAATCGGACAGGGCGGGTTTTCCCAACACTTTGAGGTAAGCGGTATCATTCAAATACGAAATGATCCACTGTCCGTCTTTATAAACAAAAAGGTTGGTGCTTGCCGTATCCTGTTGAATTCGCCAGAAATTACTATTATCGATCCCGAGAAGGCTGCAACAGATGACTTTGTTCGGCGCCCGATGAGCCACTAAAGCGATGTTTTCATTTTCGTGTTTTTCAAGCAAATCATCAATGGCATTTTGAGTTCGCACTCGCACCTGCTCTAAGCTTTCTCCGCCGGGGAAAGTAATATTGTGGGGTTCTGTTAACCACAGATCATAAAGATCCGGATATTTTTTCTGAACCTCAACCAGACTGACCCCTTCCCATTCACCGTAGCTGATATCAATAATGGGTTCAAGTGGTGTGACCGGGATGTCTTGAAATTTAGCTATGTTTTCGGCGGTTTCCATTGAACGTGAAAGGGGACTGCTGTAAATGGCATGGAGGGTTTCGTCCTTTAGCGCCTCACCGGCTAAATGCACTTCCTTTTTTCCGGTTTCATCCAAAGGAATATCCATGCGCCCCCGAAAGACCTCCCCCAGATTCCAGGCGGTCTGACCGTGACGAACCACGTATACTTTGGTCATGATGCAAACCTCCAAATATTTGCTTTCAGTGGGTTTAAACCTGAACCTTGCATGAAAATCAATGAGAATCTTTAAAATCTTTAATTGAAGCGGGTTTAAATAATATCATAGCATCATACATTTTACCCAAATGGTAAATCGGATAATGTTTTTTTTATTCATCAATTTTCACCCTAAAGGGCGAGTAGGAGGCTTTCATTACCTACGGTATGACGCCTACGGCGTCTACGTTATTAAGGTTTCGCAATAGCAGACTATGGCTTCGCCCTTAAGTGCCTTGCATATGAAAGCCTCCTGCTCGTGCAAGATTCAGGTTGTTGATGAATTTTATGTTTTAATTTTAACAGGATAGACAGATAACTCGTCAACGATAGTGATCGTTGACTGAAGTTGTGATAAATAAAATGACACGGCCGACAATGAATTCAACAGGTCCGTGTAAATTTAGTTTCGCGTGTGGTTATTACGGGTATTTTTTAAATGCCTTTGATTTTCTGGTGTAGTTCTTTGGTTTTCTCCATACGGGCCCGGTCGCGATCTTTTGCCAGGCATTTGATGTTTTTATCGGCAGCCGCCATTTTGGGATCAAGGAGGTCTTTACCCTGATAGAATCCATCGATAAGGGTTCGGTATGCATGGATCATCTCAGAAATTAAAGCAACCGGATATTCACGTCCCTGAACTTTGAGCGTTTGTAACCCCAGGTCGACATACTGTTTCAGCTCTTCGCCGGCAATGGCAAAGGCGACATTCGGTTGACGACGGATGGTTTCGTTTATATGGATGATATCTTCAGAACTCTTCCCCTTACGGCGCATCAGTTTTTCTCTCTGGGCTTCGGTAAGGAGGCAGAATCGAAAGCAACTACCGCTTCTGTCCGGCCAGCCTTCGTATTCAACGATTTCATTGCCGTTTTCATCGTGGTGAACTTTTTTAATATAAGAGTCGCTGGTGATCTCATGAAACAGACAATTGCCCACACCCCCGATACAACGGTTCCCGTGGATGAGTATTTCAGTAAGAACACCGACGTCATTCGCATTCTTTTTATACGTTTTCAGTTTTTGTACGGTATCGATTTCGGTACTGGCAACAATCTGGGTGGCGCCGGTTTCTCGATAATATTCCATCTCTTTTTTTGTCTGGATATTACAGCCCACACTGGCATGGATAACCAGTTCCGGATAGTTTCTCTGAATGAGTCGCATGAGATCCGGAGTTTTAACGATAACTCCTTCTATGCCATACTGTGCCCATTTGGAGACTTTGCTCAACACACGGATGAAATGTTTTTCCTGTATTTCCGCATTAATAGCCACCCGAATCTTTCCACCGTGAGAATCGGCAATACCTACCGCTTCTCTGATTTGGCTGTCTTCCAGCTCCCAGGCACATTTTCTTCGGCTGAAACCTCTTGCCCCGACATAGACGGCATCGGCGCCGCTTTTCAAAACGCTTTCCACCATTGCAAGGCTGCCGCCAGGAGCCAGCAATTCGTTCATTTTATTGGATCCTCCTTGTGCTAAAAACGGTGCATTTCCCGTTTTTTAGAATCAATCCATTATTATAAAACATATGAGGGATAAATTCAATACCATTATATTTTGAATCTATTTTGATCTATAGGCGTCAGACTCTAAATGTATCTGCTTATGCTGTCAAGAAGTTTTTGCCTAAACTGAAGGATTCAAATTGTAAAAATTCAAATGAAGATAATTCATTAAAAATATATGATTTTTTATTCCCTTTTAAAATTTGAAACGCTCAGCTTAGGTATCATTTTGTTATGCAATCGCTCTGCTCGTAAACAGAAGCTTTCCAGTTTTGCCGTGATAAGTTGAGGAAAGGGCGAACCATCGCTTTCAATGGCCAGAAAAGGCAGGTCGTCAAGACTGGTGAGCACGGATCGAAGTTGTTTGTTGTTTGGATCCGTTGCCAGTTTGCCTTCATGAGTCATGGCTTCGCTAAGGAGGGCTTCTGCCAGACGGTTTGGCATACAGCCAAAAGGACCGATGGCGATGACGCCGCAAGTGTGTGACGCAATTTCAGTAAGGGAGCTTCCTACGGTCAGAATGGCTTCACCGGTTAAATTGAGTGATAAATGAGGGGAGGCATTGTTTATAATTGATCGAATGTTTAGAGACTCTGCATGCGCCAGCCCCGAGTCTGCCAATATCGATTTGATACGCTTTGTATATCGAGCCATATATCTTTTTTTAAGTAAAAACAAAAGTTTCTCCCGTATTGACATGTTGTAATCAACAAGCCCTTTGTCCACCAAATAATCGGAATAGAGCGCCCACTCGGCAATGGGCGAGCAAATAGTAGCGAATCCCTTTTTTGCAAGCCGTTCTGTCAGATACTGTCTAGATAATTCATCTCTCCTGACGAATATTTCACCCACAAGAGAAATCGTCGGTACCGCTTCCGGTGGATGCTTCAGGGGAATTTCACGGAGTTGTTCGGCTGTTTGGGTAAGTTGTTTTTCAAGCTGGGGAAAATCCCCATTTTCAAATTCACCAAGAATTAAATCCCATTCTTCATCAAAAATTTGGATCGCCGATTCAACATCAACGGCATTGGCCAACAACATTGATCGAATATCTTCCATGGTGTCGGATACGATCACACCACACCATGCTTTTAAATGAAAATCGTTGCCCAACCCGGCATATGAATTCTCTGATGTTAGTGAAAAAAGGGCTACATTCGGTATTTCTTGCCTTTTCACCAGGTCTTCCATGAAAATCCGATATTGTCCAAACCGGCATGGTCCGGAACCGGTAAGCATAAAATAAACCAGAATATCGTCCTCTTTTTTTTCGTTGTAGATGAAATTGAGTAATGTTCCTGTGGTGAGTATCAGCGGCAGACATTCCTTACAGGACGTATTTGCCCGTCCAAGTTTTAAAATTGTTTCGTCTGATGGAGGATGAGCGATGGCATTATAACCGAGACCGCGAAATACAGCCGCAAGAGTTTCTGTAGTGAGTTTCCCCATAGATGGAATCAATAGCTTCACTCGTGGGTGGATCATGGGCAGTGTTTTACCTGAAGAAGAGATTACTTCTGGGATGCCTTTTTCCAGTTTGGTGCGAGCGGGGATAAACGCTCGTTTCTTTGAAACAACATGTTGTGTTTCTTTCAGTTCTCGGTATGCAGATATGATATCGATAAACGCTTCGATGCGGGTTTCCAGACCGGCATCGGCGGTATGACTGTCCAGTTCAAGTGTCAGGGATGGTTTTCGTCCCATGATGTCCCTGAAGTATCCAATAATAAACGAATCCGGGCCACAGGAAAAGTTGGTAACAAAAGTGCCAAAAAGTTGAGGATGCTTTTTAACCATCCTGGCAACTTGAAGGATGCGCTGGCCCATTCCCCAGTACATATGTCGTTTTGATTTTTCACGATTAAATAAAAGAAAATCAAAAGGGATGACCAGGATGCCTCTTGATGCGAGTTTATGAGGAATACCCATGTGCGCTTCTTCAACAAATCCGTTGTACGGTCGAGCAAAAATCACGACAGCGATCTGATTTGGATCGGCTTCGAGTTGTTGCAGCATCTTTTTCCCGATGTCACTCATTTCAGCCATACATGCCGTTTGTCGGTTCACGGCAGCATCAAACGCAGATATTGCAGTTTTTCGTCTGACCCCCATTTGAACAGCCGTTTCTATCAATGGCGTTTTGGCTATCTCCAACCCCTTGGTCAGCTCAAGAAGTGGGGTCAGAATTTTCGTTCCTTTGGTTTTTAACGCTTTGAGTCTTTGGCTAAATGCGGCTTGAAGATAGTAAGTTTCCCCTTGGACAAAAGGACAAACCTGTGCACTGGAGTTGCCATCCGAGATTGGAAGGGCCTTGAAATGGGGCAGAAAAATATATTCCGGCGGGTTTTTCATTCCAATTAGGGTGTGGAAAAAACCGTGTGTAAGTTCCGCTGGATAGCAAAAAGACGCATTTTTCTGGTCAATTCCTTTTTGAGAGTAAGAATCCGGAACAACAATTTCAAATCCGAGTTTAGTAAAAAATGTAGAATAAAGAGGATAATACGTATTGACCAAAAAACTTCTATTGATACCAATTTTCTTTTGGGTTTTCTTGTTGTTTTTGCCGGAAAGATACTGATCAGCATCGAAAACAGATTGAGCACCATACTTTTCAAAGACAAGTCGCTGTCGCACACGCACCATATCCAGTTTTTTTACATTGTATCTTATATTATAACGCAAATTGTAGTACCGATTACAGGCGCCGCCAAATGGATACGTGTTACCCTCAAGTTCTATCATGGCAATGTTACATTGGCGGTCACATTTTTCTTTTCCCCCTTTGCAAATAAATGATTTCCCATAGTTTACCTGACGGTTCTGCAAAACTTCCAAGTCAAAGTGCTGTTTCTGTAACAGCCCGTTTTCAATTCGCTTTTTGACTTCCAGTGCTACGCCATAGGCGCCCATGAGCCCGGGTTCCGGGGGGACAATGATCGGTTTTCCCACAAGGAACGCCATGGCCAATGGAATTGCCCGGTTGTAACAAACACCGCCTTGCATAAACACTTTCTCTCCCACAGGCCGGTTCCCTTTAACTCGGTTTGAGTAGTTCATGCAGATGGAATATACCAGCCCGGCAACGATATTTTCATGTTCGACCCCTTCGTGAATGGCAGTCTTTATATCAGAGGTGATGAATGCGGCACACTGATCGTTGAAATTTGGCGGATGTTCGCCTTTGAGAGCGATGTCTGCAATCTCCTCCATCTTCACTCCCAGCGTTTCATGGGCGGATTCTTCCAAAAAAGAACCGGTTCCGGCTGAACAGGCTTCGTTCATGGCATAATCTGAGGCCACTGAGTTGGTAATGTAAGTGTATTTGGCGTCCTGTCCTCCGATTTCAAAAATGGTGTCCACTTTGGGATCAAAATATACGGCGGCAGCTGCATGGGCGATGATTTCATTGATAACACTGTCCGTAAGTGCGTGCAGTCCGGCAATCTGTCTGCCGGAACCACAGACGCCTAAACCTTCTATGGATATTTCAGAAGGATGGACCTTTTGCTTAACCTGGTCAAGAATGATACGGTAACACTGCCTGGAAGCGCCAACCGGATCTCCGCTGGTACGAAGATAAACAGAGGCAAGCAATGCATCATCCGATTTTCGCAGCAGAATGGCCTTGGTGGTGGTCGATCCGACGTCAAGACCCAGAATGCAGGTGTCATCGGGATGGATTTCTCCCTTTTCAATGGTTTTAAATTCCACCATATGGTTGAAATCCTTTAAGAATGGCAATGTGTCAAATGATGACACTTCGGTACTCAACAACTCAGATATGCCGGTTAAGGTGTTTGTTTCGTTTTCCAGTCCCCATAGAGCGGCTCCCAGTGCTTCAAAATAAGGGGCTTCGTCCGGAACAATCAATCCGGGAATATCCTCACGCAAACGCTCGATCATCATGTGATTGCGCGCTGTTCCCCCGGTGATAATAATGTTCTTTTTTTCCACCTTTTTTAAAAGCTCCAAGATTTTATTGGCCATCATTCGGCAGAGGCCGGCGGTGACTCTTGATTTAGGAACACCTTTATTGGTGGCGTGGGTACAATCGGACTTGCAAAAAACCGAACACCGTCCGGAGACGGGATACGGTTCGGTTGCAGCAGCCCACCGGGCAGCTTCTTCCAGCGTCACATCCATTCGGCGCAGTTGCTGGAGAAAAAATTCACCGGTTCCGGATGCACATTTATTGCCTGTAAGAACGTTGGAAATCTGACCGAAACGGTTCAGAACATACACCATAAATGTCTCTCCACCGGCAGAGACAACTGCCGGACAGAGAATATCCGTCGGCTTGATATACCGGTAGGCATATTCTACTGCTTCAGGTTCGGATATTGAAGTAAAATTGACAAACGAGCGGAATAGCCTGCCGGTGGCGACAATTCTATCAAATTTGTTCAGATCAAGACCGTTGATAAAGCGAAGAAGGGTCTTTTTGGGGTTTCCTTCATGAGGATAGAGTGAGCTTTTTATAATTCGGGGATTGTTATTATGCTTTGTCGGGTTGTATGTCTTGGAATTCTGGTCTTGCTCCAGCTGAACGATGGAAACTGTAGACGCCCCGAGACACAGTCCTAACGACGTTAGCTTACCGTTGGAAGACTTTTTCTGATGCGACTGCCTCTTTGAACCTTCATAATCCATGGAAATCCAAAAACTCAAGAAGGAAAATAGATTTGCTATGAAACGACCAACGTGACTTTAAAATAATACCCAGATTAAATTTGGAATATAAAAAAAACTGACTCATGTGTCAAAGAAAAAGTCTTCTTTTACCATCAAAAATGAATCAGCCAATTTATCCTTGTTTCCAGGTTTATTCCATGGTATCAGACATTTTTTAACTTAAATTGAGTGTTTCAAATTTCGCCATTGTTTTTAAAATATAATATCCTTAGGAGTTTATATTGTTATCTTGAAAATACTTAAGTCTCTAATAAATGAATAAAAGGAGGTAAATTAGATGGTCCAGTTAAGCAGAAGCGTGGGTATCATTCTGGTTCTAATCATCGGGTTTGTGGTACAAATAATATTTTCTGTGGCAGATGCTATAGATACGCCGAACAAAGCTGTTGTAGAATTTAGCAAAGCCTATTTTGAGCTTGACAAATCAATGACAAAAAAAATCTGTAAAAAACAGCTCGCTTCTGAGGATGTCGATGTGGTCGATGAATATCTGTATTTCGCTGCCAAAACAGCTAGAGAACGTGGTTTTGATATTAATTTTTTGAAAAATAAACTTTATCACATAGAAACCGAAACCATTTCAAAAAATGATAAAGAAGCTAAAATCCGAATAACCGGTAAAATAAGGGTTGCAATAAATTCTGTTTACCCGGTTGTTGCCAAACTATTTAACATCGGCTCAACTCATGAGGTTGATGAGATCATTCGTGTCATAAAAGAAGACGGCCAATGGAAGGTTTGCGGTACACTTTTTTCTTTGACTTCAACGTAAGTTTGACGCAGATATTGACGAAAAAGATAGTTTTCATTCAGGCACTAAATAAGGTTTACAAATATTGAAGGCATAACCGCGGTTATGTCGAGAATTTTACCACGTTCATCAGAAATTCGGTTTTTAAACAAAAACGTCTGAATTTAAATGAAATTTTCTTTTTCAAAAGGTCAAAAAAATAATTTTTAAACGCATCTGACAATATGGAAACTATTTATGCTTGTATTCGCCAACGAGCCCGCCAAATTGTTTCTCAGTATCCATCCCCTGATTTTTATCAAGACCATTCTCTTGCAAATGAAGTGTCGCTACAATATCTTGAGACAAATCCGTTTACCGAAAAATTACGATCATTTGTTGCCGAGCACGTAGACGATAATTTTGGACACGGCATTAAACACGCATTAAAAGTAGCGATTGATGCAGGTGCTTTAATGATTATTGAGAATAAGCTTGCCGGACGCTCCGACAATTTTATTAACCAGAGAGTCATCGTCGTCCAATGTGCCGGTCTTCTCCATGATATTCAGCGAAGACATGAAGATCATGCAGTTAAGGGGGCTGTCTATGCAAAGCAAGTTCTTCAAACCTTTCCCTTTAAATCCCATGAAGTCGATGATGTCTGCCGGGCGATTCGCAACCATGAAGCCTTTAAAAAAACCGTAAAAGCAAGCACCTCTGAAGGTGCGCTCGTATCCGACTGCCTTTATGATGCTGATAAATTTCGATGGGGACCTGACAACTTTACAGATACGGTATGGGCCATGGCATCCTTTTTTAACATTCCTGTTGCCCAATTTATGGATCTTTATCCAGAAGGAATGGAAAAACTTGCCAAAATAAAGCACACATTCCGGACGAATACCGGGAAAAAATACGGTCCCCAGTTTGTCGATCTCGGGCTTGCCATCGGCGAGGAACTGTTTGATGTTATTCAGACAGAGTTTGCGCATTTGTTATAATCGCGGATTCATATATTGTAACATAGGTTGAGCGATTGTCGAGTTTGCCGAATCAGTGATAGTGATAATGTTTAATGCTTTATAGTAATTTAGCATCCTAAATGGTATTAGATTTATAATAAAATGGTGAAATTTGAAACGCTCAATTTAGGTTTAAATATCCGAGTGAAAGTCTGGCGGTCTATCACATTCATCATCATCTCAGCCATTGCGGTTTTGGGTTCAAGTCCTTGCGTAAAAGCCGGTGAGAAAGATTTTCCTTTTTATCCGGGTGAAAAACTGACGTTTCAGCTTAAATGGGCGATTATACCGGCTGGTGAGGGCGTTCTTGAGGTGCTTCCCATGGAAACCATTGATGGTGTTAAAGCATACCATTTTTTACTGACGGCAAAATCAAATGCCTTTATCGACGCCATCTATAAAGTGCGGGACAGAATAGATGCCTATGCAAACACTGAAATGACCCATTCGATACTGTATAAAAAAAAGCAGGACGAAGGAAAAACCCACAGGGATGTTGTTGTGAATTTCGATTGGCAAAATAACAAGGCCCAATATACCAACTTTAAAGATAAACGGCCGCCCATTGACATACTGTCCGGATCATTTGATCCATTATCCGCATTTCATTTTGTTCGTCTTTTTGATTTTAAAGAAAAATCTATAATTGAGCGTCCGGTAACAGATGGAAAGAAATGTATCATCGGTAAGCTTTCTGTCATTAAAAGGGAAACAATTAAACTGAAAAGTGGTATATACGACACTTATCTTATAGAACCCGAACTGAAACATATTGGTGGTGTATTTGAAAAAAGCAAGAACGCTAAAATTCAGTTGTGGGTCACTGCGGATAAACGAAGAATTCCAGTAAAAATAAAGAGTAAAGTTGTTGTCGGAAGCTTTGTGGGGGAACTTGTATCTGCTACAGGCTTAAAGTGAGACCTTTGAAAAACGCCCCCTTTTGCCCAATTCCGGCGTCAGGCTCAAATTTTAATCCTCAAAATACTAAATGTATTCCTGTGGTTAAAATTTTCGCCTTCCTTGGCCTTGGACAAAATCGAACATTTTTCAAAGGTCTCAAAAATATGGTGTCAGATGAAATCCAAAGGCAAGAAAAACCTATCAAATAACGGAGCTTTGTCCGGAATGTTGGTTCTGGATCTGTCCCGTTTGCTGCCTGGACCGTTTTGTTCCATGATCCTGGCAGACCATGGTGCACGTGTGATTTCAGTGGAAGACAAACGTTTTTTATCTGACGACCTCTTCATTTCCGAGATCAATCGAAACAAAGAGCACATGTCCTTAAACTTGAAAACCGAGGAAGGCAAAGAGATTTTTTTCCGTTTGGTCAATAAAGCGGATGTCTTGCTGGAGGGGTTTCGACCAGGGGTTGTCCACAGACTCGGAATTGACTATGATACGGTTCATAACATCAATCCAAAAATTATTTACTGTTCCATTACAGGATACGGTCAAAGCGGATCCTACCGGAATCGAGCCGGGCACGATGTGAATTTTCTGGGCTGTTCGGGGGTTCTTGATCTTATGGGCGAACCGGATCGCCCACCATCCATTCCGGGTGTCCAAATTGGGGACATTGCAGGGGGAGGGATGAATGCCGCCATTGGAATCCTTATGGCGCTGTGGGCCAGGGAAAGGACCGGTCAAGGTCAACACATCGATATTTCCATGACAGATACAATGGTAAGCTTTTTATCACTGGCCCTTTTTTTACGTCAACGCACAGGAGAATTTCCCAAGCGCGGTGAATCCATGTTTTCCCACAGGTACGCTTTTTATAACACCTATGAAACAGCCGATGGACGATACATTTCCATCGGTGCTGTGGAAAATCGTTTCTGGAGAAATCTTTGTGATCACTTAGGAGTCCCGGAGTATGGGGCACTCCAGTATGACGAAAAACGCCGGGAAGAGATCATCGGTTTTATGCGCAGAACGTTTAAGAAAAAAACGCTTGACCACTGGGAAACCGAACTTGCAGATCTTGATGTATGCTGGGGACGAATTCAAACGCTTAAAGAAGTGCTGGAGGACCCCTTTTTTCGGGAAAGAAAAATGGTTGTGGGCATGAGTCAAAAAAACGGGAAAGAGACCGCAACCTTTGGGACGCCGATTAAGCTGAGTGGAACACCGGGTTCGATTCGAACGCTGCCGGTGGGCTTTGGAGAAAGTACCGTTTCAATTCTTAAGGAACTCGGTTATACAAAAAACCAGATAAAATCGTTTGCCAAAAAGGATGTTTATTAAAAAAATGGCAGAAATCGATGTGTATTTATAAAACGCTATTAAAAACTATGGTGACCTATGAAAAAGATATTGGTGATTAGTAATAAAAATGACGATCTAAATACGATGTCAACCTTTCTGGAGGATTTAATTCCTGATTGTCTTGTCATTCCTGCCCAATCAGGAATTGCAGGGATAGAAAGCACAAAGGCCGAGTCTCCGGAAATGGTTCTTCTGGATCTTGAAATAGGAGGGATAGGCCAATACGAGGTGTGCAGAACACTGAAATCTGAAGAAAACACAAAACACATCCCGATTCTTTTGATGACCAATATCCAGTCCGATTCCAAAAGCTATGTTAAGGGACTGGAGGTCGGGGCGGCGGGTTTCCTGGGCAAGCCCATAGACAAAGCAGAGTTGGCGGTACAGGTCAATATGGTATTGCGAATCAGTGCACTGGAGAAAGAAAAAGCCGAACTTAAAAAGCAGCTTCAACAGGCCCAAAAGATGGAATCCATTGGGACCCTGGCGGGGGGGATCGCACACGAATTTAACAATATTCTCTTTCCTATTATCGGATACACCGAGATGTGCATGTATGATGTACCTGAAAACAGTAAAACCAGGAAAAATCTGGCGGCTGTCCTTAAAGCTGCTGATCGGGCAAAAGACCTGATTCAGCAGATTCAGAGTTTCAGCACGAAAGAGGGGCAGAAGAGAAAGCCCTTAAAGATTCAATATATTATAAAAGAAACACTGAAGCTCTTAAGGGCATCGTTGCCGGCGACCATTGAAGTGAGCCATGAAATAGACAATACCTGTAGTCCTGTGGTGGTCGATCCATCTGAGATTCAGCAGGTGCTGATGAACCTTTGTACCAACGCATATCAGGTTATGGAAGAAAAAGGTGGTGTACTGGAAATCACCCTCCAAGAAATGGATCTGGCTCCCAGCGATCTACCCTCTGAAATTGATTTAAACCCTGGATGTTACCTGAGGCTGACGGTTAAAGATACAGGTCCCGGCCTCGGGCAGACTGAAGTCCAGCATGTTTTCGATCCACAATATCGCACCAACGACCGAAATGTAGGCGCCGGCATGGGATTGAATATTGTACATGAAATTATCCGAAGTTATAAAGGGATGACTTGCATTTCCTCTGACCCGGATCAGGGGACAACAATTGATGTTTATCTGCCTCTGACCGATACCCAATCCGGCGACATTTCTGAAATATCCACGGAAACACACATACCAATAGGCACTGAAACTATTTTGCTGATCGATGATGAAGAAGATGTGCTTGAAATGATGCATTTAATGCTGGAAAGGCTCGGCTATCAAGTCATCTCAACGTTAAATAGCGTTAAAGCTCTAGAAACATTCCAAAAAGCGTCTAAAACGTTTGATCTGGTTATCACCGACCAAACCATGCCCAAAATGACAGGGAAGGAGTTGATTAGGGAATTACGTCTCATCCGGCCCGATATTCCGATTATTTTATGTACCGGATTCAATGAAAAAATAACGGAAGATAATACCAGGCATCTGGAAATTGGCGCCTTAATTGGCAAGCCGGTCCGTATTGCAGAAATTGCAGGAAAACTCCGGGAAGTTCTGGATCGAAAATTGTAAAAAAATTTCCGGCCTGCTTCTCTGGGCCAGGGTTAAGGAATTCTGCCAATTATATAAAATTATCGGAGCGAAGCGACTCCAAAACTTCCCCGATGAATTCGGGATAAATAGGCACTTCAGATCACTTTAGATACTTTTAACTTGTACGGCTTTAAGTAAAATAGCCCCTTCCAGGGGTTATATCAAAGCCGGGTCCTCTGGGCTCAGGATTCTATATTTCGGCCTGCTGCACCTGCTTATCCTGGTTTTAAAATTTTATCAGGAAAATTACACAGATCATAAAGAGGGCAGGTGGGACACGCCGGCTTTCTCGCTTTGCATATGGCCCTTCCGAAATAGATCAATTGCAAAGAAAATACGTTCCATTCTTCTCGGGGAATAATTTCCATCAGGTCATACTCAATTTTAACCGGGTTGTTATTCTTCGTAAGCCCGAGCCTTTTTGATATTCTTGCCACATGTGTGTCCACAACAATACCCGGAATATTAAATGCACTGCCAAGGACCACATTGGCGGTTTTACGTCCCACACCGGGAAGTTTTACCAGTTCATCCAAAGATTGAGGTACCTGACCGTCATATTTTTCCAGAAGACTTTTTGAGCAGTTTTTGATATTCTTTGCCTTGTT
This sequence comes from uncultured Desulfobacterales bacterium, assembly GCA_937998305.1. Taxonomy (GTDB): domain Bacteria; phylum Desulfobacterota; class Desulfobacteria; order Desulfobacterales; family UBA11574; genus UBA11574. The sequence continues at coordinate 11,858 of CALLDL010000084.1, read as the reverse complement.
GCGGAAGTAACCGGTGGATCGAATCAGCGCTTCAATGGTTTCGTTGGAGGCACTTGCAAAATCCTGAGGCGTTTTTAAACGATTAAACAGATCTTTTGTTACGTGATTAACCTGTTTATCCGTACATTGAGCAGATAGTATGGTTGCCACAAGAAGTTCAAAGGGGTTGGCATTACGAAGCTGGGTTTTGACATCAGGATAGGTTGTTTTTAATATGTGTTGAATTTTTGCAGATCGGGCCTTATCTTTAATCAATATCGTTTTTTTTGCCATTGTAGATCCTTTGCAGATTTGTTTTTATTTGATCTTTAAAACCTGGTCCTATGGGCCTTGTCTATCCCGCATTGAGTGGGTCAGAGTTATCCGGCTCTACCGAGTAAAAAAATGTGAAGTGACTAAAGTGAGCTAAAGTTTAAAGTGAGCTAAAGTTAAGGAATTCTGACAATTATATATAAAATAACCGGAGCGAAGCGACTCCATAACTTTAGGCACTTTAGCTCACTTTAGGCACTTATAACTTGTCCAGTTTTCAGGAGAGCAGCCCCTTTCCCCGTGAACAACCGGGATCTAAGACAGGGGCAAACAAAAGCCTGGCCCTATGGGCAATGATTCTTTAATCATTATTTTTTTGAGCTAACGTATATCATGAATCTATCGTTAAAAAAAGTGAGCGCTTTAGGACTTTGTTCCGGCGGATTGGACAGCATGCTGTCAGGCATGCTGCTGCGAAAACAGGGAATAGAGGTCCAGTGGATAACCTTTGAAACACCGTTTTTTTCATCTGAAAAGGCCGAACAGGCGTCCAAAACTACCGGAATACCGCTCATCGTTAAAAATATAACACCGATCTATCTGAAGATGCTGACAAATCCGCGTTGTGGCTATGGGAAGCATATGAATCCGTGTATGGACTGTCATGCGTTGATGTTCAACCTGGCGGGAAGGATAATGAAAGAAAAAGGGATTGATTTTCTTTTTAGCGGCGAAGTGCTGGGTCAGCGCCCCATGTCTCAAACCATGAATTCTCTCCGCTATGTAGAAAAACAATCCGGCTTTGAAGGTTATATTCTGCGCCCTTTAAGCGCCAAAAAGCTTCCTGAAACCATGCCCGAACAACAGGGAGTGGTAAATAGAGATCTATTGCTGGACATATCAGGTAGATCCCGAAAGCCTCAGATAAAACTTGCCAAAGAATTTGGAATTCAAAACTATCCGTCTCCTGCCGGAGGATGTCTTCTAGCAGATAAAGGTTATGCATTAAGGTTAAAGGACCTTTTTGACCACCAGGACATTTATACCGAAAGGGAGCTTCATCTTTTAAAACATGGACGACATCTACGGTTAAACAACACCACAAAAATTATCGTGGGACGAACCCAGAAAGATAATGAAAATATAAAAAAATACTATGATCCGAATTTGGACACCATTATCAAAGTAAAAAAAATTCCAGGCCCCATCGTTTTAATGCCCAGCGATGGCAGCAAGGACGTCAGGATACTGGCAGCTTCCATATGTGTGGGCTATAGTAAGGCTCCGGAAATCACTCCGGTTGAAGTTGCGGTGACCACTCCCCAAGGGCATGAGATCGTCCGAGTCATCGGTGTTTCGCCGAACGAAATCAAGCACTTTTTGATCCAGTAACTTAACGATAATCTGCCAACCACTATAATATCATATTCGCCCTGAGCTGACCGCAGGCCGCGGAAATGTCTTGTCCCTTACTGTGACGAATAATGGCCGTATAATTATTTTTGTTCAAAATGTCCTTGAAATGAAGGATCACAGATTCTTCCGGACACTCAAATTTACTGTTTTCATAGGTGTTGAAGGGAATAAGATTAATTTTTGCCCGTATCGGTTTCAGCAGCCTGACCAGACGTTTTGCGTCTTCTTCAGAATCGTTGATCCCTTTCAATAGGATATATTCAAACGTGATTTTTCGGCGGGGCATTAGAGGATACTGGGCACAGGCATTGAGAAGGCTTTCTATAGGGTATTTTCGATTGATGGGCATCAGCATGTCACGGGTTTTGTCCTCTGTGGCGTTTAATGATATTGCCAGATTAACCGTTGTCTCACGCCCCAAATCGGAAAGCTTTGGAACAAGACCTGATGTTGAGACTGTCATCCTTCGACTTGAAAATCCGAGTCCGACGTCCTTGTCGGTAATGATGTTAATTGCACCGACAACATTGGAAAAATTGGCCAGAGGCTCTCCCATCCCCATCATTACAATATTGGTGAGACGTTTTGACCCGCCGATATCGTATGCAACATCGCGAACTTGAGCAATGATTTCGCCTTTTGTGAGATTTCTTATAAACCCCCCTTTTGCAGTAAGACAAAATAGACAGCCTTGTGCACAGCCGACCTGACTTGATATGCAGAGTGTATAATAATCCTTTTCCGGAATGAGCACACTTTCGACATATTTGCCATCGCTGAGTTTAAAAAGATACTTTTTCGAACCATCCTGTGATGTTTCGACACGTGCCTTTTCAAGCCGATGGATATAAAAATGTTGCGAAAGTTGCTTTCTGATCTCCTTTTTAACATCGGTCATCACGTCAAATGTATCTGCCTGTCGAAGATAGATCCATTTTAGGATCTGATTGGCACGATAAGACTTGATATCCTTGTATTTAAGCCATAGAATAAGCTCATCTTTTGTGAGTTCTTTAATGTCTGTTTTTGATGAAATAGTGTTCATGGGGTGTATTGTATGAATTTAATTTAATAAAATCGTACGATGATTTTATTAAATGTTGACATAACATTATTTTACGATTACATTCAAGGTTTTTAAAATTTAGATTTTATTGGTACTTTTATGTTTGATAATTTAAGCGACAAATTGAATGCCGTGTTTAAGAAGCTCAAAGGGCACGGCAAATTAACGGAAAAAAATATCGAAGAAGGACTTCGGGAAGTCAGAATGGCGCTTCTCGAGGCCGATGTGCACTTTAAGGTCGTAAAAAGTTTTATTAGCGATATTAAAGAGCGTGCGCTCGGCCAGGAGGTCATGTCAAGCCTGACTCCCGGTCAGCAGGTCATAAAAATAGTCAATGATGAGCTGACAGAACTCATGGGAGGCATGCTCGAAGACTTGAACCTCTCCGGTTCTGTGCCTGTATCGATAATGCTGGTTGGTCTACAGGGGTCCGGTAAAACAACAACAGCTGGTAAGCTCGCCGTTTTTTTGCGAAAAAGGGGAAGAAAGCCTTATCTGGTTCCGGCAGATGTTTACCGTCCTGCTGCCATTGATCAGTTAACTAAACTGGGTGAGCAATTGTCAGTTCCGGTATTTCCTTCCAGCACGGACATGAATCCAATACAAATTTGTCAGGAAGCCAGAACAACGGCACACCGGACAGGATGCGATACCGTATTAATTGATACCGCCGGCCGTTTGCATATCGACGAAGCGTTGATGGAAGAGCTTTGCCGCATCAAAGATGCGGTAAAACCCTCTGAGATTCTTCTTGTGGCCGACGCTATGACAGGTCAGGATGCTGTAAATATCGCCCAGTCATTCAACAATACTCTTGATATTGGTGGTGTTGTCCTCACAAAGATGGATGGTGATGCGCGTGGCGGGGCAGCCCTGTCTATCAAATCCATAACCAGCAAACCCATAAAATTCGTTGGTGTAGGTGAAAAACTGAGTGATCTGGAGCCGTTTCACCCTGACAGGATGTCTTCAAGGATTCTTGGGATGGGTGACGTCCTTACCATGATAGAAAAGGCTCAGTCGGTCGTTGACGAGAAGAAAGCAGCCGAACTCGAAAAAAAATTAAGAAAAAATGCGTTTACACTGGAAGATTTTCGTGATCAAATGGTTCAGGTTAGGAAAATGGGTTCTATGTCGGAAATAATTAAAATGATTCCCGGCATGAACCAGATGAAGCAACTCAAAAACTTAGAAGTTGACGATAAAGAACTTATTAAGATCGAAGCGATCATAAATTCCATGACACCACAGGAACGGCGCCAGCATACGTTAATCAAGGGAAGCCGCCGTAAAAGAATTGCCAGAGGAAGCGGAACCCGTGTACAGGATATAAATAATTTGCTTAAGAATTATAATCAGGTTATGAAAATGATAAAAAAGATAAACAAAGGTGGCATTCGCGGGTTTGGCGCGGGTATGCCGTCGTTTTGAAGGAGAAATTTATATGTCAGTTAAAATCAGGTTGGCCAGGCACGGCGCAAAAAAAAGACCCTTTTATCGAATTGTTGTGGCTGATAGTAAATGCCCTCGTGATGGTAGATTCCTGGAAAATGTCGGTACATACAATCCGGTGTTAGATCCGGCTAAGGTCGTTCTAAAACAAGAGAGAATTAAATACTGGATTGATCAAGGCGCAATTCTTACAGACACTGTAAAAAGCCTTTTGAAAAAAGAAGGTTTTTTTGCTGAACTTGCATAGTATCGTTACCTCTAACGCTCATAAGCCAACAAAGGAGATGGAGCTATGAAAGAGCTGATAAAATATATTGCTCAGGCGTTGGTGGACAATCCAGAACTGGTTGAAGTTTCAGAGGTAGAAGGTAACCAGACCTCGGTATTAGAACTCAAAGTGGCCAAAGAGGACCTAGGAAAGGTGATTGGGAAACAGGGTCGAACGGCACGGGCCATGCGGACCATATTAAGCGCTGCTTCCGCCAAATTAAAGAAACGATCGGTTCTTGAAATTCTCGAATAGTACTGTGGGAAAAGATGGGTTTCTTCCTGTTGGTAAAATCGTTGGCGCTCACGGTGTAAAAGGGAACCTTAAGGTCCATTCTTACGCTGAATCAGTGTCCGCTTTCGAGCCAGGTAGTTCGATCCTTGTCATCCTTGCCGGAAAAATAGAAAGACATTTTGCTATAAAATGGGTCAAACCTCACGGCAAATCCATCCTTTTATCATTTAAAGGTATTGAGAATCGTAACACGGCCAAAACCCTGATCGGGGCCGAGCTTTTCATCGAGCGGATCGCTCTTCCTGAACTCGAAGAAGGCGTCTATTATTGGGTAGACATTGTCGGCCTCTCAGTTTTTACAACCGATAATAAATACATCGGCCGTGTTGAGTCGATAATTCCCACTGGCAGCAACGATGTATATGTTGTCAAAGATCAAACTAAGGATGATAGCACTGAAATACTGATTCCGGCCATTGAATCAGTGGTGTTAGAAATAGATTTTAAGAATAAAACGATGCGTGTGGATTTGCCCGAAGGATTGTGAAATATTAATGCTGTATTGAGATATCCTTGTTCACATCCACACACCGATAACAGGCAATAGACTAGGGATGAATTTCACAGCCCTTACGATTTTCCCGGAAATGTTTAATCCTTTTTGGGAACACGGAATTATCAGAAGAGCAATAGACCGAAATAAAATTCGGGTATCCGCCATAGATATTAGAGATTTTGCAGAAGGAAAGCACCGTGTGACGGATGACAGGCCATATGGCGGGGGTTGTGGAATGGTCATGAAGCCCGAGCCGCTGGCCGCAGCTATCCGGGCAGCAACCAAAAAAGCACCTTTATCAAAGAAGATTCTACTAACACCCCAGGGGCGATGCTTTGATTCGAGTGTCGCTCATGAATTGTCGTCATCGGATGGGCTTATTCTCATCTGCGGTCGTTACGAGGGGGTGGATGAACGGATTTGTCACGATTTCATCGATGATGAAATTTCCATCGGTGATTATGTTCTTACCGGAGGCGAGTTGGCTGCCATGGTAATTATCGATGCGGTAACGCGACTGATCCCTGGCATACTCGGTGGCAAGGAATCTGCTGAAAAGGATTCGTTTTCAGATAGCGTTTTAAAATACGCACAATATACTCGACCCAGAAGCTTTGAAGGACATGATATCCCCGAAATTCTGTTGTCGGGAGACCACAAAAAAATTGAGAACTGGAGGCTTGAAACATCGCTGGTCAGGACGTTTCTGAAAAGACCGGATTTGTTGGAGAACAGAGCCTTGAGCAAACTGGAGATTGAAATTCTGAAAAAATGGTGTGTTGATATTGAAAAAATCATACACAACCAATCTTTATATGGCCCTGGTGCACTATCCGGTGGTGAATAAGCATGGCGAAATTATCGCTTCTGCGGTAACGAACCTTGATTTGCATGATATATCCAGATCAGCAAAAACATATGGCGTAAGGTCATTTTATGTGGTAACACCACTTTCTGACCAAAAAGAACTGGTCGAAAAAATTGTTTCGCATTGGCTAGAAGGAACAGGCGCAACGTATAATCCAAAACGAAAAGAAGCGCTGAAACTGATCGTCATTAAAAATTCTCTGAATGAGGTTATAGAGCATATACGTAAAAATGGCGGAGATTCTCCGAAAACGGTTGTAACCAGCGCCGGTCACAGCCCCCGAAATATAAGCTTTAAACGGTTCCATAAGATGTTGCAAGATGGGTCCTTGTATCTCTTGATACTGGGTACCGGATGGGGGCTTTCAGAAAATTTTATGGCTGAGGCCGACTACGTTCTTAACCCAGTATTAGGGAATACAGATTACAATCATCTGTCTGTAAGGTCCGCTGCAGCGGTCATTCTCGACAGAGTTTTTGGAAAAAAAGAATAAAATACAATTGGGATTGAATTGATACATGATGTAACCAATCAAAACATTTTATTATTTATAGTATTTCAAGATTGTCTGTGCGAGGTTCATGCAATATGTTATTTAGGAGATAAATATGGAAAGATTAGATCAGCTACAAAGAGAGATGATGCGGCTTGATTTACCTGGTTTTGCCGCAGGAGATACCGTTAAAGTTCATGTAAAGATAAAAGAAGGTGAAAAGGAGCGTATCCAGGCTTTTCAAGGCGTTGTGATCAGCAAACGGGGCGGCGGAGTACATGCGACATTTACCGTTCGGAAGGTTTCATACGGCATAGGGGTTGAACGTATTTTTCCGCTGCATTCCCCTGTGATTGATAAAATAGAGATCATTGCCCACGGACGTGTGCGCCGGTCAAAAATCTATTATCTACGCAAGCTAAGGGGCAAAGCAGCTAGAATAAAAGAGCGTCGAATCAATTAATTATAAACATATTCAGGTTGAGACCTTTGAAAAACGTTAATTTTTGTTCAAGTTCAAGGAAGGCGAAAATTTTAACCATCCCAGTACGATCTGCCGGACCTACGGGACAGGCATCCATACATTTTGTATTTTGAGGATTAAAATTTGAGCCTGTCGGAGCGTAGTGTAGATCCCGATTATCGGGGACACAGAAATTGGGCAAAAAGGGACGTTTTGCAAAGGTCTAAAGTTGTTATCTGCTGAGAACTCATGGGACCAGACCTGTGGTTATTCGAAAAAAAAGCTTTTCAAAAAGGCTTTTCAAGAATTGCAGGTATTGATGAAGCCGGCCGGGGACCCCTGGCTGGACCGGTGGTTTCTGCAGCGGTTATTATTCCGATTTCTTTGCAGATTCCCGGAGTATCCGATTCAAAAAAATTAACTCCCAAAAAACGTCATTACCTTTACGAAAAAATATACGATTTTGCCGTTTCCGTTGGGATTGGAATTGTTGACCCGTTTGAAATAGATCGTATCAACATCCTTCAAGCAGCTCTTTTATCCATGGCAATGGCAGTTGAAAATCTTGCCCCCCAGCCGGATTGCCTGCTCATCGACGGCACATTTTTGATCTCGTCAGCTTTGCCACAGGAGGCGATACCCAAAGGTGATGCCCGCAGTATTTCCATCGCGGCCGCCTCCATTATTGCAAAAGTAACCCGTGATAGACTGATGGAGAGATACCACCAGGATTACCCTCAGTTTGGATTCTCAAAACACAAAGGATACCCCACAAAGGCGCACAAGGAAGCTATCCGGAAATTCGGCTGCTGCTTGATTCACAGAAAAAGCTTTAGAGGCGTCAAAGAATATCTGTAGTCCCTTTGGCTATATATTAAGTATCTGAGTTCAATTTCGTAAAACGATAAAGGTTCCAAAATGCTAAATAAGCGGCAGTTATTCGGTAAAAAAAGTGAGTCTTTAGCCATTCGCTATCTTAAAAAAAACGGATATAAAATTTTGGAGCAAAATTATCGAAACAAACTGGGGGAAATTGATGTTATTGCAAAAGAAAAGGGGACTCTGGTTTTTGTTGAAGTCAAAGCTAGAAGGACCCATCTTTTCGGAAACCCAAAATGGGCGGTAACGCCTAAAAAACAACGTAAAATTTCCATGGTCGCCCTTTACTATCTCAAAGCCACAAAACAGACACATGTCAAAGCAAGGTTTGATGTTGTTGCGCTCAGTTTGGCAGATGAAAATCCCCGAATAGAGATCATAAAAAATGCCTTTGAACTCGCCTATGGATAGTACAAAAAATACACTAAGTAAAGAAACGCTTTATGTTGTGGCTACCCCTATCGGTAACATGGACGATATCACCCTAAGGGCCCTGAATGTCCTTGACCAGGTTGATCTTATAGCTGCAGAGGATACACGACATACGGGAAAGCTGCTGAAATACCACAATATCAAGAGCCGCCTGATTTCTTGCCACGAGCATAATGAAAAAGAGCGAACACCGCTATTAATTGAACGGATGAAATCCGGATCATCCATAGCGCTGGTGTCGAATGCCGGCACGCCCACAGTTTCGGATCCGGGCTATATGCTTCTTCAAAGTGCCGTTGAAAACAATATAAAGGTCATACCCATCCCCGGTGCTTCTGCAGTGGTTGCTGCACTTAGCATTTCCGGACTACCCACCGATTCCTTTATATTTATCGGGTTTCCTGCGAAGAAAAAGGCAAAACGGATCAAACAGCTTCAAGAACTTGCCGATGAAAAAAGAACCCTTATCTTCTACGAAGGTCCTGGACGCATTTTGGCTTTTATGGAAGAAATTATTAATGTCATGGGAGACAGATATGGCGTGCTTTGCAGAGAGATGACCAAACTGTACGAAGAATTTTTAAGAGGCCGTTTATCAGAACTCATAGATACGTTATCCCATCGCCCGGCTGTGAAAGGTGAATGCACGCTTCTTGTAAAAGGCTGTGAAGAAAATAAAGAAGTTTCACAGGACGTCATACGCGCTGAATTGATTGAAGCAATGGGTAAGAAAGGGGGCAAAATATCTGAGGCTTCCAGAATTATCGCCAAAAAATACGGCCTTTCCAAAAATAAAGTGTATGATACAGCGTTGAAGCTGAAGGATGAAAGCTCAAAGCTGAAAGAAAATGGAAATTTAGATACTGTTAAGAAATAAAATTGCTGGGCGATGTTATCTTGAGTACAATCCAAAATCCAAAATTAAATATCCAAAATCGAGTGATTTATCCGGTCATTCTTGCTGTTCCAAATAAAAAACAGCAGCTTACGGGTGGAGAAAAAGTTTCCTTTCTTAGCAGACATGCCAGAAGGGCTCTTGAAATATCCGCACAAAAGAGCCGGATTCAACTCGGTGATCTTAAAAAAGATGAAAATGGTGTTCCTTTGCCCTTTAACGGAAATTTCTGGTCTGTAACCCATAAGACCGGATATGTCGCTGGAGTCATTGCCCGGGAAAGGATCGGCATTGATTTAGAAAAAATCCGTCCCGTTAAAGAAGCGCTTCACAGAAAAACAGCCCATGACAATGAATGGGCGCTTTCAGATATCGATAAAACCGTCCTTTTTTTTCGATACTGGACGTCCAAAGAATCGGTACTCAAGGTTTCGGGTACCGGCATCCGGGATTTGTTAAAATGCCGAATTGAACGGATCATCGACGATAACCATCTTGTCATAAATTACAAAGAGCGTAATTGGCACATCGAACATTTCTATTTCAACGAACATATTGCGTCGGTGGTTAAAAATAATGTTGATGTGGAATGGGCCTTTTTTACGGACACTTCTTTGCCCATTCAATAAAATCATGTAACGATTTTATGAAACGCGTCTATGCCGCTCCGTGTGGCAAAAGGTTTATCCGCCTTCGGCGGACTAAAATTCCTATTTGCGCAGCAAGCTACGGGGTAGTTCGGAATTATTGCCACAGCCCGTCCGGCTGTGGCACAGGACTTTCGCTTTTAAAAGGATCTTATATTCTATTTGAATTCATCCCGCGCTGCCCCGAGAGTCGGGATCTCCACTACGTTCCGACAAGTAGCGGGGAATTCAAATATAAAAAAAGGAGGTTTACATGACTGAGCCGACGTTAAACCCTGCGGCGGCTGAAAGGTTTAAACCCTTTCAGGATGAAATATTAAAACACCATAAAAAGATAATTCATTCCATCACCATTACCGGAAGTGGGTTGACCGATGATTTTGATCCCGAGGCATCTGATGTCAATTCCGTCTTTGTCCTTCATGCCATGGATTTGGAGTTTCTTGAATTTCTGGCGCCTTTGGGGAAAACATACGGTAAAAAAAGAATTGCATCACCGCTGATTATGACACCGGAATACATACGGAATTCTCTTGATGTATTTCCCGTGGAATTTCTGAATATACGGCTGCTTCATGAAACCATATTTGGAGAAAATCTCTTTCAGAATCTTGTGATCGACAGATCGGATCTCAGGCTGCAGTGCGAAAGGGAATTGAAAGTCAGATTGATCGGTCTCAGGCAAGGGTATATCTCTTCCATCGGTGATGCTAAAATTCTCACGGACCTGTTTATCAATACCATTTCAGGATATATTCCCCTTTTCAGGGGCATTATCCTTATCCTTGGAAAGGAACCTCCTTTAAGAAACGAAGATGTTTTAACAGTTCTTGAAGAAGTCTCCGGCGTCGATACCCAAGTATTTAGGAGGGTTTTAAAGCAAAAAAAACAAAAAACAAAAATGATGATTAAACAGCTTAACGCTATTTTTAAAGACTACTATGTTGCGATCGAAAAACTGGGAGATATTACGGATGGGATTAAGGACTAAACTTGTAGCGTTTATAACGGCCGTTTTTATTTGCTTTCTGTTTGTATCTGTTGGTTGGTCGGCGGATATTCCGGATAAACCGCAAAGATATGTGGTTGATTTGGCCGGCATTGTCGACGATGCCACAGAAAACCGCTTGAACGGATATCTTCAGGAACTTGAACAAAAAACAACCGCGCAAATGGTTGTTTTGACCATATCGAGTCTCGAAGGCGAATCCATCGAAGACTTTTCAATAACAATTGCCCATGACAAATGGAAACTGGGGCAAAAGGGAAAGGACAATGGCGCACTGTTCCTCATTTCCGTAAAAGATCGAAAGTACAGGATCGAGGTTGGATACGGACTCGAAGGAGTGCTTCCGGACAGCCTTGTCGGGAGCATCGGCCGAGATTTGTTGGTACCTTATTTTAGAAAGGGCGACTACTCAAACGGTATTTTTGCAACCACCCTTGCAATGGCAAATAAAATTGCCGAAGATGCCGGCGTTAAAATAGAAGGAATGCCCTCGATAAAATACCAAACTGCACCCACAGGAAAGGGCAAATCAGGCAGTCCTCTTTCCACGATCATTGGCATCCTGTTTCTCATTATAATGGGAATACTGTTTATTAAAAACCCAAGAGCATTTTTGCTGTTTCTTTTATTCTCTTCCATGGGTGGAAGAAGAGGTTCATGGGGCGGCGGCGGCGGATTCGGCGGCGGTGGATTCGGCAGTTTCGGCGGTGGCGGCGGCGGTGGATTCGGCGGCGGCGGTGCATCCGGGGGATGGTAGTTAGTGTCCATCCATAAATGGCCCTTTTTGTCCTGCTCGGCGTTCTCCGCGGGTTTCCGGCTGTGGCGTACAGACGTACGCCTCACCGCAAACCCTTGTGCGGCCTTGATCAGAACAAAAATTGCTCATTTCTGAATTGGACACCCATTGTGTTCATTTTGGATTCATGGA
>CALLDL010000083.1 GCA_937998305.1 uncultured Desulfobacterales bacterium | reverse complement strand
CTTCACAAATCCACGGCTTTCGTAGAAAGCTTCCGAACGTGGGAATTTGGGAACTTGAACTTCTATTTCGTTCATACGCATACTTCGGAATAAATCTTCGCATTGCTTATACAACTGTGAACCGTAACCTCTCCTCGAGTGGGTTGTTTTTATCTGTAATGTTTTTATGATAAGCCTAACTCCTCTTCGAACGATGAGAGCACAGCCGATGAGATCTTCCTCGTCGTCTAACAGCATGATCAGATAACCTCTTTTCATCTCTTCCTGGATTTTTTCAGGCGTCGCAAAGTCCATCAGTTCTTCTATATCTTTAGAACTATACTCCCCTTCGTTGACATCCTGAGTGTTTTTCCGGATTAACGCTGCAACTTTTCCTGCTTCGGAATCACTCAGCGGTTCTGTCATTCCTTTTAGGTTATCTATTTCTTTGATATTCATTTTTTAAGACATCACGCATCGAATATTTTTATAGATGCCGCTTAAAAACCTTCCAATTGCAAGTATCAAAAGTCAAGTGAGTTGTCAACAAACATTATTAGATAATATTATGCAATTTCAGTAGGTTTTGATTAAGATTTATTGACAAAAGGACGGCGTTTATTCTCGACGGATTTCACTGAAAAGGCTGTAAAGAAGTATATGGGTGGGTTCCCGACTCATCTATGATGAGGTGAAAGGGGCAATCCCGGCAAATTGCCCCTTCCTATAACTTAACGCTGTTATATCATATCAAATATTATCGGATTATTTTTCAAAAATACTCATGGGCGACGTGGAAAGCTTATCCACAAACGCTTTTTGAATCCGTTCTTCATGCTCCGATTTCCGTTCATATGCCTTATTGATTTTTTCCATCAATACATTCATATCACAGGGTTTTATCAAGAAATCAAATGCCCCTAATTTCATTCCGTCAATAGCGGTTTCAATGGTTCCATGGCCGGTCAGCATCAAAACTTCCGTTAACGGTTTCAGTTTTTTTATCGCCTCTAATACCTCTATGCCGCTCATGCCCGGCATCTGAACATCTAGGATCGTTACATCGAAATTGTATTCTTTCAACTTTTCGAGAGCCTCCTCCCCATTTAAGGCTTCCGTAACATGAAAGCCCCTGGTTCTGAGGCGCTCGGCCAGCGTCTCTACAAAATCTTTTTCATCATCCACTAAAAGTATTCTTATTTTCATAAATACCCCCTGATCTTGACAATTAATTCGCAGTGCTCATAAGGACTGCTTTTGCTGTTTCAGTAATGCCTTCCGGAAATCCTACCACATTATACAGAAGCATAAAACCCAACACCCATGTGATTGCAAGGCAAATGATCCAGAGAAAAAACCCATATTTGACAAAGTCGATGGGGCTAATCATTCGTCGACCGGTGTCGGGATAAACGCCGAGACCGTAAACAATGGCATTGTTCGGGGTCCCTACGATCAGAAAATGAGCATAAGATGTGGCAAAGGCCGTGGCAAGTCCGATGGCCCAAGGCTCACCCTGAACCCCGCTCATAATACCCATGGGAACGGCAATGGGTCCTAAAAGCGCAGTGGTCCCTGCATCGGACATAAAATTGGTCATCAGACCTGAAAAAGAACTCATTCCGATCCAAAGCCCCAGACCTTCCCCGAAACCTATCGCGTTCAAGCCGCTCAGAAAAAGCTGAGCCAGCCACAGGGCTGCACCCGTTTCCTTTAACAAAGCGCCAAGGGTAAGGGCGCCGCAATACATAAACCAGGCGTCCCAGGATATGCCGCCTAAAATTTTTCTCCAATCTGCAATTTTAAACACAACCGGTATGACCAGGGCGAGCAGGGCCGGCCCTCCAAGGCCGAGATCATGCCCGCCGACGATCCACAAGAACAGTATCAGAAGCATCATGCCAAATGCGACTTTTTCAGCATAACTCATGGGACCCATTTTTTTAGTCTCTTCCTTTATGGCCAAAAGACCGGGGGTCAGGTCTTTTGTTTTGACCTTTCTAAATACAAATAACATATATGCAGCTACTGCCAGACCCAGCACCGGGGTCAGCGGAAGACCGTACATCATCCACCGGCCGAAACTCATTGGCACATTGTAATCGGACCAGAACCCCATCATGATCACATTTCGACCGCCGGCTGCGGGCGAACCGACACCGCCAACATTCAATGCAAAACAAAGGGAAAACAGTAAAAGCTTGGCAAGCTGCGGATCATGCTCGATAACGCCCTGATTGTTTTTAGCCGAAACCGCACCCATGTATACAGCTGCCATCACCGGTGCCATAAAGGCCGCCATGGCATGGGCCGATATAAAAGATCCTAAAACGGACATGGAAACACACAAGACGACAATTGGCACCACAAAACCCCTGGTCCATCCGAGAATCCATGTAGCCAGCCGTTTGTGCAGTCCCACGCCGATCACCGTTACCCCCATGGCCAAGACACCCAAAAGAAACAGCGGTGCATCGCCGGCAAAGGTTTGTCCAATCATCTTCATGGGCAATAGTTTAAAAAAATAGGCAAAAACCGGCATCAAGATGCCCACCAGACCGATGGGAAGCGCCTCGGTTGCAAAATATATGATGGCCATGGGAATCATGGCCAGAACGAGCTTCGCCTTCCATGCTGCCTGGGCAACATCATGAGCAACGTGCCATTCGATGAGTTTTTCAGCAATTTTCTGTTTTTCCACCAGTTCAATTAGACTCTGAGGTGTTGGAACAATAAACCCGATAATCCCAAAACATGCTGCTCCAATGATAAGCCAGAGCATCTTGTTTGAAAGCAGTCCTAGTTTTTTTGATTTATCCATTTCCGTGTTGTCATGTTCCATTGACGATCCTCCGTTAAATTCTGCATTTTTTCACTCTTTCACAAAGCAATTTGAACACATCCGTGAGTCTCAGAATGCCGACGATCTCCGATTCTTTTGTGACAAGAAGAGACTGATGATGACCGATAATAAAACTATGCAGTGCCTCACCCATCGTCGCATCCGCATCGATTTTTTCGCCTTCCGTGGGTTTGTACATTACGTCCTTTACTTTTTTTCTGGCAACCCGGTTGCAAATATCATCCAGATCCGCCTGCCACAGGCTATAATTTTTCATCATAGATTTGATTAACTCCGGGCTGAGGCCGGAAAGCGATGTCGACCGTATATCCCCAAAACTCTCATACTTGGGCTCAAGGCATTTGATGACATCCCATTGGCTTAATTTACCGACAACCTTTTTGTTGTCATCATAGGCCAAAACTGCCCGATGCACATAAGGCGATTCTTCAAACTCTTTCTGAGTCTTTTCCAGCGCATCAATCGCGTCTATCAAAAGACGATCCTCATGGATGGTGGCGTATCGTTCCAGAGGGACCATGATGTGTTTGACCACCTGTTTTTGCATGATACATCCCTCCCTTTCCTCAATTTTGTTAGCATTGAAGGTTATTTTTTCTTGTCGCGATCGAGAATATCTTTTGCAGTTTCGAATTCACCTGCTTCAGCAAAAGCAGCGGCACTCATGGTGTCCTCAAATTTGCTTTTGTAGGCCTCGGTGATAGTCTTCATGAGTTTTTCGATGGCCACAGGTTTTTGTAAATATTCAAAGACACCCAGCCGCCGAGCCTCTTTTTCGTCTTTTTCAGATCCGTGGCCGGTGAGCATAATGATCTGAACACCGGGGTATGCCTCCTTAGCACGCCTTAACACCTCCATCCCATCCATGCCGGGCATTTTCAGGTCTAAAACCATAACATCCGGAAGATCCTCGGTCATGGTCTCAAGTGCCTGTTCACCGCTAAGGGCCACATCTGAATTCACTTCCCGTATTTTCATCCGTTCGGAAAGGGATTTTACGAATTCCTCTTCATCGTCTACCAGCAAAACTTTCATCTCTTTCATTTCAATCTCCTTTCACTTGCTTTATTGTTTTTGATAAATTTTTTTGTTTCTTGTATTTACGTTCTTTTGCCATATTTTTTAGTTCTTTGCAATTATGTTCTTTTTCCAACATCGACTTGGCTGTTTCGGCTTCGCCGGCTTCTGCAAAACTGGCAGCCACCATTATATTCTGACAGCGCTGAAACAATGATGGTTTAACAACTTCGGCGACTTTTTTTGCATGATAGGCCTCGTGGATTCTTGAAATGAGCGAATCCAAATCCAGGGGCATAAGAAAATCATCAAATATGCCCAGCTTCATCCCTTCTATGGACAAAGAGATCTGGTCCCCGTTGTTGATTGTGATCACTTTAACAGCGGAATGTTTTTTTTTGATCATTTTGATCAAAGCCATCCCTTCATTTTTGAGATCGTTCAGGCTCATCAACACCACATCCACAGAATGTTTTTTTAGAATTCGTTTGATGTCTTTTTGCTGTCTTGATTTAAAGATGCGCCAATTTTGGGTTTCCAAATGCCGCACAAGGTGTTCCTGCAACATGGTTTCCCCTTCTATAATCAAAATCGTAACTCCCATGACTTAATCGCAAGGCGTTTCCAGGTAATGAGATTCAATACGACACATTTGTTTCTGATCATCGTTTAAAGTTCGTACGTTCACCCGGGTAAAAGTGATCGAAACAAAGATTCGTTCCAATTTGTTGATCCATCTATTCACCCGCACTTTTTTTGGTTCTGACGATTCGGGCGATGTTGTTCGTTATTATAGCAAGGAATATGCCAAAATCTTTATATATAATAATATCAACCTGTTTTAGCTATATCGAAGGAGAGAAAAAGAAAAGTATGGTTCAGATTGAAACGTTTTAGAACGTTCGGTGTGGGTCATTTTGAAACTTTTTTAACCATCCATGGATTCAGGAAAGTACAGTAAAATTTCCGGTGTTTGATCAAGCATTTTGGCAGCACCACCCAGATAAGTCATGATCTCCTGCAAGGATTCCCAGCTTCCGGTGGAAGATATTTTGGCCAAAGATTCTTCTTCGGGAAGAACAGTATGTTCATAGCTCACACCCACCACGAAATTATCATTTATATTCCGTGAAGAAAGCGTTATCTTACCGCCGGAATCTATTTCATTAAGAAGGATCTCAATGGATTCAAACAAAGCCATTTCAAAGGATACCGGATCTGACCTAATGATCAACGGTGGATCTAAAGGACTCGATTCCAGAACGACATTTTTAAGCCTGGCGAAACGGGACGCCAGTAAAACCATTTGTTCTGTTACCTCGTTAAGATCCAGGCTTGCAGGGCAGTGATCGGGGCTGTGGGCAAACCGGTTCAGGCGGGTGGTAATGTCAATACCGCGTTGAATTTGTCCGCGAATTCTATCCATTGATTTTATGAACTTGTCTTTGTGGGGAAAAGCGCCGTTTTCGGTTAAGTCAAGAATATCCTCCATTAAACCCGACGACTGCTGGATAATGGCCAGAACGTTTTTAATTTCGTGGGTGATGCCGGCAGTTATTTTGCCGAAAAAAGCCACCTCTTTACGTTTTAATTGATTCATGTCGTCCTCTTTTGCGCAGGTTTTTAGCGGCTTTCTAAACCATTTTTTTTACCGCCTCATTTAACTTTATAATCAACTCGTCTAAGTCGATGGGCTTTATCAGATAGTCAAAAGCGCCCAACTGCATCCCCCGAATGCCATCTTTTGTGGCGCCGTGACCGGTGAGAAGAATCACCTGTATTTTGGGGTCCATGGCCTTGATTTTCTCCAGGACCTCCAATCCGCTCAGCCCCGGCATCAAAACATCCAATACAACCACCTGAGGCGGATCATTTTCAATAAATCCCAATGCCGCCTCTCCATTCATGGCAATCGAAACATTCATATTCCTCAACTCCAGCCTTTCGGCCAGAGTCGTGACAAATTCATGTTCATCATCAACAAGTAGGATTTTCATCCGATCCATGCGATGCCTCCGTTTTATACAATTGATCTTTTTGGCAGAAAAATCTTAAAAATGGTTCCTTCATTCTCCTTGCTCTCCACCTCGATGTCTCCGCCAAGCTTTTTGACAATACCGTAGGTAATGGAAAGCCCGAGGCCGGTTCCTTGTTCTTTTTTGGTGGTAAAGAAAGGTTCGAAAATTTGCCGACAGGTTTCGTCCGACATGCCGCACCCATTGTCCTGGATAGATGCGGCGATAGTATTAGCATCTTTTTCCCATGTGGTAATGGCAATCTTGCCCTCGTCTTCCACTGCCGCCATGGAATTATTCAAAAGGTTCAAAAACACCTGCTGAAGCTGTCCCCGATCAGAATCGATCCAGGGCAGATCCTCAGCCAATTTCAACCGGATATCAACATTCCGATAAAGGGCTTCTTTTTCCAAAAAACCCAACACTTCCAACAATAATTCGTTAAGATCCAAATTCTCAATCTCGACCTCCATGCGTTTTGCAAATCCTAGCAGTCGGTGGGTTATGGTTCTACAACGATTTACGGACTGTAAAACAGCCCCCACCAGTGTCGAAAACTTTTCTTTTTGCGCAAAATCCGGGCTGTATTCTATGATATCTTTGATAAGTCCGGCTTTTTCGTTGATAATGGCCAAAGGATTATTGATCTCATGCGCCACACCCGCGGCAAGCCTGCCGATGGAAGAAAGTTTGTGATGATGCTGTAATTCACGGAAAGCCACCTCCCGATTATGGTCAGCTTCTTTGATGCGATTCACCATGATACCCGTTAACCTAAATACCACGATGACAATCAGTATGGAACTGGCCAGAAAAACGAGAAACAGATCACTTTTCAGTGCATACCAGGTTTTAAAAACAGTGGACTTGGGTTTTGCGACCACTAGAGTGTATTCAGGATAATTAAAATGGGTATAGGCCAAGAAAACATCGTTCCCGCTGGGGTCAGGTCTCTCAACCACGTAGGTGGCATACCCGCCGGATGGAATTTTTATGGGGAATTTCTCGAGAACCTCCCCATACAATCGGGAATTGGTCTGGAAAATACCATCTTTGTTAAGAATAAATGCATCGCTTTGCGCATCAAGCCCCATGGCGGCGATAAGATTATCGAACATGGTTGTGTCGATGGTGGTTCGAAGAATCCAGGATTTTCCGTTCTCTTCAAGACGTTGAACAGCGATAGCAATGTGAGGAAATTTTCGGTATCCCATAAATACATCGCTGATATATGTTCCTTTGAGCGTAACTTCTTGAAACCAATCCTGATTTGCATAATTTTTTCCAAGAAGACTATACGGGCCTACATAGCATACCTGTTTACCGTCAGAACCGTCTATAAGGCCAAGATCGACAAATCCAATGAATTCCTTTTTGAGTGTAAAAAGAATGTGATTCAATTTCTTTTCGTCACATAATTCATTAAGAGAATAAAAATAAGAAATGGATTTTATCAAAGATTGTCGTTCTTTAAGGAAGAATTCAAAAGAGTGTCTGGTCTTGCTGACCAGCGACTTAGTGGGGTCGACCATCTCCTTTTTAAGGCTGCTCTGGTACTGATGGTAGTTGATTAACGCCATCATAGACAGGGGAACAATGGTCAGCACAATCATCAAGACTCTAATGTTTCTCTGGAAAAGTCGATATCGCTCCGCAGAGGAGTCGACGTCGGTGAGCATTTGCAGACTTTCTCTAATATTAAACCATTTTTTAGGATTCAGCGCCATTTTCCCTCCACCAACCCGTTATCGAATGATATCTCCGGATTGAAGCGTTCCCGATTCCAGTCGTTTTATAACATCTTTAATAGAACCGATTACGGAATCCAAGACGTTTACTTTTTTCCATTTAAGATATTGATAATATTCATCTTCAATTCCGCCACACACCACCATCCCTATTTTTTCCAAAAGAACAAGATGGCAGAGCTGTTCTGCCGAAGCCCGCGGTAAGACCACGGTCTTTTGTTCTATGGACCGGCCGTCTTCAGCTATTGAGACAATAGAGACCTCTGTGGCCAAATCAAAGCGGGGCGCTACTTGATTTAAGTATAAAGGAATGAGTATTTTTTGTTCCATTTTTTAGCGTTGAAACTCTCAAATTTGGCATGCCAAAGTTAAGTATCAAATTGTTTCATTTAAGTCCATCGTTATCAGGCGTCTATCTTATATTTTTTTATTTTTCTCCACAACGTGCTCCGTCCCCATCCCAGCATATTGGCCGCTTTATTGCGCCTTCCCTTGCTTTTGACCAGTGCTTCTATAATCATATCTCTTTCGAGAGACGCCCACGTCTTTTGGCTGCTTTGTTCGCTGTTAGATTTTGCAAATGATGCCGTCCATTCGGACGCTTCACCGGCTTCCGACATTGAACGGTCAAAATGATGTTTCGTCTCGGAAAGATAGGCCGGAAGGTGTGTGAATTGTATCTGTCCTCTGGGACAAATATTCACGGCGTATTCAAGAATGTTTCTCAGCTCCCTTACATTTCCGGGAAAAGGATAATCCAGTAAGATCTTAAGCGCTTTCTTGGACAATCCATTGATATCTTTTTGGAATCGTGTGGCATAAATATTAATAAAGTGGTCCAGAATAAGTCGAATATCGTCTTCACGGTCCCTTAATGGCGGTAGATGCAATCTCACCACGTTCAATCGAAACATCAGGTCTTCCCGAAACTTTCCCTCTCTAACCATAAGATCAAGGTTGCGATGGGTGGCTGCAATGACTCGAACATCGGCCTGAAACCCTTTGGCGCTTCCTAAAGGATAAACCACCTTATCATCCAAAAATGTTAAAAGCTTGACTTGTAACGGAAGGGGAAGATCCCCTATCTCCGTAAGATAGAGGCTCCCGTTGTGGGCCAGGCGAAATCGTCCGGGTTTATTTTCCACCGCACCCGTAAATGCACCTTTTTGATGGCCGAACAGCTCGGATTCAAGCAAGGTTTCGGGGAGTGCACCGCAATTGATTTTGACGAAAGGCCCTT
This sequence comes from uncultured Desulfobacterales bacterium, assembly GCA_937998305.1. Lineage (GTDB taxonomy): Bacteria > Desulfobacterota > Desulfobacteria > Desulfobacterales > UBA11574 > UBA11574. Next base: position 2,236 of record CALLDL010000083.1, on the reverse strand, counting down.
TTGCCCGGTTTGATGCCTGATGGATGGCTTCTGCCAGCATGTCTTTGCCGGTTCCGGTTTCACCGGTAATCAGGACGGCCGAATCATTTTGAGCAACAAGGGGAACCGTTTGAAAAAGACGTGTCATTTCCCGGCTCTTTCCGATGATATGCCTGAATCCATATGCCTGTTGGGTCTTGGCATCCACCTCTTTAAGGGGACGGAGGTCTTCAATGGTTTCCAAAAAACCGGTCAGATTACCTTCAGCATCCTTGATTGGAGAGAGGTTGATCAGTACCGGAATCAACTCCCGTTCTTTGTTGATTATGTCGCTTTCAACTGAAATGGATTCGGAATTTGAATCCATTTTTTTAAGCGGACATTTCTGCATACAAAGCTTGGTTCGCAAGATGTGAAAACAGGGGATTCCTCTTGCATCTTCCATGGAAAAGCCGCTAAGGGCTTCAAAGGTACGATTGATCAGCATTATTTGCCGCTGTGTATCAAGCACCACAATACCCAAAGGAATTTCATCGATCAAAGAAGGCAATTCTATGGAAGTGTCAAATAATCCCTTAATTTGTGTGTGTTGCAATGTGTTCAAAGTCGGAAGTCCAAACGATATATATAATACTGTCGCTTATTGAAAAATGACCGCTTCAGGTTGTATTAAATCTTTACATAAAAAAATTCAAAGCCTGCGATGCGTTAGATTTTTTTGATCGATTGTTTCAGTTTGTTTTACTCGCATATTTTTTTCTAAAAAAACGTTTCAATATGTTTTACCATAGATAAAAAAGCTTGTAAACGGAAGCTTTCCCAGTCCAACCAAAACCGCGTGTTTGGTTTTTGATAACATCTAAAAGTTTTTTGTATTTTGAAAAATTGGCAGCCTAATTAAAATAACAGAGAAGAACGAAAAATTTAAATGGTTGCAAAGGAGGTAAACCTGATTCTTTTGGAGTAATTAAGCTGGTCTTTTGAGTATTTCTACAGAGAAGCAAAAGCTGTATCTGTTATCAAAAAGCTCCCTGAAATCCTTATTTAATATTTAATATAGACTATGTGATACCTTGCAACTATCTTTGTTCACTCGTAATTGTGATACAGTAATATGATATCACAAAAATTAAACCCTGCTTTTTTCTTGGAATATCTTGCCATAAACACAACCTGAAGCCATTTCTTACTGATTACATATATCGTATTTCTAACAAAATTGCAAAAAAGGCAAACCCGGTGAAATGGATTTGCCCTATTTAAAAACGATATCACAACTATTTAAGGCCACTTTCAGATTCAAGATACATAGCAGTAATCTGCAATCAAGGGCAATTTCCGATCTGTTTAAAATAGTATAGGTTTCATATCAGAATCGGATTATGGACTGGTAATTGTGCCATCGGTATTAAGCGTATGTACCCTCCCCGAACCGTTGTAGGTAAAAGTTGGGTTAGCCAGTGTAATTAAACCAACATTAACAGTGATAGTTGGATTGCCGGTAACATCAGGATTGACTACAAATTGACCCATGGCCTGAAGCTGGGCTCCTGTAATTTGAGTACCAGTTGTCTCCGCATCGGCAAAATAGACCATAGCCGCAGTCCAAAAGTTTTCAGCTGAAGCAATGGCTGCCGAATCCTGTCCTTTGGTTCGGTAACCTAAAAAGTTGGGAATGGCAATGGCTGCCAGAATACCGATAATCGCAATAACGATAATCAATTCAATAAGCGTAAAACCTTTTTGATTGTTTCTTCTCAATTTCTGCAACATATTCTGTCTCCATTTTCACTCATAAAGAGGTGTGATGAGGATATCTAAAAATTATTTCCCCTTTATTCCTGACATACCTTGCCATAAACACAAGCTGAAGCCAATTCTTACTGATTACATATATCATAAAAAGGAAACGAGCAAACCATAAAATAAATGTCAAGAATCTTGAAAATAATACTGTTAGCTTTCTAAAGAATTAATAAATATATTGAAAGGCTGACAGTCAGTATTGAAAATTATAAGAAAAAAGTCTTGCTTCGAATGAAGCACCCTTCATATAGTTAATTCATGGAGACGGTAAAAATTAAGAAAATTTCAGGAAGGCGAAAGGTTTTTTGTCCTGTATGCAAAAAGTGGGTTAGCTTAAGCTTATTTAAGAAACAGGACAATACTCTTATTTGCGTTTATTGCGGTTTTGTTATCAACCAAGATGAACAGAAATGGCAATTTGTGTGAAAAAGATTGTGATCACTTGTGTTAT
>CALLDL010000082.1 GCA_937998305.1 uncultured Desulfobacterales bacterium | reverse complement strand
AGGTTCAAGGATGGACATGAACTAATCTATGGTCTTTTTTCGTTTTAGATCATGAAATCGGTAATATATAATCTGCAAGTCTAGAGGATGTCTGACGCAGATTTTGACTCAGTATCCTTGAGATTCCTTTGAGAATTGTTATGCCGATTTGAGGATAGTCTTTAAGTATCGTATCGAAATTCATCTGAGTTAATGTGAGAAAAGAGGATTTTGTCCGGGCTTTTGCCGTTGCCGATCTAGGGAAGTTATCAAGAATTGACATTTCACCAAAAGAACGCCCCTTCGGTAAAACGGCAATTACGATACTGTCTCCAGTTACAGATTTTTTAAGAACATCAATTACTCCATCCAATACAAAGCAGATATAATCTCCTTTATCCCCTTCTTTAAAAAGGATTTCACCCTTATCGATCTCATAATAATTCATATGCTCTGCAACAATATTTAGTTGGTTTCCCTTGAGAGCATCAAATAATGGAAAGTCAATAAGGTAATCGATGATGTCTTTTCTCATCTTGTTTTCACGTATGGCTTTAATTTTCTTCATTTTTTTACCTCTAAATTATTCGTTAAGAATTTAGAATCTTCGATTGAAAGCGAATTTATGGTTTCACAATTTCCATCGATTTCCTTGAATATAAGTTCGTTATGGCGGTCCTCATTAATGGCCAAAGGTTTTCCATGTTCACCATCAAGCTTTTTAAATACCTCTTTCTCAACATTATCATGAGATCCAGATTGAGTGATTCTATCTATAATATTTGAGGTAATATCATCAATGATAGTTTCCTGTCTGGTCTTTGCAGAGATACTGATCCTATCCGGTGTGTTGGTGTCGGTACCCTCTATCCGGTTAGAAATCATACTTTGACGAAGCTGGTCTCCATAAACTCGAAGAACATTATTTATTTGATGCTCTGAGATTGCCATATTTTTGTTTTGGTTTTATTAACAGGAGCCTATTATACAAAATTTTAGAGAAAACCTCATTTTTTATATAAAGCCGGACATGGCCAGCTTTTAACTGGTGCCTATCCATACATGTACATAGGACACAAATTAAGCTTCCAATGCAGTCCCGCCATGGCCGGACTGCGCAAGGGCAAGTCGAAGATCCCGGACTTTGAGCGGGTGAAATCAAAGAATTGCGCGGAGGCGTATAAGTGGTACTTTGCACAAGTAATTCCGCAGATTAACCCAAGAGAAATAAGCTTTGCATTCACCCCAGTACGATAGTTCCTACCTACGGGGCAGGCGCAGAGATTTCGGAAAATTGTTTTATCGATAGTTGTATTCGTTAAATAGAGAGCAAAAACTGTACCAATCCGAGGCGCATCCGTTTTATTTTGAATTACAGAAGGTTATGGAGGTGCTTTCAGGAAGGCTATCTTACAGACCGGTAGAATTTGCCATTTTTTGCCATTTTTTGTCGTTGGTTGCTGATTTTGCCTGTTTATAGCGGTTGTAAACATAACGTTCCGTTATGCACCGGCACTAGTGCTTTTGCATTTTTATTTGTGTGGCCATACAAGATATTGAGAGTGGTGAGCTATTGTAGGAAATAGGAGATAGGAAATAGAATATAGGATTAAAGATTAGGGTTGAAAGGATAAAAGACAAGCTAAAGGATCAAGATGCTGTTAATCTGGGTTGGTTGTTCCTGTTTTTTCAAAATTGTCGATCCATTTCTTGATACGACCTTCACCGTACGCCTTTTTCCATTCATCAAGGATGTTGTCAATGGGGATATCCGCATAAGTTCCGTGATACTCCAGATATTCCATGAACTGTTTTTTCTCCTGATTAAATTCGTGGAAAATGGCGTCATCTTGGCCGTTGAAGTCAAGGGGGGTAACATGGTGTTTTTCGCACAATTCGATATTGAATGTGGGGGTGGCTTTGATCCATTTTCCGGACAGATAAAATTCCGTATACCCATGATAGACAAACAGATCTGAACCGATAAACTCCAGAAGTTTGGGGGTAGCCAGGTGGTTTTTAACCGTGGCGAATCCCACCCTGGAGGGAATTCGGCAGGCCCTTCCCAGGGCACACAGGAGCCCGGCTTTACTTATGCAAAATCCCCGGCCGGAATCGATGATATTGCTGGCCCGGTAATGCTCAGCAAGGTAAAAGGGATAATAGGGATCATACCAGATATTGTCCCGCACCGCGTAATAAAGTTTTACGGCTTGGGCAACAGGATCGCCGCCTGCATCTTTTACGGTCTCATTTGCATATTCGATAACTGTTGGATGATAACTGTCGATGATAGCTGTGGGTGATAGATACTTTTGATTCATAGAATTCATTCGATAACTCCATTAACAGCTGGTATATTCCCATTTCTTTTCTGTTGACCCCACATGATGATTTATGTTCATTTGTGTCCATTCGTGTCCAAAAAAAGAAAATTTCTATACGGTCGATTTAATGAGATCCGGGGTGAATCTCTTGTTTGTCAGATACACACCGGAGCAGACCAGAAGGGTGCCGATGAACAGTGACAGGGTGATCGGTTCATCTAAAATAAAAAATGCCATCACCACGGCGCTGATGGGAACAAAATTGATAAACAGGCTTGCTTTCATGGGCCCGATCTTTTTTATGCCTTCATAGTACCAGACAAATCCGATGACGGTTCCGAAAAATCCGAGATAAAACATACCCACCCAGTCCACAGGGTAATAATGGCGAAAGTTTTGAATGGCACCTTCAAAAAGCGCCGGGAAGAATAAGAAAAATGCTCCGATCACCGAGGAATAGGATACTGCTGCCAGCGGCGAAAGATCGTCCATGACAGCCTTTCCGATCAACGAATACGCCACCCAACTGAACACACATCCAAAAATGAAAATTTCTCCCCATCCCACGCCGCCACTGATAATTTCATCGAAGCTACCTTTTGAGATCACGATCACGGCGCCGGTAACCGAAAGAATAATGCCGATTACTTTGATCAGACTTAATTTTTCCTTAAAAAAATACGCGGAAAACAGGGTGATGAATATGGGATTCCCGGCAATAATGACGGCCGCCCGGCCCGCATGGATGATTTTTAGCCCTTTAAAAAAGAACACATTGTATAAAAACACCCCGGTCATGCCCAAAAGAAAAACCGGGATGATTTGCCTTTTTCGTAGAACCGGCAGTCTGCCTTCGATTTTGTAGGTAAACAGAATGAGGAAGATAGAAGCAATGAAGAATCTAAAAAACGCTGCGGAAAACGGCCCCACATCTTTTGCCACCACCCTGCCGGCGATAAACGTGCCGCCCCAGAAGATGGCGGTGAGTATTAGTTTTAGGTAAACGAGCATTTCTTTGATAGTGCCTAAAGTTTGAAGTGATCTAAAGTGATCTAAAATGAACTAAAGTTAAAAAATCATCTATTAAACAGGATGATCGCAAAAACGCCACTCTCATTAATCCCTATTTATGGTAGAACAATAAATACGAATAAATAATAGTGTTATAGTTATTCTAAATTTTGTTTTCGCTCAATTAGGGAGAGACTTAGCAACGTATCAATTTGCTCTCCCACCGGGTTCATGGATATGGGCTGGAACTGCTCCACCTGGTGTTTCATTTTTTCAAAGGCCCTGCGGGTGATCCGTTCAGGGCCGGCCGCCAGTCGAACACATCCCTGAAACACAAAAAAACTTAAAAACAAAGTGATAACGATGGTTAAAAATGCGTGCAAAAAGAAATCAGAAGACAGATATTGGCCGGTAAAATAATCCCTGGCCGTGATCCATCCCACATGCCCAAGGATGCCGATCACCGGCAGATTGAAAAGAATCTGCAGGATTAAACCGCTAAGGTTTTGCGACGCGGTTTCCATGGTGTGATCCAGTGCATCGCCCCAGAGGGAACTCAGATTTTGGTTTAGGGTAGTGTTGTCTGAAAGCACATATTCGATCTTTCTAACACGCCTTTCGAACCTGGCGTTTACAAGGGATTCTGCAATGTCTGGCCAGTCCTGCAAAACAGAGAGCCGAAAGTCTCTCATGGCAAAATCGATCCAGTCCGATCTTTCGGCTTCGACGGTGGCTGATTTTGATTCTTTAAAGTGAAACAGCGAAGACACCATGCCTGCCAGTTGGCGAACGGGGTTGCCGAACCTGAACATGGCCACGATGCCGGTTCCAAAAATTAAAATTCGAGCCCACATGGCAATGAGCCACCCCACCGGTCCCAGCCACCGTTGGGCAAGTTTTTGATACACTAGAACATTGATGCCAAGCATTCGTTTGGAATCGCCCTTTTTAAAGGCTGAAAGGGCGCTATTCAAGGCGTTTTTTTCAGCTTCCCGGATGTGTTGTTTCGTTTCCCTAAGTATTTTTGAATCCGTTTGAATTTCAAGGGTTGCTTCTTCAAGGATGTAATCCCGAAGTCTTTGGGCGTTTTCGATCCGCCGGTCGATGCTGTATCCCGGCTGGTTGAAGGTGCCGAATATCATCTGCTTTAAGTCGATAAATTCATCAAAATCGTGCTTTGGCCGGGCCGTGGAATCCCATTGAGGATCTTGTAGGTGCTGTCTGGCGGAGATACAGAATGTTTTTTGTATGGGTTTTTCCCAGGCGGTTTTGATGAATTCCAAAAATTCCGGAACAATGATTTCGGTCAGCTCTTTTTTGTCCTGACGATCGCACTTGTTGATGACTACCACCAGGGCGTCTCCGTTGAACAGACGCACGTAATGGGCCAGAAAATCCACATGATCCTTTCTTTTTGGATTTTCCGCATCAAACATGCAAATGAGAATATCTGAAATGGCAATGGCGTTTTGGACAAGGTGAATGTGTTTTTCCTGCTGGGTGCTGTCCGTATCCGGTGTGTCGATCAACAGGACATGCTCAAGGGAGGCAGCCGCCGGACTCGATCGCATGTCCACATGTGAAACGCCGAGCTGTTCCTTCAAATGATCGGCATCTTTTGTTTCGCGGCTGAGGACAACGATGCTCTGGGTGGTGGGCCTCCGGTGTCCGGTTTCGGACAGATTATCCACTTGTGCCAGGGCATTTAGCAGCGTCGATTTTCCGGATCCGCACGGGCCGATGATGGTCACAATAAGCTTGCGTTCAAAGCGTGCCTCTAGATGATCGATCATGCGTAGCACTTCATCACTCTGCTTTCTAAGGCCCGCCCCGGGCTGCCACATGGGCGCCTGGTCAATGGCATTACAAAGCATTCGAACGTCATGTTTAAAGCCTTCTATTTTTCCCAGAGCCTTGATGGAGCTGGTCTGGACATTTGAAATCATCATGATATCATCGCCTTTTTACAGACTGCAATTTGATCTTGAATCTGTGTGATCAGGGCATCAGACGATTGGAGCGCGTCTGTTGCATGTTGAATAATTTGGCCGGTGATCTCTTTTTCGAAAAGATCCTGAACAGCTTTGAGCTTGTTGTTCAGCCAGGTCTGGATAATGGGGCCCAGCATCTCTTTGAGCTGATTCTGATCCGCCTTTTTAAGGCCTGTCGTGGCTGGAATCGCAATAAGGGCATAGAGATCATGGAGCCCGAACAGTCCGGTGAGTTTAACCTTGATTCCCACAGCACCCACAGGATCTCCTGTTGAAAGGATATAGGTTACGGCAACAGTTGCTGGCACCACGTTTAAAAACGCGGCAAACATATGCCGAATTTTGGTCCAGGTTCCCATTTTACTTCGAAAACCGTCGGTGAGGTTTCTGAGATCCTTTTCAATGTCGTGTGACAGCTTTGCAATGACCTCTTGCTGTGACAGAATCGACTGCTGTATCGATTTCCAGTCCATTCGCCGCAAGGTTTCCTGGTGCGGCAAAACAACCGGATGGGCTGAAACAATAAATGTTAACGCCCCTTTTTCATCTTCAGCGTTCTTTCGGGGATTTTCATGGTTTTTCAAACCTCTTTGGGCTCTGATCTCTTCAGCGGCGTCTGCCATGCGTCGGGTCACCGGATCTTTTAAGGCGGCGGACACCGATATCTCAGAGTTCAACGTATGAAAATGCATCCGGTTAACGGCACTCAGCAGGTCTTCTTTAACGGCATCATTAAAGTCCCCCCGGGTGGCAGGTTTCTCTTTATCTGAAAATGTACCCTTGATCTTTTTTGCCGTTCCCACCAGCACTTTAAACGGGAGTTCGATAATATTGCCGGTTTTTCGCATTACCTTGACAAAGGGAGGATCCGTTAACATCCATATGTCGACAAAACGTTTCATCACACGGTCCACGGGAAAGTGTTGAAGCGCTTCATGGACACAATGGCTCTGGGCCGTCTGAAGGGCATCGAGATAAAGATGAAGCTCCTGGTTGGAGGTTTTTGTCTGTTCAAGAAATTCTTGGGCCCGGTCCAAAACATCCTTTAAGATGGACGACAGCAGTTCGAGTCTGAGCTTTTGGGTGTCGATATTTTTCAATGCATCGAAAAACAACGGATCTTCTTTTTCAACAGGGCGCAAGGTCATGAATTTTTCACCCGAGGCCACCAAATTGTCCTCATCGGTACGGTAAACGCCCAGAACATATTGATTCGCTGCGCTGCCGTAAAGATTTCTGGCAACGGTCATGGCATGTTCCTGCACCTCTTGTGTCTCAAAGCTTGGATAAACGCGATAGATCAAAAAGCATTTTCGCATACCGATACTGGTGAGCATTTCTGAAATAAAATCCGTATTTTCGCGGTTGTTATAGTTGGAATTGGTGAAAATATAGATCAGGATGTCGGATGATTCCAGGGCCTGCCGGGAAACCTCCCGATTGATGTAGACGCCTTTTGCACCGGTATCGAAATCCGGCGTATCCATTAAAACCAGACTTTTAGGAATGGCGTTGCTCGACACATACACCGGATGTCCCGGGGTGGTCAGTTCTTTTTTGTCTTTGAGGGGGCGGGGCAAGCTGCCGAAGGGCTCAAACAGGGTGGAGAGAAAGTCGGGCTTTTCCAAAAGCTCCCCATGGGCCGAGAAGAGGACACGGCGGTTCAGTCCTGCACTGCCGCCGACGGGCGAGAGTCCCTCTTTTACGATGGCGTTAAACAGCGTTGATTTCCCGGATGACCCGCCGCCGCAGATAGTGGCCATCAAGGGGAAATCCGGAGACAGCCTTGTCAGCAATTTGTTGTCGATAATTTGAGCCCATGTGTCCGCCTCTTTGTGACGGTCAAGTCTAAGCACATCCATGACGCGGGGAATATCGCCTCTTATTTTTTTGAGGGCACCAATCAGGTTTTGATCATTCAGATTTTTCATCATGTATGGATACGAATAACATATTTTTAGAGACAATGGAATATTTTACCCCAATGGTTGTATACTTATTCATCTTCATCTATTTTCATCCTTTGCCAGCCTCTCAATCCCCATATCAGACACAAAAGCCCTATGCCGCTCATAACGGCTGAAACAGCCCCGGTCATAAGGATTCCGCCGGCCAGCCAGACCGGTCCTCCCATGAGCGCACCGATAACCCTCCCAAAACCGGCGGCTGCCAGAAAACCCGACATCATGGTCGCACGTAAGCCGGGGAGCAATTCCGTACAAAGCGACAAGGCCGAAACAATTGTAAATTCATACGTCAAAAAAATGAAAAACAACCCGCCCAGGGACAGGGATAAAGTCTGGCTCAGCAAAGGTAGGACGATATAGCTTATAATGCACAGAGACATTCCTGAAGCCACCGACCGTTTCAATCCCAGGCGGTCGGAAATGGCTGCGGTCAAGCCTTCCCCGGAAAGTTCCGCTATTCCGATGACACCGGTTCCGAGCCCCAGGGCGACAATGCTCAAACTGAACGATTTTTCCAGCCATGCCCCGTAGACCACAAAAAGATTATCGTTGGCGGCACTGGCAAAAAACCCAAATCCCAAAGCCCCCAGTGCAGCCCGCTCCTGACACAGCCTGGTCCAGGCACTCCAAAGACCGGAGGCGCTTTGATGCCGTATGGTCTTTTTTCCATCCTTTGGCAGCAAAATTTTCAGTGCCACCATGCCGATCAGCCCGACGCCGCCCATGGCAAAAAACGGCGCCCGCCACCCCATATATTCGATAAGCAATCCAATTAAAGGAATACCCACCAGTGTACTTCCTGCCCAGCTGAACTCGATCAAGCCGATAAACAATCCCCGCTGGTGAAAAGGGACCCGCTGGCTGATATACGCCTGTATGGCCGGGTCAAAAATACTTTTCCCCAGGCCGGCCAAAAAGAGTGCTGCCAAAACAACGCCGTAAAAGGGTAAAAACCCTCCGGCGAACATGCCCAGAACCAGCATCCCCAGCCCGGCCAGCATCATCAAACGGTATCCCAATCGATCTGCCAAGGGTCCGAAGAATATGCCCAGTATCGCAGTAGACTGGTTGACGGCTATGATAGACGTAACGGCGGTCAAGGGCACGCCCATTCCACGACTCAGCGCAGGCGCAAACGGGTAGGCAAACCGCCGTGCCGTATTGAGCGCCAGGCGGCATAGCGTGGCCACGCATACTTTCCAGGCCAATCTTGAGCCTTGTATGCCCTGGGTTACTGGAGTGGTATTTTGAGGCATAGGCGTATCTTTTAATTATTTCAGGGGTCGGGGAGTTTTTCTAAATAGTCGCTCCATGGATAATCTTTTTTTAAACCGCGTGAACTCGTGGCAAGGGTTCGTAAAGAAAGAACAGGAATCAATCTTTGAAAAATCAATAGGTTTGCCATACAATCTTTAATTTCTCTTAAAGATGCGATTTCGGCATGCGCCTGTTCTTTCCAACGATCCCTAAGCCACTCAAACAGCACCCGCTTTAAAAAAAAATCATCCATTCCGCTGAAACTCAGGGATTTAGAAGAAAAACTCCCCGAGGGCTCAATTAACTAAAACTAATCGGGAGATGATCTTTTAATTTTATTCCAATTTAACATGAATTGTCAAAGAACTAATGGTGACGGCTTCGTAAAAAGTCCAATTTCTGCGTTGCGCTTCATTTCGTGTTCACTGCGGCGTACATAAGTACGCCTCATTCCACAAAATTCGCGACGTCTCGAACTTGAACTTTTTACCTTGGCGTCTCAATTTTGACTTTTTACGAGTTAATCAATGGTCATTGTCGAATAAAATCTTGTAACGATTTTATGAATATTTTCTACTGGATTCTCGCAAATCACTTGATTTTATGACCTATATGTTTATGATCTGAGGGTTAATACTGTTTGAATGAAAGGTTTCTGACCAAGCATGAACATAAAACGCAAAACAACCGAAGAATATCAGGGATTTGAACAGGGGCCCATCCGGCCGCCCAGTGAAGCCTACAGCCTCCTTGTCCGTGTGACCCGAAACTGTCCCTGGAATCACTGTTCGTTCTGCCCGGTCTACAAGGATTCCCGATTTTCCATCCGTCCGAAGGATCATGTGATAAAAGATATCGATTCGATTTATCGAAGTGTGGAGATCATCCAAAAAACAGCCGATGGCGGAGGAAAAGTCCCTCTGGCTGAGATTCGCAGAACTGCCGGAAATTATGATCATTTGGACCCCCGGGCCTTTAACGCTGCCTTGAACTGGGCGTCCGGCGGAATGCGCTCGGTGTTTATCCAGGATGCAAACAGCCTGATTATCAAGCCTTCAGACCTGGTGGAGATTCTGACACATCTTAAAACGTGCTTTCCATGGGTAGAGCGGATCACATCCTATGCCCGGTCCCATACCATTGCCCGGATCAGCGATGACAACCTGAAAGCCATCAGAGACGCCGGTTTAAACCGAATTCACATCGGCCTTGAATCCGGTTCGGACAAGGTGTTAAAGATGATCAAAAAAGGGGTCACCAAAGAGACCCAGATCAAGGCCGGACTCAAGGTGAAAAAAGCCGGAATGGAACTGTCGGAGTACGTCATGCCGGGTCTGGGCGGAAAAGCCTATTCAAAAGAACATGCGGTTGAGACCGCCGATGCATTGAACCAAATCAATCCGGATTTCATCAGACTCAGGACCCTGGCGATTCCCAACAGTGTGACGCTGTACGATGACTATGAAACCGGTCGTTTTGAAAAGTGCACGGATCTCATGATGGCCGAGGAGGTACTGCTTTTCATCGAGTCGCTAAACGGAATTACCAGTGTGCTGAAAAGCGACCACATCCTGAATCTTTTTGAAAACCTGGAAGGAAAATTTCCGGAGGACAAAGAAAACATGCTGGACATTGTCCGCCGGTTTTTGGCCATGACGCCGGATCGGCAATGTATCTATCAAGTGGGGAGAAGACTCGGATATTTTTCCCGTCTGAGCGATTTGGAACATCCCCGACGTCTGGAAAGGGCCCAAAAGGCCTGCAGACAGTTTGGCATTACACCGGAAAATGTGGATGAGGTGATTGATGAGTTGATGAGGAGATTCATATAGTTTCCAGTCCGGAAATGGCCTTTTTCCGCAATCTCAGCGCCTGCCCTGTGAAATGCGCAGCCTATTCCTCTGGGGTCAATCTTCAAAATCGCTTGTGCGACATACAAATTGTATGCCTCCGCGCAATTTTTCGATTTCCTTGACCTTGCGGAAAAATTCTCATTTCTGAACTGGAAACTGCATTTTATCCTTAAATGAATTTATACGCATCGTGACTATTTGGTGTTTTAATGATACGTTTTTGTATATGGGGAGCACAAAACATTTAATTAACCACCCCGCCGCAAGCGGATGGGGTAAATGACAATTTAATTTAATATTATTTTTTTCGTGTTTTCATATTTTCGTGCTTTCGTGATAAATATGAAATCTTTTTCCTTTTCGGTTCTTACTGGTGGGTGAATTTTAGAATCATCTCCCAAAGAGTTGGTCGATTGATAAGGGGCCAAGGATTCAAGGATTCGAGTGAAAAAGTTTTAAAAACAAATAAATAAAGATAATACCTTGATCCCTGGAGTCACTTTCTTATAAGAACATATTTTTGAAAAGATCTAGGAATAAGGGCAGAAAAAACTCCGGTGTTAAAGTCATCTGAATCAAAGCGTTTACAATCACTTGACCCCTTGAATCCTTGAATCCTCGAATCCTTTTCTCCAACTATTTTGGAGAAGAACCGAATTTTATAACTTCAAAAAGGAGCATGTATGACAGAAAATAGTGGAAACATTGTTTACTCGGAAGATGGAAATCTTGTTGTACCGGATTTTCCGGTGATTCCCTTTATCGAAGGTGACGGCACCGGGCCGGATATCTGGCGGGCTTCCCGGCGTGTGCTGGATGCCGCCGTCTCGAGTGTTTTCGGAGACAAACGAGAGATTCAATGGCTTGAAATTCTGGCCGGAGAAAAAGCCTTTAACCAAACCCAATCCTGGCTGCCGAACGATACCCTGGAAGCCATCAGGACCCATCGCGTAGCCATTAAAGGGCCGCTGACCACACCTGTGGGTGAAGGCATCCGAAGTATTAATGTCGGCCTTCGACAGGAACTCGATCTTTATTCCTGTGTCCGGCCTGTAAAATATATTGACGGCATTCCCAGCCCCATGGTCAGGCCTTCGGACGTGGACATGATTATTTTCAGGGAAAATACCGAAGATGTCTACATGGGTCTTGAATGGAAAGCAGGCTCTTCAACAGCCCAAAAAATCATCGATCTGGTCAAATCCGAAGACGGCCGAGACATCCGGCCCGACTCGGGTATTGGATTAAAACCCATCAGCCGTTTTGGAACCCAGCGGCTGGTTCGAATGGCCATTGAATATGCCCTTGAACACAAAAAGGAAAGCGTTACCATTGTTCACAAAGGAAACATCATGAAGTTCACCGAAGGAGCGTTTCGAACCTGGGGATATGAGATCGCGCAAGAAGAATTCGGTGAAAAAACCATTACCGAAGAAGAATTGTGGGAGAAATACGACGGCACAATTCCCTCGGACAAGGTCGTGATCAAGGACCGGATCGCGGATGCCATGTTCCAACAAATTCTTTTGCGTCCGGCAGAGTATGGTGTACTGGCCATGCCTAATTTAAACGGAGATTACATGTCCGACTCACTGGCTGCCATGGCAGGCGGACTCGGAATGGCACCGGGCGCCAATATCGGCGACGGCATTGCCCTTTTTGAGGCAACCCATGGCACGGCACCGAAATATGCAGGACTGGACAAGGTGAATCCCGGCTCACTGATCCTTTCCGGGGCCATGATGCTCGACTACCTTGACTGGAAAGAGGCTGCAGACCGGGTTCGGATAGGACTGGCAAAAGCGGTTGCAAAAAAGCGGGTCACCTATGATCTGGCACGCCAAATGGAAGGTGCCGTTGAAGTTAAATGTTCGGAGTTTGCGGAAGAAATTGTTCTGCAAATGTAGTTCCTTTTTATGCAAAAGTGTAAAGTGACTAAAGTGATCTAAAGTGACTAAAGTTATGGTGTCGCTTCGCTCCAATGTTTTTATAAAATTGACAGAATTCCTTAACTTTAGCTCACTTTAAACTTTAGTTCACTTCAAACTCTTGCAGCGATTCTCCAGGCAAAGCCAAAGAACTCTGACCACGCTCATTTTAGATCCCGCATTGCGGGGGAGGACGTGGTTTTCTAGACCGAAATAAACAAAAAAAGCTGCATGAACCTATATTATGGGTCAGACCATTGAGTTAAAATATGGAAGGCGAAAAATCTCTCTTCCCTTGTCGGACCGGACGGACATTTTTCAAATCCATGAACCGGACAAAAAAATAACGCCGTCTTTGTTCGCCTCCAGGCTCCGTGAAGAACTCGAACGCTTGAATCTGGATCTTTCAGACATTGCCATCGTTGTCGGCGATAAAACCCGGCTGTGCGGTTATCCTGAATATTTGCCGGTTCTACTCGACACCCTGGAAAATTTTGGTGCTGATCCGGACCGAATGACCCTGTTTATCGCCTACGGCACACACGCTTTGCAGACGGACAAAGAATGTCTCGAAGCATATGGAGGTGTCTATCAAAATGTTCGGTTCATCCATCACGACTGTATGGATGACAAATGCTTTGTAAATTCCGGAAAAACCTCCCGCGGGACATCGGTGCTGATTCGGCGCGATATTGTTGAAACCGGTTTTTTAATCACCTTCGGTGCTGTATCTCATCATTATTTCGCCGGTTACGGCGGCGGCCGTAAGCTGATCTTTCCCGGACTGGGTCAAAAAGAGTCGATTTATCACAATCACGGGCTGTTTTTGGATAAAAAACGACAAACCCTTTCACCATGCTGTCAATCAGGCGTTCTGGATAAAAATCCCCTGGCAGAAGATTTAGCGGAATTTGAAACCTTTTGTCCTGCGGATCTGGCCATCCATGGTATTCTCGACAGCAAGGGACAGGTTTGTGATCTGTTGCCGGGTGTGGGAACCGATCATTTTCAAAACGCCTGTGTCGAGCATGGAAAACATTGTGAGGTTGCCGTCACCAGAGACTATGATCTGGTCATTGCATCCTGCGGCGGGTATCCAAAGGATATAAACTTTATCCAGAGCCACAAAGCCATCGAGCATGCTTCCAAATTTGTCCGTAACAGCGGCATATTGATTATCCTGGCAGAATGCCAAGACAGTGTGGGATCGAAAACCTTTTTGCCCTGGTTTGAAATGGGCAGTTGGAAAAATGCGTTTGACAGACTGGCCCAAAATTATGAAGGAAACGGCGGA
Organism: uncultured Desulfobacterales bacterium; assembly: GCA_937998305.1. GTDB lineage: Bacteria > Desulfobacterota > Desulfobacteria > Desulfobacterales > UBA11574 > UBA11574. Next base: position 764 of record CALLDL010000082.1, on the reverse strand, counting down.
ACGGCGCTTTCCATGATGGCTAAATTAAAACGAATCAGAATTTTAATGGTCACCCAATTGAGTGATTCTATCTGTAAAACCATTGGTGTTGAAAAAATCTTTCTGGATCAGGTAAAACTTCTGGTGAAACAATCCACTGGTTCTGTGGCTGCAATACCCAATGCCGGTATTTTGGTTAGGATTCCGGGATAGATGATTGAGAATCGATAATTGAAGATTTTAAGTACCGATTAATCTTGTAACACTTTAGCCTTTTGAAAGCATTACCGCTTCAGGTATAATTACATTGACATTCGAATATTATATCATTATGCAATCTATAATCCGTACATAATTGAAAATCCGGAGTATCGATAGATTGCGAAACCAATTCGTTGAAGCTATTTGAACTCGTAAAAAGTCAGTATTCGACGGCAAAATAAAAAACTTCAAATTCAAGGCGCGCAAATTCCGAGGAATGAGGAGTACTTATCGTACGCCGCAGTGACGAGGAATGCCTCGCAACGCAGAAGTTGAACTTTTTACGAAGCCGTCAAATAAATAAGAGGGAATTTTCATGACTAAGCCCAAGTTAAAAGCGCATTTAATAAATGCTGAATGGTGCAAGGGGTGCGGTATTTGTGTCCATTTTTGCCCCAAGAATGTCCTGGAACTCAGTGATAACGATAAAGTACTTCCGGCTAGACCCACAGATTGTATCTGTTGCAAGCTCTGTGAACTCCGGTGTCCCGATTTTGCTATCGAAATAGAAATCGAACAGGATA
>CALLDL010000081.1 GCA_937998305.1 uncultured Desulfobacterales bacterium | reverse complement strand
TCAAACCAGGCCTGACGGTCGTTGAAGCAGACGGCGTTGCGATTGATCAAATCATAAAATGTATAATCGTGTAACCCCATGGAAAAATTATCCTTAAAAAATTGATTTTTATACAAGTGACTGCATAATCGAATTCATGTTCAAAATGCAGACCAAAGATTGAAAAGGAAAGAATTAGATTAGGATTTAACGCCAAACTAAGCGCATCTGTTACAAGATAAGCAAGGGCCCTAAAGTTTAAGTCGAAACGTGTGAGCAAAAAAAATAATTGGCCCCCTTTTAAACCTACCCCCTTCCATCTAAGGAAGAGGGCAGGATAAGAAGTATTAAGTCTAGCTTACAAAATCTTTGATTGATTTTGCCCTATTGGGGATAGGTTCCCTCAAATCCGGCTACTTTGGTAATGCCGTTTGCCTTGAAAACAGCTGAACCCTGCGTCACGCCGACCGGGAATGAGAAATCAGGCGCGTTGGTCCAGATCTTTTCAATCTGGTCCACGGCGCCCATCCCCTTGTCCTTTAACTCTTGACCGGCTACAATAAGCAAACTATGTAATGCCCCCATAAAATCGTACATAACCTCTACTTTTAACTGGTTGGTTTTGCCGGCCGGGATCCACATCGTCTCAGTGGAATAGCCCGAGTTGAGCTCAAATCCATCGATGACACAGGCGAATTTGAAACCATCCAGCATAACCGGAAATGAATTGGGGTTTTCAATATTAAAAATAAAGGCATAGTCCAGAGGACCCGCATTGTTCCCGGCCTTTCCTTTGGTAGGTTCTACCTTGGCGCTGTAGTACCACCACCCAAAGTAATGGGCCACATCAACGTAATCCAGCGTAACCACCGGAGCTTTAAAATTGCTATCACTGGGTTTGCTCATCGATGCGCAGCCGCTCAAGAGCACGCCCATAATAAAAATACTCAATAAAATAAGTACTATTGATTTTCTATGCATATTTGACCTCCCTTACTTTTTTTAATAGGCTAGGTGAGCCACCTCTTTCTTCGCTTATAGTGCTTAACATCCCGAAAACTTTTTCTACCCCCAAAATCGGTCATGCCCAGGTAGAAATCCTTGATATCCGGATTTTCCCTGAGTTTATCAGCACTGTCGTCCATAACGATGCGCCCATTTTCCATGACATAGGCATGTGGGGCAACATTGAGAGCAAGTTTGGCGTTCTGTTCAACCAGAAGGATCGAGATCTTCTCTTCCTGGTTGAGCTTTGTAATAATATTGAATATTTCATGGATCAGCAACGGAGCCAGTCCCATGGATGGCTCATCTAAAAGGATCAGCTTGGGACTGGTCATCAGGGCGCGTCCAACCACGGTCATTTGCTGCTCACCGCCGCTGATAAAGCCGGCGGTTTCATTGCGTTTTTCCTTCAGGCGTGGGAAATAATGGTAGACCATCTCCAGGCCGTCCTTGATGGATCGACCGCGTTTCTTCATATGCGCACCCACTTTCAGGTTCTGCTCGACAGTAAGATGCTCAAATACACGACGGCCTTCAATTACCTGGACGATACCTATTTTGGCAATTTTTTCCGGGCCCATTTTGTCAATGCGTTCTCCCACAAACTCAATCGACCCGTCCGTCACTTCGCCATCTTCGTGTTTTAACAGTCCTGAAATCGCCTTCAAGATCGTGCTTTTCCCGGCTCCGTTAGCCCCCAGAAGTGCGATAATTCCACCTTCCGGGACCTCAATAGAGACGCCCTTGATCACCAGAATGACCTCGTGATATTTAACCTCAATGTTGTTGATCTTTAATATCATATTATCGTCGGACAACGTATTTGGCCTCCTTCGGGAGTCAGTTAAATGGATAGTTTGTCTGCTAGTCTAATAGAAATAAAGAATTTGCCTTTTTTACTATTTAACCTTTCAACTATTATACCAATCAACGAATACAACTACCATCCAAGCCATTCCTTGGCCCATTTATTCGGCCAGCGGCTTTTCAAATCAACTTTCTCAACGACTTGAAATTTTCCGTCCTTAACCTCATAAATCGGTAACCCTGAAGCAGCACGGTGATCCGTTGAAGTATAGGTAATTGGCGGTGCTCCTAAACCGATGTCAAAGTTCCTCATGGTTTCAAAACCGTTTTTCAGGATGCTCTCGCCGCTCAAATCTCCGGCCTTGTCCGCCCGCTTTAAGGCTTCCCAGAGAACAAGCACGTCACCCCAGGCCTGAACCGTTCGGATGAGGCGTTTTTCCCGTGGAATGCCGGGATTGTATTTTTTAGCGTATTCTACCACTTTGTCCATCATGGGGACGTTTTCTCCAAAAAAGGCACAGACCGCACCTCCCATAACGCCCTCACCGGCCTTACCCGCAAGTTTCGGCAGATTCTCATCATATCCCCAGTTGTTGACAATATGATCGGCGCCTAGACCGAGGGCATATGCATCACGAATGGTGGCGGACGTAGACATGGTGGTATTGCCATGCCATACGAGGTCGGGTTTAAAATTCTTCAAAGCCAGGACCTGGCTCTTGGTGTCGATCGCTGTAAGCGAAGTATCCTGATCCGGACCGACCTCAAAGCCCAAAAG
>CALLDL010000080.1 GCA_937998305.1 uncultured Desulfobacterales bacterium | reverse complement strand
GGTAAACAACATGCAAGGTCAAACAGCTGCCCAAGAAATTTTTTCATGGGATGCAGTGAATCTTTCAATTCAAAATGGCTGTGCCTTAAAGGAAAATAAAATTCAGAGCGATTTACAACCTCTCATCCTTGAAGCCATGCGCCGAAAAGACGAGGATGAACCGGAGGAGGTGCCCGAAAGTGTCATGGAACAGATGGAGCAGGGGGAAGAGGAGCCTGCCGATCTACTAAAAAAGCTTAAGGAGAGAATTGAAAACCGAATCGGTCAACAATGTGGTCTTGAAGATTTATATCAGGATGAATTTTGGGACAGCAGGGTGGCTCAGCTATCAAAGACCGGAGAATTTTTTCATTTTGGCAGATTCATGCTCGGATACATCGACAGGGGTGATACAAACGATTACATCCTCATTCCGGGCCCAAAGACCACTGTGATTACCGTTGATCCAAAGTGTCCGAGGGACAAAATCCTTCGTGTTATAAGCGAATGAAATAAACTAAAATGAGCGTTTCAAATTTTTAAAAGGGATAATTTAGCCTTATTTTCAATGAATTCTATCGATTTATATTTTTAAAATTTGAAACCCTTCGGGATTGCCGATCTTAAAACATCTACGGTGTCAGATGTCGTCCGCCGTCTTGCATAGGCGACTATAGCGGCACGACATCTTCCTTGTATCTGCGGCAACCTCGACAATCGCTCAATTTAGTTATAAATAAAACCATCGACTTTAATGACGAACATGCGCAAGTTGTTTAATGATATACTGAATACCAAAGGTGTAAAGGGCATTTTGTTATTTTCTTTTTCAGGGGATATTATTTTTAAAGAATATATCGCCCCCATTGACGAAGAACCTGGACACCGAGATTGGAGCTTTTTTATTGAATCTCTGGCAGGCATGCGCGAAACCGATTTGGTCTTTGAAAAGGGCAGAATCTACATCCGCAGAACTGAGATAGGGTATTTGGTCATATTAATGGCTCTTTTTGTGCCAATTGCGATAATCCGATTAAACTGCGATATTCTTCTGCCGTTGTTAAGACAATCAAAATCGAGCAGAAAGTTTGGGCGGTTTTTTAAAAAAAATAAATAAAATGCAAGCGTGATAGGCGATTTTTTGCTGATCCTTCAATCACGCTGCTTTAAATGAAAGGGTTAATGCAAGCAATGAAGACAGATATCGAATCCAGTATCAATGAAGCCGAAGTTTGCCGCTCCATGGGATTATTTTCAGATTCGCTGAGTATTTACGAAAAAATTCTGGGGAGTGTGTCACCTCAGGATACTCAAACCCACGATAAGATTGAGAAGCGTATTCGTTTGCTAAAACAGGAAATTGACAGTCAAGATGAAAGCGGGCCAAAAGGTGTTTCGGCAAAAGAAATTACCATGCTCCGTAAGCGTTTATCAGACCAGGGAGATATTCCGGCGATTCTGGATAGTGCCTCGGCTTTCAAAGAGATGGGGCTGCACCAAGAGGCCATACCCGAATTTGTCAAACTGCTTAAAGAGGACTATCCCGCGGGCCAAGTCATTCCCGAGCTGACCGAAAGCCTGTTAAAATTGCATTCCCCGTCCAAAGCAACAGAAGAATTCAACAAACTGATAACTGACCAAAAGCTCGGCCAAAAGGATGTAGCCCACATTAGATTTCTTTTTGGTCAGGAAATGGAGAAACGCGACCATCGCGAAGTCGCCCTTGATAACTACAAGGCAGCCCACAGTTTGAATCCGGATGATGCTGAGATTAAAAAAAGAATGGATTCGATTGCAGCCACCTTTACCACCGGCTCCAAATATGATTATCTGCTGCGCGAGAAGATGGTCACTACGGACAAATTGCAGGAGGCCTTTGCCCTTTCAAAAAAGATGAACAAAAGTGTCGAACATGTTCTGATTGAACATAATAAAATCAGCAAAAAAGCCATCGGTAAATCCTTTTCCCTTTTCTATGACACCACCTTCCGTGAGTTCGATCCATCCTTTACGGTTCCGGTCGAGTTGCTTTCCAATCTGAAAAAAACATTTTTGCAGAACGAATACTGGGTTCCGATGAGCTGGGATAAAGATGGCGTGGAGATCCTGGTTGACGACCCCCGGGATCTGAATAAGACCGACAATATCAAAGCCTTGATGAAAACCAGTCGGATTAATTTTTCGGTGGCGATACGTGAAGATATCGAGCAATATATTAATAGATTTTTTGATGGTGGGCAGGTTGCACAAGAGACTCAAACAGTTGATCAAGCCCTTGATGATTTTGATTTAATTCCTGATGTCTCTTTTGAAGAAGAGGAGGATGAAGTTGAAGAAGACGAAGGTTACGATGAGGCGTCCGGTCGGATCGTTAAGCTTGTGGACCAGGTCATTATTGCGGCCTACCGGAAAAATGCGTCGGATATACATATTGAGCCCTCGTCGATTACAAAATCCACCTCCATTCGCTTCCGCTTGGACGGTGTGTGCCAGGAATATATGAAAGCCCCAAATTCAATGGTCCGCGGCATTATCTCCAGAGTCAAAATTATGTCTAACCTGGATATTGCCGAGCGCCGTTTGCCCCAGGACGGCAAGATTAAATTCAGACGCAAGGGTGTCCCGACATTTGAACTCCGGGTAGCCACTCTTCCAACACAAGGTGGTTTTGAAGATGTCGTCATGAGAATCCTAGCCTCTGCCGGCGCCATGAAACTCGATGAGATGGGACTCACCAAGCGTAACGCTGACGTGATAAAGCGCGTTATCGCAAAGCCCTACGGTCTGATTCTGGCAGTGGGACCCACCGGTTCCGGTAAGACAACATCATTGCATGCCATCCTCGGTCATATCAACAAGCCGGGCGTTAAGATATGGACCGCCGAAGATCCTATCGAAATCACT
>CALLDL010000079.1 GCA_937998305.1 uncultured Desulfobacterales bacterium | reverse complement strand
TAGCTAAAGATTTAGATTTAATTGAAAAAGGTGAATTGGGACCACTAAAAAAAGACATCGCAGAAATCGAAAGAATGTTAAATGCGCTGATAAAATCTTTAGAAAACAAACACTTGAATCCTTGACCCCTTGAATCCTTGGACCCTTTTCTCCAATTAAATTGGTGAAGAACCTAAAAAAGTAAATTTCTGGTATGACTGGATTCGCACTTAACATGTTTAGATCAAGATATGGATGAAACATACGAGCAGGAATTTGTAAATATAGCGATCTTGGACAATATCGTAGAGACACAGCTTGTCGATTCTATCCTGAATGAACGCGAGATCCCCCATCGGATTCGATCATTTCATGATACGGCTTATGATGGTTTGTTTCAGTTTCAAATGGGCTGGGCTGCACTCTGGGGCCCGGTTTCATCCAAATCGGAAATCCTCGAAATATTGCATGATGTCAGATCAATAGATTTTGATATTTGAAAACGATAAGCTGCCATTCTACTCACCTTAAACGCTGACCAGAAGGAGGTTAAGCAATGTCTGAAAGCAGAACCGTTATGTCAACGGATTTTGAAGAAGCACTGAAAATTGGCCGCCCGCCCAACGTGGTAAAACTTTTTCCAAATTCAAAGGCCCTGATCGTCAGCGGAAAATTTGTTGATCGGGCAATGCTCACCAAGGGTAAAGCCATTGCTATGGCTGCCAACGGCCGAAACAACTTTGTTATTCGAGGCGCTCTCCAGGCCGCCCAAAGGGCGAATGCCGCCATCATCATAGAAATTGCCAGGTCCGAAGGTGGTGCCAGTGCGTATTGTGCGGTCAATTACTGGAATATTGCCCGGCAGGTCGATGCAATCTGTAATGAATTGGGCATTACAGTTCCTGTGGCAATCCACGCCGACCACTATGGCATCAAAAAAGAGCAGGATGTTGATGCCGCCAAGATCGAAATCCCAACACTTTTTGAAGCAGGAATGACCTCCATTGCCATTGATGCATCCCATCTGCCTGATGATCAGAACCTGCTGGCCAACCTGCGACTGAACCCTTTTGTTCCTAAATGGGCAGGACTTGAAACCGAAGTTGGTGAAATCAAAGGGAAAGAAGGGCTCTCAACCGTCGAAGAAGCCTTGTTTCTTATTCAAGGACTCAACGCCCATAATATTTTCCCGGATTGGATCGCTCTAAACAATGGAACAACTCACGGTATCGAGGCAAGTGGACAGGGAATACAGGTTGATTTAACCGCTGAAATTCATCAGGCCCTGGCAAAACACCGGATTTCAGGCGCACAACACGGCACATCCGGAAACAACTCCGACAGGTTGAGAGAAATAGCGACTAAAACCAGGACAACCAAAGCAAATGTAGCCACAGCACTGCAAATGATCTCCTGGGGCCTCGAGGTCAATGACTTCGGCAATGCCATACTCGACAAGGATGGCAACTTCATTAAAGTTAAAGATCAGGGGGCCACCGAAGAAATGTGGCAAGAGATGACGGCCTATGCTGAATCCAAAGGCCTTAAGGGAGGAAATTATAAGAAACTCAACCTGCCCTTTGAAAACAAGCTCATGGGACAACCTAAAGCAGTCAGAGAAAGGATGATCAAGCGGGTTGAAGAATTTATTTATAACATGCTTGTAAATGTCTTCAACGCCAAAGACACGGCATCCCTCGCCATTAACGCCATTCTCGAGGCTGGAACATATGATCCGGGACCAAAAGCAAGCCAAATTGAAGACCCCGATGAATGGACTTCCGAAAAGATTGCCCAGCGAGCAGCGACAATTGTTTCAGATAAGGGCCCGGAAGGAGATTTTGACGATTAATGATGAGGGAAAAAAGGTACTGTCCGTATTGTGGAACCGGACTCGTCGAAAAATTCTGTGAAGGGGCCCTGCGCCGGTACTGCAACCGCTGCAATGAGCCCATCTATGAAAACCCCATACCGGCCACATGCCTGGTCGTTGTGGACACTAAAGATAGGGTGTTGCTTGTCAAACGCAGCGTAGAGCCCAAAAAAGGATTCTGGTGTCTTCCTGGCGGATTTATGGAGCTGGGTGAAACACCTGAACATGCAGCCTTACGAGAACTCAGGGAAGAAACCGGACTGGCGGGCAAAATCGATATGCTCCTTGGTGTCTCAGCCAACCCAAGCGCCCTGTACCATACCGTACTTATGGTGGGCTATCTGGTTAAAAGCTATTCCGGCAACCTTATCGCCGGCGACGACGCAAATGACGCAGCTCACTTTCATTATAATAAATTACCGGAAATCGCCTTTGAGAGCCATACAAGCTTCATCAGGATGTATTACGCAGCTTATTCTGCCTGATATACGAAACCTTTGCAAAATCCCTCTTTTTGCCCAATTTCTTTATCAGGCTAACAGTCAATAACCACCCCTAAAAGGGTCTTCAGTAAAAAATTGTTCACCGCAGAGTCGCAAAGATCGCAGAGTTTTTGGTTTTTCTTTTTTGCTTTTCGCTGAGACGCCGAAAAGCAAAATGACACAACTCTTCGTGGAATATAACATCGAGTTCTCGCTGTATTGAAAGCATTTATCAATCGTTGCTTTCTTGCAGCATAAGCTGCTTAGTACTTTTCCATTGCCGTCCTCTCAACGGCAATGGAAAAATTATTATTCTCTGCGCCCTCTGTGCCTCAAGCGAAGCGGGCGGTGAATATAAACTCACATACCTGCATAGCAAAGCTGGGACCATTAGCGTAGCTGAAAGTTTAATGGATTAATTAAAATTCTGGTTTAAGATTAACCGGGGGAAGATAATACAAATGGTCAAAACAGGTTTGGTGTACGATGACATATATTTAAATCACGATACAGGACCTCATCATCCGGAAACGGCAAAAAGACTCACCGCCATTATCGAATCTCTTCGTATCACAGGGCTCTTGGAAAAACTTTTTCATATTGAACCTGAACCTGCAAAACGGGATATTATAGCGTTCTGTCATGAACCGGGCTATATAGACCAATTTGAAAGAGACGTAACCAACGCTTCCCCGTTTATACACACGCCGGAATGCCCTTTAAGCCCGGCCACCTTCGAAGTGGCACGTTATGCCGTTGGCGGCGTGTTAAAGGGGGTGGATGAGGTTTTGGAGGGCCGGGTTAAAAATTGTTTTTGCGCAGTAAGACCCCCGGGACATCATGCAGAGCGATCACGGGCCATGGGGTTCTGTTACTTCAATAATGTGGCCATCGCGGCAAAGTATCTTCAAAAGCAACACGACATAGACCGGATAATAATCATTGACTGGGATGTCCACCACGGAAACGGTACCCAGAATATCTTTGAAGAAAACCCGTCAGTGTTCTACGTTAGTTTTCACCAGGATCCGTCTTCCTGCTACCCTGGTACGGGATGGGCTCAAGAAACAGGAAGCGGAAAAGGAAAAGGATACACCCAAAACTTTCCCATGCCCCCCGGTTCGGGAGATAAAGCGTATCTAAAAGCTATGGAACACGTCGAGCAAACCATGGATCACTTCAAACCTCAATTCGTTCTAATATCCGCAGGTTTTGACGCTCACATGGCTGATCCTTTGGCCCATATCCGTCTTACTAAAAAAGGGTATGAATCACTGACACGAAGCGTAAAGAACATTGCAGAATCTTACGCCAAAGGAAGGATCGTCTCCGTACTCGAGGGCGGTTACAACATGGAGGCATTGAAAGAGTCACTCGAAGTCCACATGACGGTTCTTATGGAAGGGTAAAGCTTGTCGATGCCCGACTTGCTATAGTCTTTCTCAAAATAACATTCCGTTTAAACCGCAGGATAATTTCGTTTCCATTGTCAAAAACTCGCAAATAAAACTGTGTAAAGAGGATTTTCATTATGACTCAGCGGCCGATGCACATCGAAACCAAATTGATTCATGCCGGTGAACCGGAACCCCGCATCGAAGGGGCGGTGACCCTGCCGATATTTCAATCATCAACCTTTGAATATGCAGGCCAAGACCATTATGACAAGCTCAAATACATCCGCATGAACAACACCCCCAATCATGTTGCGCTGCATCAAAAGCTTGCGGCCTTAGAAAATACCGATGTCGCTCTGGTCACTGCCAGCGGTATGGCCGCTATCACGACAACCTTTCTGGCCCTGTTAGCACCGGGAGACCATTTTCTGGTCCAGGACTGCCTGTATGGCGGCACCCTCGATTTCATCAACTCGGACTTTAAAACTTTAGGGGTATCTTTTGATTTTATTAACGGCAACGAACCCGACACATGGGCCAGACAATTAAAGCCCAACACACGGGTCATTTATGTGGAAACCATCACCAATCCCCTGATGGCGGTGGCTGATCTGAAAGCTGTGGTTTCGTTTGCCCGAAACCATGGATTGATTTCAATGATTGATAATACCTTTGCCAGCCCCATCAACTTCCGTCCGGCAGAATGGGGCTTTGATCTATCATTGCATAGCTGCACCAAATATCTCAACGGCCATTCCGATATCGTGGCAGGCGCCGTTATCGGGCGTAAAGATTTGATTCATAAAATTGCCCGTAAACTCATTCACCTGGGCGGATCGCTGGACCCACACGCCTGCTTCCTTCTCCATCGAGGGCTGAAAACACTGGCTGTTCGAATGAAACACCAGAATGAAAGTGGGCTGGCTATCGCCAAATTTCTTTCAGCGCATCCAGCCGTGGAAACAGTCAATTATCCGGGATTGGATACCTGTACCGGATACCATCTGGCTCAGAAATTATTGGATGGTTACAGCGGGATGCTCAGTTTTGAAATCAAAGGCGACGTGTCAACTGCAGATGCGTTTATCGCACGTACGCATCTTCCCATCAGTGCACCGAGTCTCGGCGGTGTTGAAACGCTGATCACCCGCCCGGCAACCACGTCTCATTCGGGCCTGTCTCCCACAGAACGTAAAGCCGCCGGAATCTCCGACCGTCTGATTCGACTTTCCGTGGGGCTGGAAACTACCGAGGATCTGATCGATGATTTTGATCGGGCTTTGACCTAAATTGTGAGCAATAATATTGACTCGAGTTCGCACCCGAATATTGCTAAAAAGCCTTTGGAGCAACCGGCCGAAGTAAAGAATCTCCCGCAATGCGGGACAGGCTTGGCCCATCTTAGATCCCGCTACGCGGGGGAGGACCAGGTTTTTTATGACGAAATAAATTTTTTATAGAAGTAATGCATGCTTTTCGAAAACAGGAGAACCATCCGGCATGTTCATACAATTTCAGGAAAAAACATCAAAAACGCCCGGGCAACAATTTTTGCAATCGGTTTGGCAGTGCGCTGCCATGTTTACTCTGGCTGTTTTTCTCGGGTTTTCGATCAACCAGTTTCGAGACAGTCGGTTGCCGCTGTTTGATGACTGGTCCATGGAAACTCGTTTAATCAGTCCTTCCGGTGTACGGCTCGATATATCCCTGATCGAAGCAAAAAACCTTTTTTCCAAGCAAACAGCCATTATGATTGATGCCCGCCCGAAAGGTGATTATGAAAAAGGACATATCAGAGGCGCTCGCAGTCTTCCCTGGCATGAAGTTGATCAGAGGTTTATGGCGGTTACGAAAGATATATCTGTCGACACACCGATCATTACCTATTGCGACGGAGAAACCTGTGAGCTGAGTCATAATCTGACAAATTTTCTGCTCGACTTGGGGTTTACCAATGTCAGGATACTGGTAAACGGCTGGACAAAGTGGCAAAACGCCGATCTTCCCATAGAAAAGGAAGATGCTAATTGACTTGGATTCATTACCTGAATCTTGCAAGATTGCCTGTGCAAGATTCAGGTATTAAGCAATTGTCATTAATATAGAAAAAAACAATGACGAAAACAAGAAAAAATCTCTCTCGCTTTTTTTACCATAGTGCACGATTGATTCTTGGAGTGATATTTATATACGCCAGTTATGACAAAATTTTGCATCCCAAAGCATTTGCCGAAATCGTTTATAATTACCAGATTCTTCCGGATGGGCTCATTAATGTTACCGCCATTTTTCTGCCATGGCTTGAAATGCTGATGGGTGTCTTTTTAATTGCCGGGTTCTGGATGCCGGGAACGGTAGTATGGTGTAATATCCTGCTTGTCGTGTATATCGGAGTATTATGGTTTAATTTGGCGAGAGGTATAGATGTCAATTGCGGATGTTTTTCAACCTCCAAGGAAAGTTCTATCAGCATTGAAACTATTTTGTGGGACGCCGCTTTTCTCGCTCTTTCAGTCTATTTACTCTTTTTCGTTTTTAGGTCAGAGACCAGTGCAGGATCAAAATAATTCAGGGGAGATGTGTTTATATTTGTTAAATCGCCACATGATTAGTAAAGAATCCTGGCCCAAAGGACCAGGCTTTGGTTTACCCCTGAAAGGGGCTCAATGCCGTACAAGTTAAAAGTGTCTATCTCTGGTTAGCCGGTTAACCGGTTAGCCAGTTGGCCGGTATTAAATTACGGGCAAACCGGCATAACGGGCCGACGGGCACAACCTTTTTTAACCCTGGCCCAGACCGATCACCAACACTTGATATTCAAAAAGCCAT
>CALLDL010000078.1 GCA_937998305.1 uncultured Desulfobacterales bacterium | reverse complement strand
GGGATTTAGACCCGTGGCTTTGCGTCCCCACCTTTCGATGGGTTTGCCCTTTTTTTTCGAGTCTTTCTTTTGTTCCATCTGCATGATGCATCACCCATGCCAATAGACCTTTCATGATCACAACTACTAGGTTTTTACTTTTCATATTGACGTCTTACAGTGTATGTGGTGTATATCGTGGTTAGAAAAATCAATGCAAATGATCATTTTAGTTTACACTGAGTCTACTTTAGTGATTGAATTTGATTTTTGAACAGGCATGTGTAAAAGGGGACGCCCTTTAGTTTTAAGATTATCAAAAAACTAAGGTCTGTAGTCTGTAGTCTTATAGTAAAAAATGCAAAAACAAAGAACAACAATCCGTCTAAAAAATCGGCCAATAAGTATCAATCGAATGGAAGGGGGACGTCCACAATAGGTATTTAGACTGCCCTTCGATAAACTTCCGTCTTCGTTCGCCCACCTATAATTGTGCCATATGGCATTGAGTTTTTAGATGTGCTAAGCATAATTGAAAAGAGTGCTTAAGCCTCGAACTCAATAACTCCTTATTTCTGGAGGCCATATGATCAACAACAGTAATTACTATAGGTGGGATCGACTTAATGCTAAAAGCCTCGATCAACAGTTTGTAAACGAGATTGTTCATGGTCTTAACTGTTCTCCCTTTGAGGCTTCGGCTGTTCTTGAGACGGTTTACCGTGTATTTGGTGATTACTTTGATTCCAGTGAAAACCTCAAGCCGGGTCAAATTAAGCTTTCAGTTGTATCCATTGAGGCGCAAAGTGGACAGCGATTATCAGAAGCTAAGCAAGTCACCATTACGCTGACATTGACCGATGACAAAGAAGATCTGCCGATCCGCAAGCAAGCCGGGGTGGTGGCTCTTCGAAGACATCGCATCCAACGCCTTTGTCAGGAGGCCTTGGATCAGGGTGGCCTGCTGACCGTGGAAGATCTGGCTTATCGTATTTTCAACTGTGGTCAACGCACCATTTGTCGGGATCTACAATACTTTAGAGACAACGATATCCTGATTCCACTTCGCTCAACGGTAAAGGATATTGGTCGAACCCTGTCGCACCGGGTTTTAATTATCAAGCATTGGGCCAAAGGCAAACAATACACTGAGATCTCAAGAGATACGGCCCACAGCCTTAAGGCGATTCAAAACTATGTGGACAAGTTTAAACGCACGATAGCTCTTTACCATGCAGGGTATAATGTCAACAAAATCTCCTTTTTGTTACGGCTATCTGCCGAGCTGGTCGAGGAATATATCGAGCTTTATCAGCAGCTTGATTTTGCAGATCATCGGCGCCAGGAGCTGGAAAATTTTTTAAAAAAAAGTGTACATCCCGACAATCAGGAGGTGATGTCATGATCAGATCACCTGATTGCCGCAGACGGTTTCAGCCCGTCAAAGCACGTTTTTTACAAGGTGCCTTGAACAATTTTTTCAAACGCGAGTTTCCTAAACTGCTCGGTCCCATTTTGAGAAACAAGCTGGTTGAGGAGCTCGTAAAACTACTGCAGGATCTGCTGCCGTTAAAAGAACATATAAAGCCCGGGCAAATTGTTTGGAATGCCATCAGTATCAATACTCGAGCCGATTCAAGCAATGTGCGATTTGTGCCGGTCACGCTCACCATTATTGATGAGCAGGACATTGAACAATTATCCAACGGTGTGCCGAGGAGCCAAATCATGAAAAAAGCTATTGCCCGCATTACGAAAGAGGCCTATCGACAGGGGGCATTACTTTCCATGCGAGACATCGGGCTGTTTTCCTGGCGCACTGGTAGTGCTATTTCGCAATATCGAAAAGTTTATGAAAAAGAACAAAGAATCACACTGCCCCACACCGGTTCCCTACATGATATGGGCAGTTGTATCTCACACAAGTCAATAATCATAAAAAAGGTCGAAATTGATAAAAAAGACCCATTGGCCGTTGCCCAGGAGACAAAACATTCTGTGCGGGCGGTGGATCGTTATCTTAACGATTTCAATCGGGTCCGCGTGTGTCACCAGGATGGCAAAGACTCAGAATTTATCTCTTTGGCCACCGGTTTAAATAAAACAGTTGTAAAAGAATACGTAGACATTATCGAAAATACCCTAAATAACCCTTGATCCGCCATTTGGCATTATCTGCGGTGGGCCAGCCTAAACAAGGCAGGAGGACGAATCAGACAAACCATCAGTCCAGCACCAAACTGAAGGAAGCAGTTTGGTGCTGGATGGCAAATTGATCTGAATTCCCGTCTCAGGAATTCAGATCAAATAGACTCTGGGATCCCTGTGAGCTCTGTGAGAGCTAAAAAGGTTTGTTAACTCAATGGGCTGATACTAAGTGCCAGGTTAGGAGGGTTGAATGCGAAAGATTCGGATCAGTGCTGGGGATATTTCAGCTGTTGCAAGTTTGAATGATGGCCCCACTGCGGACGCCATCTATGAAGCCTTGCCCATCGAAGGACGCGCCAATACTTGGGGTGACGAGATTTATTTCGACATCCCGGTGCAACTGGGTGAAGAGGAGGGTGCGAGTGAGGTGGTCCAGTTAGGGGATCTCGGGTATTGGCCTACAGGTCATGCTTTCTGCATCTTTTTCGGTCTGACACCGGTCAGTCGCGGTGATGAGATCAGGGCTGCCAGCGCCGTCAATATCTTCGGGCATATCGAGGGTGACGCCACCGTGTTCAAAGGGGTGTCAAGCGGCGCGACGGTCAACGTTAAGAGTTTTGAGGACTGACAGGTAAAGAGGTTTTTCTTTCTCTCTCGCCCGCTCTCCTTCGGGTCGCTTGAGCTCGCAGAGAACTCAGAGAGGTTTTTTTGTCTGATTCGTTGAGGGGACGAATCAGACAAACCATGACCCTGCACCAAACTGAAAGCAGCAGTTTGGTGCAAGGCTAACTTATATCCAGTTGGATAGATAT
>CALLDL010000077.1 GCA_937998305.1 uncultured Desulfobacterales bacterium | reverse complement strand
CCGGTGACAAATGTCAGTTGCGTAAAGTCAACAAGTTCACTACGGGAAAGCGTTTTAGTCGTTGAGCCACATAATATGTCAATTTTGTTATCACCCAGGGCTTTAAATCGCCCTTCAGCTGTTACGGGAACATATTCAACCTTTACGTTCGCACCAATTTTGTTTTCAACTTCAGTTACGATACCTTTACAGAGATCAATAGAATAACCAGTCGGGTTGCCGTCTTTGTCCAAAAATGACATGGGTGGTTCAGACACACGATAGCCGATTCTGATTTGACCGGATTTTTTAATCTGTTGGAGGGTTCCTGTGAGTTCTTGAGCTGCTATCGGGCTTGCGAAAAAAACGATCAATAAAATGATTCCCAGTTTACCTCTCATAATGGTTTTCTCCTTAGTGATAGTGAGTAAAGTGAAGTGATAAGAGCTTGCTTTGCTGGGGAAAAATCATAGAGGATTTTCCTTTGTGAGTCAATGTAAGAGTAGGCGTCTGAGCAACCCATCTTTTTCAGATCATTTAGACCGTGTTAATTATCCTCCCATATTGAAATCTCATACAGCCGCAAAGAAAGTTGCTACCAAAAAGCCTGTAACAGCAGTTGATACAGTTTTTAAGATTATCAACAGAACAAAGAAAGGAGTTGAAACCTCTGCCCTTATGAAAAAGACTGGATTTAACCAGAAGAAGATTCATAATGTTGTTTACAAGCTAAAGAAGCAGGGTAAGGTAAAGAGTGTTGGGAAAGGTGTTTATTTGAAGGGGTGATTCTTTTTACCCGACTGTGATACGAGGATGTTATCTATTAATGCAATAATAATAGATAGTTGTAAGATATCGCGGTTGTGGATCACCCTCAAAAAGCGGCTGTGAACTTTCCCATTAGAAAAAAAGCGACCTAATCCTGAAAAACACATCTCTTAATCCCTTTTTCTTAGATATATTTGGTGAGATAGTCGCCAATTCAGTGTTGCAGCACACATTGTCCAAACCTATAAAATCCCCAACATTGGATATTTACATTTGCTTGAAGAAATATTAATCGGAGAAAACCAGTCCGGGAATTTAGGAAGACAGGGATTCAGAATCAGTTTAACGTAATGTATGCTGGCCTGTGCTGTATCTACTTTTAGTCAAGAGCAGACAGTTGAAGTTTATAATCAATTTTGGTATTAGATTCAGAGTCTTGAAGTATATAACTGATTGCCAGTAGAACTTATAAGAATCACACTTTTTTTTAGCCATAAATATGCTATGTCCGCAATACGGGTGCTTATCTAATTCCTGTTTAACTTTAAGTGGACAAAATAATATCGCCCCCGGACGATCATTAGAATGCCACCAAGTATCATTATGGCTGAAAATGTTAGACGGAGAGTGATTTTCTCAGAAAGGAATATAACTCCCCCCAAAGCTGCGATTACGGGAACCAACAGTTGAACCACAGCAGCCTGAGTGGTTGAAAGTCCACCGAGTGCGATATACCATATTGTGTAACCGATTCCAGACGTAATGCCACCTGACACTGCAGCCAACAATATCCCCTCAGATGAATAATGTGTGTTTTGAATAGCTATGATCGCCAAAACAATAACAAATGGAATGGTACGTAAAAAATTATAGGTCGTATCCATAAGTGGATTCACAGAATCTCGCCCCTTAAGGGTATAAATACCCCATGCGATACCGGCTATTGTCATAAAAGAAAAACCTATGACTGACGGTGAGGTTACTCCAGGTGAAACCAGATATACAAATCCAATGAATGCAATTGATACACCTATCCATTCAGTTATATGCAATCGATTTCCCGAAATTAGAGACAGTAATATCATCGTTATCTGAACTGAGCCAAACAAAATGATGGCTCCGGTTCCCGTGTCCAAAGTAATATAGGCAAAAGAAAATGTAACAGCATAAAGAAATAACATGAAACTGGCAGGCCAGCTACCTTTAATGGGGGAGCTATTTTTATTGCTGTTGATTTTTAGGATTACTAAAAGAACAATAGCGCCAGATAACAGACGTATTACGGTGAAACTAGAAGCATCAATGGTTTTTTCGCCCAAGGCCAATCGGCACAGCACTGAATTTGCTGCAAAAGCAATAAGCGTGAACCCAGTAAATATAATGGTTTTTATTAATAAATAACGGGATTTATTTGTCAAACAAGTTTCCAGACAATACATAACGTATGGCTCTCCAGCGGCGAAGGCAGCACAGTGCGAACATTCCCATTCCCTTTCACATAATGCCATGCTCCAAGATGTTCTGTTCTAAGTGGACGTGACTTACTGCAATATATAATCTTTGGGCTTTCATGGGTCAATAGTGGACTTAATCCCATTTTACGTCGAACCCTGTTGACAGAGACGGGAAAACGTCGGCGAATAAGAAAAAGAGGCAGCAAAGCAGACGGCCGGCTGTCGTAAATATTGCAAAGAAAGAGCTTCGTCTTTCGGATAACGAATATCAGGGTGAAATTACATATAAAGGTGATAGATCTTCTGCGGTTATGTCCATTTCGGAGCATGGGGATCTATTGAAATATTTTGAAATGGGGTCTGCTTTTGCCCCTTATCGTTGATACAAAGTGCTATTATTCAAAACTCAACGGCCTGTTTGGGCAACAGGCCGTCATGTGGGTGAAGGCGACAATGAGTATGCCCTCTTCGGACTGGATTTTGAACGCTTCCGGCGGAGAAACGACCATTACACCTTCAAGGATTTCCGGTGTCAATCTGATGTCAACATCAATCCCATAACATTTTTACGCCGGTTGAATTATGGCTTACATTTTTCTGTTGTTCTCTTTCAGGGTACTTACATAAATCAAGCTCTTTATTCTTAAGCGTATATTGCTGACGGATTTTTCTGGTCTTCGAAAAATTATCTCCCTGTTCCAGTTGTACCAATTGATAAAAGTCACACCGTTTGCAGTCGCATTGTTTTGATGAAAATCCTTCTTGCACTCTTCCAAGACAAAGGGTTCCCGATATTGCCCAGCAGGCACGCCCACCCTTCTTGCCCTCGTTAATACCTTCAAATGCAGGGTCTTCCGTAGCGGGACATACGCCCAATTCATTTACGAAATCACCGCCAGGCTCTCTTCCGCATTGCATAAACTCCCAGCAATTGGCTTTTGGCGTATTTCCCAACTGTCCCTTGAAAGGTCTGATTGCCAGGTTTAAATAGTCTTTGTATTTTTCTCCTACTTGACGTTTCAAATTAGCCAATATGAGTGCCCGGCGAATTTCCCGGGTGTCTTGCAATTTACATCCTTGCTGCATTTGAACCAATTTGAAGAAGCTACACTGTTTGCAATCGTTAAGTTTAACTGCAAACGTACCTTGAATTTTTCCTTCACAAAATGTTCCTGAAATCGCCCAGCAGGCACGCCCTCCGCTCCTGCCCTGGTTGAAATCATCGATGCTCGTTTCAAGCGCAGCCGGGCATATTCCGAATTCAGACACATTGTCGCCGCCAGGTTCTCTTCCGCACATATTGAATTCCCAGCAATTCATTTTTGACATGTTCATTTCCTTTTTATCAGCTAAAGCCATCCTTAATAAATGCGTAATCCCACCAACATCTGCCCGAAAGAGTCGCGAACAACCGCAATACAAGCTATCTTTTCAAAATTCTGGCCAAATGATTTTTTAAGTTAAGTGGCTATAATATGGTCATTGCTTCAAAAATTATGCCAATTCCATTGAACTTTGAGATATCGCATCAGAGATGTGTTTTTTTCGCTTTTTAAACCGTATTCGCGTCAAATTTTCGAACAACCATCCATCCATTTTGGAGAGTTTAATTCCAAAATGGACTTTTTATCTATATCTATCTTTAGGATGGGGGACGACAACTGGATGTACGGTAAGCAAGGAGAGGATAACGAAAATCAGTGATAAATGGTATCAAATAGTGATTTTATTGCTTGTAGGGCTAATATTGTAGAGTATAAAAGAAATGCCCTGGTTAGAGATTATTTGTTACATTTTCAAGATATTTGCTTAAATTCCAAGTGGATTTAACTTTGAACGTGCATCTGAATTAGATCCATTGGGAATCACAACCCAGAATTCAGCCCCGTGTTGATTTGCATATTCCGCAAAGAGTTACCACTGGTCCGCAGCATGTTTATGTGTAATAGAATCAGCGGCTTCAACTTCAAAAATAAAGAGATTTCCACTCTGAGCCGTTACATCCGGCATATGTTCCTTGCCTGTTGACGCCCATGTAATTTTCAAGTTTACGACACAGATTGTTGACCGATGCATACCTGTGGTATCTGCTCAAATCGTCGAAAAACGCGGGTTTGCTTCAATATATCAAGATTCTACGGTTTTGGCATAAATTTTGTATCTAGATCTGAAATCTGTTGTAAAAAAACATTTTAAAAACTGCAAAGAAAGGAGTTTTACATGAGTTTGACACCTGAAACGCTCGAAGGTGTAGTGGTCGTTTCTCCGCCGGAAGCTCTCAAAATCCAGTCTGAGGGGGGCATGCTCATCGCTGCCTTCACTCACATGACCGACTGGTGCATGAGACGCGCCTCCGGGTCCGTCCACATCACCATGGATGTTCCCAAAGATCACAAGCGGCCCGATTTCGATCTGGCCCAGGCTGAGTTCGACGTCGAAGCCCTTCCCAAGGACAAAGACATACCCCTGGTCTTTTATTGTGCCGACAATCTTTGATGGAAATCCTATCACGCCGCCAGGCTGGCGGTAACCCAAGATTATACCAAAGTCCACTGGATGCGGGTCGGGATGAAGGGCTGGATGGACGCCTTCTTTGCCATTGAAACCGATTCCAAGCTTCTTCAGAACGTTATGTTCGCCAACCAAAGCAACCCTGCCGCATGGGTCATCGGAATTGACAAGGCCAAGGCCTTGAGAAACCCTGTTTTGGTTGACTTCCGGTCCGCCGACAAATTCGAGAAGGGACATGCCGAAAATGCTGTCAACATTCCTTACGAGGAGTTGTGGACCTTTGACAACCTTGAAAAACTCAACAAGAGCAAGGAACTTGTCATTATTCACGACGACCCGGTGGTCGCGGGCATTATAGCCGTTTCCTTCAGGCTTCTCGAGTACCGGACCTACATTCTAATTTAAAAAGCAATATCCTTTAGAAAATAACCATATCCCCGCCTGAAAGGGCGGGGGTATTTCGTTCAGACGGATTGATTTTTCAGGCGACTTTCTATATTGTCGTTTTTTCTCCCGGGTTTTGTTGTACGAGTAAGGGGATGGATCAGCTCATTTTCTTTTTTACGATTATTTTAAGTATAAAATTGAAGATTTCTGCCTTAAATCTTCAAATCAGACCACTCAAATATGGTTACGATTTCGCTTCGAAATCATCAACTCCAACCTTTGATACCGGCAATTAGATACAACTATCAACCTTTGAAATTAATGTGATATTGGTCGCATATCGAATTTGTAGTTGCCTGTGGAGTTCCACCTAACAGTTGTTCCTTTATTATTTTTGGCTGTGACTCTTCAGGCCTAACTTAACCAAGAACTGATAGACGGTCCACTAGACGCTTGTTACATAAATTAAATGCTACTATACGAAATAACGTCTACTAAACAAAATCGCCCATCCACTCCAAATTGCTGATAAAGTTAATAAATCAGCACATTAAAGACAATTGAATGTGGCGGCGCACTTAATTTGGGAGCAGGAAGTCGGAGTGCTTGTGCGCCTCTGGCGCACTTGTTAGCCTTTGGTTAATGCAAAAATATTTTTAAACCGGTCAAATAATGTCACTACACTGCAAAATATTGGCGGATACTTTGTTGTGCAATTTATCTGTTCGAGCTAACTATTTGAATTCCTTAAACTCTAAAATCTTTCAGGGTATCAGAAGGATTTTGGCATGATTTCTGCTTTTTAATCTGACTATCTTTAAATAATAAAATTTATCAAAAACGTCTAATAGTAAAAAATTATGAAATATTTTTTAAAGAGTTCGTGTTGAAAAAAATCTTGACTCTATAATTTATTGTATATATTTATTAACTTGTGGAAGATGAAGAGACTTCGTCCTTCATTTTTTACCCCCACGAGCCCCTGGAAATTATCTCCAGGGGCTTTTATGTTACACCCATTTCTATAAAATTCAAATTTGTTTTAAACTTGTCAAAAAGGGGCATTTTTTTTGACCAAATTTGTCAAATTCGTATTACTTGCGATTCCAGCATGCGATTCCAGAATATAGACTAACCGATTGAAATATCAACGCTTTAAAACCTCCTTGTAAACTATTTTTTTAGATTTTGCACGATTATTGCACGTCATCGTCTGGAACAATTAATCAAAAATATACATCCAAAACCAAACCTGATGAGGAAATTTTGAAAAGGGGGGTGGCAAAAACGAATTAAATATTTGAAAGATAGTTTTTTATAAATGCGACTTTTTTTACTGTGGGGGTAAAAAATGAACCGAAGTTTTTTAATAGTAGTGCCGAAATCCGGCTCCTTTACTAGCCGGACGGGCACTATATCTTTTATAAAGCCGCGACATCTCTTGATGTACCTTTCTGCGGAGTAACGATTGCATTGGGAGATGTCATGGAAAAATTCTTTTTCTTTAACAAGATAATTGAGTTAATAGCGGCCGGTTGCTGTCTTCCGGTTTTTTTTCTTCGGTGCTGGTCACACGTTACACCGCCGAAGAGAACCAGGTCCAAGCTTTGGACTGCATGGATCGGGGTCGCCGTGGCATTGCCGTTGCTGGGCAAGCTGCTAGGGATGTGTTCGAACCGGAAGATATGGAACTGGAAAAGTTTCCGCATAGCTCTAAAGACAAGCAGTGCAAACCTCGGAATCCCTCTGTTGATCCTCTTCGCCCTGCTGCTGGGCGTAGCCTCCACCGCGCAAGCGGACCAATTCAATTGCTCCGATGCCCCCTACAACGGTGTCGTTGACGGTAACCTTTATCCTGCTCCTGACAATATCAAGCTCGATATGAATTGCACGATAAAGAATTACCCAGGGGGGATGAGCACCAACTTTAGCTTTGATAATAATGATCCCACGCCTTATCTCATTATCTTCGACAATGTTCTCCACACCGGACAGATGTCCTGTAACACCGTCGCTGGCCACACGATTTGGTTTGTTAACGGCTCGTCAACCTCGATCCAAGAGGGCTGTCAGAACCTTTTAATACCCGTAGAAAAAATTGATAAGCAGAGTCCAGCGCCGATCGCCGCCATTGGAATACCCTTCACTTACACGCTCACAATCCCGGTCTTGTATGATGCAGGAACGGGCACCGTCATCAACTCCAGTGGGTCGCTTAACGACTTGCACAGCATCAAAGTCACGGATGATCTCAGCGCGACGGGGGCTTCCCTCACCTATGTGAACCACGTCGCCTACTGGCAGGACAGCCTTGCTCCGGTACCGCATACATTCTCCAATGTGGGTGGTGTGCTCAACTTCAACATCGATACGAACACCATCATTCCGGCCGAAGAGCAGATCATTGTCGAAATCACGGTCGTCCTCAATGACACGCCGGCGAACGTGCCAGGAAAGGTGTTCACCAACACCGCCAAGTGGTCGTTCGGGAGACTCATCGATGGCGTGTACTATGAACCTCTTCCGGGCGAGTGGGGGATTTCGGATCCGATGGCCATCGTCGGGCCCGATCTAGTGGTTACGAAGTCGAGTACAGCGACAGCCCTGAACATAGGCGACACAGCAACCTTCACCATCGACGTCCAGAACGACGGCGGCGGCGATGCCTGGAACACGACGATCCTCGACAATATCCCTGTCGGCATGTGCGCCTATGATCCCACCAGTGGTCCAGGGGTCAGCGCACAGATTTTTGAGGCGGACGGCGTCACCCCGGTCACGGCTCCGCTGGTTCAGGGCATCGACTACACCGCTACTTATAGCGGCGCGTTGTGTCAACTCAGCATGACCATGCTGGATACGGCGGCAGCCAAGATCGGATCCTCTCAGCACCTGATCATCACCTACCAATCTCAGCTGGACTCAGGTTTCAGCAATGACGGAGCCACGCTCAAGAATGTGGCGGGCGCAACCCAGTGGTTCAGCGCTGAAAGCAGCTATAGCGACCGTCGCCAATACGGCCCGTTCACGCTCACCGACGGCACACCGCTCGTACTTGATTTCCAGGACAGCGAGACCATCACGGCGGCGCTAAGCGGCTACTATTTTGAGAAAACCGTTGAGAACCTCAACACCGGCATGTACCCGGCCACCACTGCGGCTCCGGGTGACAGTTTGCACTACAATGTGCGCCTCTTCAATGTTGACCAGACGATCAATGGGATCACGATCAGCGACGAACTCGATGTGGTAAACACCTTTGGGGGCACGCCAACAAATGTTACGATCTCTTCCGGTACATATTCCTTTGATCCAACTGGAGGGACGAGTGGAACGGGCCTGCTGGAGGTCACCGGCGTGGACGTTGCCCCCGGCGGCGAGCTCGTTATCGATTTCGACATCACCCTTAGATCGACCCTTACCAACGGCACCGTGGTCTCCAATCAGGCGAGCCTTGACGCCGATCAGGGAACCACGGATCCCACCGACGACTTCTTCGCCACGAGTGATGACCCGTACACCAACGGCGTTTCCTTGCCGGATGATCCGAATGACCAGGATCCCACCGAGGTTGAGATTCGGACTCCTGGTCCGCTGTCGAAGGCGAATACCCGGGAGAACGCCACAATCGGCGAGCAGTTCACGTACCGCATCACAGTACCTGCAACCCCGATCGACGTGCCCCTGTATGATGTCCGGATTCTGGACGATCTGAGTCTTTCTAATGCAAACCTGAGTTTTGTCAGCGCAACCGTGATATCCGGTGGTGCCTGGGCTCTGAGCAATACCGGCAGTGCCACCAACCTTATTATTGAAGACACGGCTACCGGTATTGACATTCCCGCCGACGGCCAGGCGGTCATCGATATTACGGTAGAGCTGCAGAACACCATCACCAACCCGAGTGGCCTGGCCTTCGCAAACCGCGCGTCGTACACCTACAACCGGATGAACGGCAACAATGCGACACAAACAGCTGGTGGCGGTGGCAACACCAGCAACATGAACGTGGTCGAGCCGGACCTGACTGCCACCAAGGCGGTGAGCTTTGTCACGCCGGCGGGTAAACTGCCAACCGATCCGGCCACGGTCGGTGACGTCCTCGAATATTCGATCACCATTCCCAATGGGGGTAACTCCACCGCGTTTGACACCAGCGTCGTCGACACCTTGCCGGCCAACGTCTCGCTGGTCCCCGATTCCGCCACTGCGCAGATCAACGGCGAGGATGTCACCGGTTTTTTAGTGACACCCACCACACTGCCCGGAGGTGAGCTCGCTTGGGGCCAACAGAACGGGGACTCGACGCTCAACATTCTCGACGGCCAGACGCTGGTGCTGACCTATCAGGTGACGGTGGAAGCGGTCACGGCAGACATCATTAACAGCGCCTATGTGGACTGGACCTCGCTCGACGGCGATTCCTTGGCCGAGCGCACCGGCGTCGGTTGCCCGATCACCGATGCACTCAATGATTATTGCTTTGGTCCGGCCACTGTCAGCGTCACTACGCTCGATAACACTTCCATTGCCAAATCGGCTGTGGGGGACTCTTATGCCGAGATACCGCCCAGTACCACCGATTCCATCGTCCGCGTCGGCGATACCGTAACCTACGATCTGACGCTGAATCTCCAGGAATACACCACAAGAAACGTCGTGGTGGAGGATGACCTGCCGGTAGGTTTGGCGCTGGAAAGCTTCACCATCACAGGCGGTGCCAATTTCAGCTACACGTTGGCGGCACAACCGGCGGTCGGCGATACTGGGACCTTGCGCTGGGAGTTCGGAGATATTACCAACACGCCAAGCAATGACGGAACGCCGATTGATACACTGGTAATTGAGTATGTCTCGAGGGTTGTTATTGATGCGCCGCCGGTGGGTGTGGATTATGGCACCAGTATTCTGCGCAACAACCTGGCGAGACTCTCCTACACAGGCGGCGACCCGGCGGTCTATCCCGACCGATTAACGGCCACAGAGACGATCGAGGTTCGTCAGCCGCAAATGAGAGCCATCAGCAAAATGGATTTGGGCACCGGCCGCATCGGCACCGGGACGGTGGCCGATCCATACCAGGTCAACATTTCCACCGATGTCATGAACTTCCAGCTATCGTCCTGTAACGATGGTCTGGCGCCGGCTTACGGTGTGGTGATAACGGACCAACTTGCGCCGGAGCTTGACGAGAGCGATCTTTTGGCCAATCCGCCGGTTGTGAAAATCGGCACGTCCACGTTGATTGCAGGCACCGATTACACCTACACCGCACCTCCCCGAGGAGGTGAATTGCGGATCGCGCTTCTGGATAGCGCCCCCGTTAATCCGGGTGAATGCATCACGGTGGATTACAATATCGGATTCCACACAGATGTCACGGTTTCGACGACCTGGAGCAACCAGGCCCGATTGCCTGAATACCGGTCACTACCACTTTCCCAAACGGGCCGAATCTACACGTCCACCAACAGTGCGGAAGTGTGGATGACAAATCTGGTGAATGATGAGCAGCTATTGAAGACCCTGATATCACCGGCGGAGGCGACCATCGGTGATGATGTGGTCTACCAAATCACGGTGCCCGCAGCGCCGATGAACTCGGCGCTCGATAATGTGGCAGTGACCGATTCCTTGGACGGCGTGCTGGAGTACGTCAGTGCCACTGCGGTGGACGGTAATGGCGCACCGGTGACTCTGACCGACAACAGCGTTGCTCCGGGGGACGTGAACTTGGGGATCGGCAATATCTCGGCCGGTGAACAGGTCATCATTACACTGACGGCCCGGGTGGCCAATAATGACCAGGCCAATGCCGGTGTCAGTTTCACCAATACCGCCCGCTATACGGCTACAAACATTCCGGGAGGGTTGGACACCTCCTCCACCAGCGGGCCCGTGACCATCGTCGAGCCATTGTTGACCATCGCCAAAACAGTGACGAATGTAAGCAACCCGGGTGCGGCCCCAAATGTCGGGGATTTCCTGCGTTACAGTGTAAGTTTCACTGCCAGTGGCGGGGAATCGAGAGATAACTTCTCTGATGCGTTCGATCTTCTGATCGAAGACAGTTTGAGCCTGGGTATGGCCTACCGGATCGGCACAACCAGCGTGGACGGTACGGACAACACCATTGACGATCCGACGGTAACAGGGGACGGAAGTACCACCCCCCAGGTCCTGACCTGGAACCCGACCCCCACCACGGACATCGACGTGGTCGAAGGGACCCAAGTCACCTTGACCTATGACGTGGAGGTGCTGAGTGGGGTGCTAGCGGGGCAGGAACTGGTCAACAGCGCTACAGTACAGTGGACCGGTATCGATGGTCCTAGCAATTACGAACGAGATGGTTCGGACGGCATCGGAGGGCTTAACGACTACTTCGCTGGCCCGACTTCCGTAACGATAATGACCGAGCTCTCGGTTCCTATTGTAAAGTCTGTCGTCAATGTAACCACAGGGCAAGATCCTGGCGCGAATGCCGAGCCCGGTGATACGCTCCGATACACCATCGTTCTCACCAATCAGAGTATTGTTCCTTTGAACAACGCCTCGGTGGTGGATGAGTTGGACGCCCATTTTGCTCCCGACAGCCTGCAGTTGATCATAGATGCCGGTGCCGATACCACAAACACCGATGCCACGGGCGGTGCCAACGGCACGGGTATTGTTGATATTCGCAACCTGACACTGGCTGTAAACGATTCGGTAACCATTGTGTTCGAGGCGATGCTCGCTCCCTCGATTCCAAACGGAACGGCCGTGCTGAATCAGGCACTGCTGACTGTGGGCAATCTGACTTCCGAACCGAGTAACCAAACCTCCACCCTGATCAGCTCTGCGCCCGCCTTCGAGATCTGGAAGACTTCCCAGGATATCACCGGTGACCCTGCTGAACTGATGGCAGGTGACTCTCTGCGTTACACCATCACAATCAAAAACATCGGCAACGAGGACGCCGTCAACGTCCGGCTGCGGGACTTAACGCCTGCCAATACCACTTACGCTGCCAACAGCACGACCCTCAACGGGAGTGCGGTAGCCGACCCGAGCCCCGGCGTCAATCCGCTGATTGCCGGCATCCTGATCAATGCACCAGAAAATACCACAGCCGGATTCATGCGTGCCGATACCGATTCGGCTGCAAACAATGCAGCAACCATAACCTTTGATGTTGTAGTCAATGCTTCAGCTGTTGATGGTACAATAATTTCCAACCAGGGTTTTGTTTCCGGAAATGGTGCAGGTGGTGCCATCTTCCCGCAACAGCCATCAGATGATCCCGATACAGCCGCTGTTGATGACCCAACGATTGATGTGGTTGGCAGTCTCCCGTATTTTGATGTTCAGAAGACAGTAGCGATATTAGTTGATAATGGTACGCCCGACATCGTTGATCCAAATGATGTATTACTCTACACCATTACCGCGACTAATTTAGGTTCAAGACCGGTAACCAATGTTGTACTTACTGACCCGGTCCCTGCTTCAACCCAGTATAGAGCCGATAGTACATTTTTAAATGGTGACCCTGTTACTGATCCTGCACCCAATGTATCCCCGCTGATAGCTGGTATTGACATCAGCAGCAGTGATCTTACACCACCATTACCAGGTCCTGGCGCAGGTATCCTGAGCCCGGGTGAATCTG